>NZ_JADYXB010000012.1:0-126376 GCF_015864485.1 Pseudoalteromonas sp. SWN166
GAAGAGCGCGAACGTGGTATCACTATTTCAACGTCTCACGTTGAATACGATACTCCTTCACGTCACTACGCACACGTAGATTGTCCTGGTCACGCCGATTATGTTAAAAACATGATCACTGGTGCTGCTCAAATGGACGGCGCGATCTTAGTAGTTGCTGCGACTGATGGCCCTATGCCACAAACGCGTGAGCACATCCTTCTTTCTCGTCAAGTTGGCGTTCCTTACATCATCGTGTTCATGAACAAATGTGACATGGTAGATGACGAAGAGCTACTTGAACTAGTAGAAATGGAAGTTCGTGAACTTCTTTCAGAATACGATTTCCCAGGTGATGACTTACCTCTAATTGCTGGTTCTGCGCTTAAAGCGTTAGAAGGCGAGAAAGAGTGGGAAGATAAGATTGTTGAGCTTGCAAACGCACTTGATACTTACATCCCAGAGCCAGAGCGTGACATCGATAAGCCTTTCATCATGCCTATCGAAGACGTTTTCTCAATCCAGGGTCGTGGTACAGTTGTAACTGGTCGTGTTGAAGCTGGTATCATCCGCATCAATGACGAAGTAGAAATTGTTGGTATCAATGATACAACTCGTTCTACTTGTACTGGTGTTGAAATGTTCCGTAAGCTTCTAGACGAAGGTCGTGCTGGCGAAAACATCGGCGCACTTCTACGTGGTACTAAGCGTGAAGACGTTGAACGTGGTCAAGTACTAGCTAAGCCTGGTTCAATCAACCCACATACTACATTCACTTCAGAAGTATACGTACTTTCGAAAGATGAAGGTGGTCGTCATACTCCATTCTTCAAAGGTTACCGTCCACAGTTCTACTTCCGTACAACTGACGTAACTGGTGACGTACAGTTACCAGATGGCGTAGAAATGGTAATGCCTGGTGATAACATCAAGATGACAGTAACTCTAATCGCACCAATCGCGATGGATGAAGGTCTTCGTTTTGCTATCCGTGAAGGTGGTCGTACTGTAGGTGCTGGTGTTGTAGCAACTATCGTAGCGTAATTATTAGCCTAGCTAATTGTTACCAAAAAGCCCGAGCTTAGTCTCGGGTTTTTTAATGCCTAAAATAAAGTGTCATATGAAGGTGGCGCTCTTACCTTAGGCGTAGGTACTTTGTAGCAACGTTCAAAGCGTAATTATTAGCTTAGCTAATTGTTACCAAAAAGCCCGAGCTTAGTCTCGGGTTTTTAATGTCTAAAATAAAGTGTGATTTGAAGGTGAGGATTTCACATTAAGCGAAGTGCTAGGTAACAACATTCGAAATATCATTATTGGTATTAATAAAAAACCCGAGCCAAGCCGGGTTTGATCAGTAATGAATATACTATTTTGGCTAAAAATTACTCAATGTTTTGAATTTGTTCTCTCATTTGTTCTATCAACACTTTTAGCTCTACAGCGGCAGTAGTGATGTCACTATTAATAGACTTAGACGCTAGCGTGTTAGCTTCACGATTAAACTCTTGCATCATAAAATCTAAACGACGACCACATGCGCCACCTTTTTTAAGGATTTTTTTAGTTTCTTTAACGTGAGACTTTAAACGATCTAATTCTTCAGCTACATCTTGTTTTTGAGCAAGATAAATAAGTTCTTGTTCAAGGCGTGACTCGTCAATGTTTGCTGTTAAGTCTTCTAGCTTTTGAGCCAGTTTTTCACGCTGCCACTTAGCAATCTCGGGCATATGCGTTTCTACAATTTCTACTTGCTCTAAAATCGCATCAAGGCGGATTGCTATCATTTCTTCAAGGTTTGCACCTTCATCGCCACGAGCTGATTTAAAATCTTCGATTACTTGATCAAGACCAGCAATTAGTGCGGTATTAACGCTATCCATATCAAGTTCTTCAGCTTCCATAACACCAGGCCAACGCAATATATCAACAGGGTTAATGTCGCCATTACTTTGCTGTTGAACCCATTTCGCGCTATTTATAAGTTGCTCAGCAAGGGCTTGGTTAATTGATAGCTCACCAACATGGGCAGGATTTGCTACAAACTTTAAAAAAACCTCAACTTTACCGCGTTGTAAGTGTTTGCGTAAACGCTCACGAATAACTGGCTCCATGCCACGAAATTGCTCTGGTGCGCGAATAAATGTTTCAAGGTAACGCTGGTTCACTGAACGAACTTCCCAAGTGCCAGTTCCCCAATCGCCTTTTATTTCGCGACGCGCATAAGCTGTCATACTGTGGATCATGGATATTTTCCTAAATTTATAAATACAATATTACGATGATTATACCGTAACACCGCTTAAGCTCTAGGGAAAATTTAATACACTGAATATTTTGCATACAGCTATTTATTTAAATCAGCATGGTATCTATACCCACATACACTTATAATGTCGCAAATTCTGAATTAAGGGGATCGTCAATGCGTCCAAGCGAAAGAACACCTAACCAAATTAGACCTGTTACATTTACACGTAATTATACTTTGCATGCTGAAGGCTCAGTACTTGTTGAGTTTGGTAACACCAAAGTACTTTGTACAGCGACTGTTGAATCGGGCGTTCCTCGTTTCATGAAAGGGCAAGGTAAGGGTTGGATCAATGCTGAATACGGTATGTTACCGCGAGCTACGCATACACGTAATGCGCGTGAAGCTGCACGTGGTAAGCAGGGCGGTCGTACTATGGAAATTCAACGCTTAATTGCACGTGCACTTCGTGCAGCTGTTGATTTAAAAGCCCTTGGTGAAAACACGATTACTATCGACTGTGATGTTATTCAAGCAGATGGTGGTACACGTACTGCTTCTATAAGTGGCGCATGTGTTGCACTAGTTGATGCACTAACGCATATGCGTGCTAAAGGTATGATTAACTCAAACCCACTAAAGCATATGATTGCGGCTATTTCAGTAGGCATATACAAAGGTCAGGCAATTAGCGATTTAGAGTATATAGAAGATTCAGCTGCTGAGACTGATATGAACGTAATTTTAACTGAGACAGGTAAAATTATTGAAATTCAAGGTACAGCCGAAGGTGAACCTTTCTCGTTTGATGAGCTGGATGAATTACTTACTTTAGCCAAACATTCTATACGCGAAATCATTGACGTACAAAAGCAAGCATTAGCATAAATAGGCCACTAGATATGAAAGATTATCAAAAAGAGTTTATAGAATTTGCTTTAGAGAAGCAGGTATTAAAGTTTGGTGAGTTTACTTTAAAGTCAGGCCGAACAAGTCCGTACTTTTTCAATGCCGGCTTATTTAATACTGGTCGTGATTTAGCGCGTTTAGGTCGCTTCTATGCTGCAGCATTGGAAGATTCATCGATAGAGTATGATGTATTATTTGGTCCTGCTTATAAAGGTATACCAATAGCGACAACAACGGCAGTTGCATTAGCAGATCACCATGATAAAGATGTACCGTACTGTTTTAACCGTAAAGAAAAAAAATCACACGGTGAAGGTGGCACGTTGGTGGGATCAGAACTTAATGGCAAAATAATGCTAGTTGATGATGTAATTACCGCTGGTACCGCTATACGTGAGTCTATGGAAATTATTGCTGAGAATGGCGCAGACCTTAGTGGCGTTTTAATAGCATTAGATCGCCAAGAAAAAGGTAAAGCTGAGTTATCAGCTATTCAAGAAGTTGAGCGCGACTTTAATACCAAAGTAATCTCTATTGTAAAATTAGCTGATCTTATTAGCTACCTTGAAGTTCAAGGGACGATGGAAGAACATTTAGCCTCAGTTAAAGCTTATCGTGATCAATACGGTGTAGCATAAATAAAAAGCCTCGCAATGCGGGGCTTTATTTTGACCTTCATTCATAGAGTTTATTAATGAAAGATATACTTAAACCAAATGGCTTAGGCCTCAAACGTGTTTTTAAAGCAACTTACTGTTCCTACCTAGGCTTTAGAGCTGCATTTAAAGAGGAAGCCGCATTTAGACAAGAGCTATTACTAAGTCTTATATTATTTCCTATTTCATTTTGGCTTGCTTCATCATTACTGCACTGGGCAATATTAGTAAGTTCACTGCTGGTTATACTAATCGTTGAATTATTAAATTCTGCCATCGAAGCATTAACAGATCGAGTAAGTACAGAATTGCATGTATTGTCAGGTAGAGCTAAAGATATGGGATCTGCAGCCGTAACACTTTCATTAGCGATCGTGTTGATCATTTGGGGTGTAAGCCTCTACATGAAGATCGTTTGATACAATATTTGATATTAGAATAGTTAAAGCGCCTTTAGTTGTTAATAACTTGCTAGTTATGTTGTGTTTTTAACGTGTTTAGCTCAAATACTCAGCGAACAGCACTTTATTTCAAGTTTTCTTCAAAAAAGGGTTGATCTGTTTTCGGATCTCCCTATAATGCGACCCCACTGAGACGGGAAACGCCAACGCATAGCGAGGCACGAAATACCTCAGAGAGTTAAATAAAACTTCGGTTTTAAATCTTCCAAAAAGAAAGTTTAAAACTAAGTGTTGACTCGAAAAATAAAGGGTGTATTATTCGCATCCCTTGAGACGCTAAAGCGAATCAAAACGTTCTTTAAAAATATAAAGCAATCATCTGTGTGGGCACTCGTACAGATTGAGTTCTAACAGCCAACCTACTTAGGTAGCGAGGCAAACAAATTAGAGTCTCAATTGAAAACTGAGTGACCAACAGAATAGTTNAAGGTGGCGCTCTTATCTTAGGCGTAGGTACTTTGTAGCAACTATCGTAGCGTAATAATTAACCTTAAAGTTAATTATTAGAAAAAGGTCACTTAGGTGGCCTTTTTTAATACCTGAAGAAAAGTGATTGGCTTTTCGTTATAGCTTTATTGCCGTAGCTTGGGTTGAGTTTTACGAAACCCGAGGAAAAAGATTGCTGAAGATAACTACGCAGTTAATGGGCTATTTAATACGTTAAAATGATCATGCTTTTAATAAAATTGGTACCAATAAAAAAGCACGGCTAGGCCGCGCTTATATTGAGTTAGCTCTTGGTCTTTTAGCCAATTACTAATATATGATAAAAGCTTTAATGCTTTTTAGCATACTCTTCAGCTTGCTTTAAAACTCTTAATAAATTACCGCTAAGAATTTTTTTAATATCAGCATCGCTGTAATCTCTATCCATTAAACCTTGAACAAGGTTAGGGTAGCTAGATACATCTTTTAAACCGATAGGTAATGAATCGCCTACTCCATCATAATCGGAGCCAATACCGACATAATCAATACCAATTAGCTCAACTACGTGATCAATATGATCAAGTACTTGCTCAAGGCTTGCAAATGGGTAAGGGTTTTTGGCACGGTATACAGCATCAAAATCTTTGCTTAATTTAGTCCCGTCTTTTTTAACCGACTCTTTTGTACTTTTTAACTGCTTGCCCCAACTGCCTGCTTTAGCGGTAACAAAACTTGAGCCAAAGTTGATTTGAATAACACCGCCATTTTCTTTAAGTGCTAATAACATATCGTCATTCATATTACGCTCAAAGCCAGGAGTATATTTACGAAGTGATGAATGAGAGGCAATTACGGGTGTTTTAGAGAGATCCATAACCTGATAAAACGCATCATCAGAAATATGAGAAACGTCGATTAACATACCAATATTATTCATTTCAGTAATTAGCTTTTTACCAAATGGGCTTAAACCTTTCCATTTGCGGCGAATATCATAAGACGAATCTGAAATATGGTTGCTTTGCGAGTGCGCTAGCGTGATGTAGCGAATACCGCGGTCGTAAAAGTGCTGAAGGTTTTTCATATCTCCTTCGATAGGAGATCCATTTTCCATACCCATTGCAATAGACAGCTTACCTTGCTTAAACTGCTCTTCTATATCAGTGCTTGAGCTGGCAATAGCAAACTTATCGGGTGCGCGCTGGGCTATAGCTTCCATACTATCAATCATTTGATTGGCTAGTTGGTAGCTTTTTCCTTTACCTTCAAATTCCAAATGCGCAGGAATATAAATCGACATAAACGGTGCGTTTAAACCGCCTTTTACAGCGCGAGGGTAGTCAAAATCGCCATCAGTTGTCGCTTTAGTTACATCAACCCAGCTTTCGTGAATTCGATAAGGTACGTCTATATGGGTATCAATTAAAATGGTGTCTTTAGCGAGTTTAATTGCCTTGTCAGATGCTGTTATTGTTTGTTCTGCTTGGGCTTGGCTAGTTAAAGCTAGTGATACGGCTACCACTAGAGTGCTGAGTTTTATCATGTTTTGGCTCTTTGGGTAAAAAGCCATTGTGTACGTTCAATTCAAAAGTTACAAGTGCTAATCAAATGACTCTGCTTGATGCTCTTCACTTTGCAGCGCTTTAAATTCGCCCTTCGAAATGATAGTTACAGACTCATGTAATTCAGAGAAAAACACCATTGCTTCGCCATTTTTAAGCTGTAGCTTAACTTGGTTAACTTTAGATTCAATGCTTGCTTCTACTTCGCCATAATCGGTGCCTTCGCGCAGTACATAGCTTTCTATTAGGTTGTATAGTGTATCTTTATCGAGTTGTTCAAAAGGGATAATCATAATTGCTCTTTGTTTGCGTTGCCTAAAACATGTTGCCCAAAATAGCATGGCACGGCTTTCTCTAACCAAAATATGGGCTTAAACGGATTTTTACCGCTAATAAAACCAACGTGTCCGCCCTTGTCAGAGATGCGCAGCGTAACATGCTCACTTACATCTTGCCTACTCGGTACGGCCTTAATTGAGAGCATTGGGTCGTCTTTGGCATGAATAATAAGTGTGGGTATCGCTATATCTTTTAAGTACGGCATGGCACTGGCTTTACGATAGTAATCGTGGGCATTTTCAAAGCCGTGTAACGGTGCTGTAAGTTGGTTATCGAACTCTAATAAATCATCAATATTCATTAATTGATCGGTAGTTATAGGTATTTGCTGCTTAATTTGCGGCAATTTACGTTGCATCGACTTTTTCATTCGATCGAGCAAATACTTTTGATAAATTTTACCTAAACTTTTACGAATAACATCACTTGATGACGACAAATCATAAGGAGCAGATACCACCGCTGCAGCACTTAGTGGGCATGCTTGTGATTGTTCACCTAAGTATTTGGCCAGTACGTTACCGCCTAACGAAAAACCTACGGCGACCATAGTGCGCTCAGGAAACTGCAGCTTTAAGTGATTTATAAAAAAGGCTAAATCGGCGGTATCACCACTGTGATAAGCTCGCGGCAGGCGGTTTACCTCTGTTGAGCAATTTCTAAAGTGCATAAGCACCACTGCGTAACCTTGTTTTTTTAACGCCTTCATCATGCCTTTGGCATAAAAGCTATTTATATTGCCTTCAAGGCCATGCAAAACAACGGCTAGTGGTGCGGTTTCGTTATGTGGAAGTGACCATGCAAGCTCAATAAAGTCACCATCAGGTGTATCAAGTTGCTCAAGTTCGTAGCGAGTGTGGTGAAATGGGCGGAAAAAACGCGGCATTATGGTCTGAACGTGACGATTGGTCATCCACCATGCTGGTTTGAACTGAGAGATCATGTTTGTACTACGCACTTTGTATTAAACGAAAAGCTAGTGTACCAAATTTTTCGCTTCAGAAAATAAAAAGCGCCTAACTAGTAAACTAATAAGGCGCTTTAGTGCGTCGTGCTTAATTTTGGTCAGGAATTTCTGCATCATGTATTTTTTTCAGAAAGAAAAAAGCAAAAAAGATACACAAAGAAACAACGATAGTTAAAAACCCAAAAGACATAAATAAAACTGGATCTGTAAAAAAATCTCTAAAGAATACGCTCATGATTTGTTCCCCTCGTTGTTGATGGGTTAATCATAAGCGGTGTTTAGAAAGCCCAACGTGATCGAGATCAAGTTATTTACATAAGCAGATGTAGGAGCGAAGCTAAGTTGATTTAGATCATGCTTTGAGGACTAATAAGTTATTACCAAAGGGTAAAGAGAGTTTTTCGCTTGAAATAGTGAGCTGATCGTAATCCATGTTTTTTCACTTCCCCCAAAGCGTAGTGCTTTTAACTTTTTTGAGTAAACCACTTAAAAAATTTTCACAAAGAGAAAAGAATGAGAAGTAAATGAGAAGTAAATGAGGGTAGAGCTATAAACTACTTGAGCCAAATAATTGCTCAATATTTATATTTTTGTCTAAGTAATCTAGTTTTTTTTCCTCTAAAAGCGCAGCGTCTCTTAACCTCTTTGTGAATAAATCACTTAAAGTTTTTTTGCACAAAGAAAAGAGAATGAGCAGTGAAAGGGGGTATAAAAACGAGCCGCTTAAGGGGCTTTCACATATAGCTCAATATTGTTTGGCTCTGCATACTCGACTAATTCAAACTCATTTACTGTTTCAATCAACATATGTTGCTGTTGTTTTTCAAGCTTTAGCTCAGCGCTTAGTAACTCTGCGCGTATTGTGGCGTAATCACTTATTGAATTTTGGTTAGTTTTTAAATAGCTACGTGCAGCACGTAGTGGTTGCAAAGCTTGGTTATCAAACTCACTAATAGTGTGTATTAACTCACTTAGTTGCTCGGCGTTAACGCTTAAATTTAATGAGTCTAAATAAAGCAGTAATAAGCATAAATTAACGTTTTTACCTTGCTGGTTTTGTAGTGCCAGCAAGGTTGTTTGTTGATCAGGCTTTGCGTACAAGGTGCACGCAAACTGCCAAAAATGGTCGCTATTGAGCAAGTTCATCGGCGAATGCCTGTTCTTTTTCTTCCATTTCTTCAAGTGCCATCAGTAGCTCTTCTTCAACGTCGTTAAGTTTAGGCGTAAGCGTTGCTTGCTTGGCCAATAACTCTTTGAGCTTAGCTTTGTTGTCGTCGTTGTAGAGTTCGTTGTCGCCAAGGGCTACTTCCACTTCACTTAATTCAGCGGTGAATTTATCGAGTTGCTTTTCAAGCTTTTCAATTTGCTTTTTAAGTGGCTGAGTGGCTTTTCTAAACTCAGCCTCTAAACGCTTTTGCTCCTTACGGTTAACACCTGGGTTTGCTTTAGGCTCGTCGGTTTGCTGCGCTTTAACCGCTTCTTTATTCGCGTTAAGTAACCATTGATAATACGCATCTAAGTCGTAACCAAACTGGGTTACTTTGCCGTCATCTACTAAGTAAAACTCATCGGCAGTATTTTTAAGCATATGGCGATCATGCGATACGGTAACCATTGCGCCTTCAAACCCTTGTAGTGCCATAACAAGTGCATGGCGCATTTCTAAATCAAGGTGGTTAGTTGGCTCATCCAGTAGTAATAAATTTGGTTTTTGATATACCAACATGGCAAGCACTAAACGTGCTTTTTCGCCGCCCGAAAATGGGGCTACAGGCTCAAGTGCTTTATCGCCAATGAAGGCAAAGCCGCCTAAAAAGTCACGTAGTGATTGTTCAGTGGCTTTTGGGTCTAGTCGTTGTATGTGCGTTATTGCACTGGCTTTTAAATCAAGAGATTCAAGCTGATGCTGCGCAAAGTAACCAATATTTAATCCGTGATGCTGAATAACTTCGCCCGCTTGCGGCTCTAAATCACCAGAAAGCAGTTTAATTAACGTTGATTTACCCGCACCATTTCTTCCAAGTAAAGCAATTCGGCTGCCTGGTACTAAGTTTAGCTCTATATTATTTAAAATGGTGACGTCACCATAACCCGCTTTGGCTTTATCTATTGTCATTAGTGGATTTGGTAATGCTTTTGGCTCTGCAAACTCAAAGTTAAAGGGTGAATCGGCATGTGCCGGCGCTAATTTTTCCATGCGTTCAAGCGCTTTTACACGGCTTTGTGCTTGTTTAGCTTTACTGGCTTTGGCTTTAAAACGAGTTATAAACTGCTCTAAGTGGGCAATTTGATCTTGTTGCTTATCAAACATCGCTTGTTGTTGTAATAAACGCTCTGCTTTTTGGCGTTCAAACTGCGAGTAGTTACCTTTGTACACATTGATAAGTTGTTTATCTACATGCCAAATTTGATCAACCACGGCATCTAAAAACTCACGGTCATGCGATATAAGTACAAGGGTGCCTGTATACGCACGTAAAAAGCGTTCAAGCCAATAAACGGCATCTAAATCAAGGTGGTTTGTTGGCTCATCGAGAAGTAGTAAATCGGCGTCGCGTATTAATGCTTGGGCAAGGTTTAAACGCATACGCCAACCACCCGAAAACGAGCTGACAGGGTTTTCTATAAGGTTATTGGCAAAGCCTAAGCCGTGTAATAGCTCACCAGCGGTTGATTCAATGCTGTAACCTTTAATGTTTTCAAGCTGAATATGTACTTTGGCTTGTGTGTCGCCATCGTTGTTTTTCTCGGCCTCACGCAGTGCTATACGCATTGCATAGTATTCTGGGTGGCCTTGAAGTACATAGTCAATGGCGCTTATTTCAAGGGCTGGGGTTTCTTGTTTTACTGAGGCAATAGACCAATCTTTTGGAATACTGCAATTACCGGCATCCAGTTGTAATTCAGATTTTAGTAAACCAAATAACGTAGATTTACCACAGCCATTAGCGCCAACAAGGCCTACTTTGTGCTCTGGGAATAACGTAGCTGATGCGTTTTTTAATAAGGCTTTACCGCCACGAAGTAGTTCTATTTCTGAGATTTGGATCATGAATGCGTTACTTTGCTGTGCCCTTGTTAAGTTGGCGCTATCATAACATAGAACTTAATGCTCTTATCAAGCGTATCAACAAGTGAAGTTATACGATAAAATAGCGGCAGTTCAAACCACAGGAAAAATGTTGTGAGACAAAAGAAGCGATTTATTGCTGGTGCATCGTGCCCTGAGTGTAAAGCCATGGATACTATGATGCTATACAGAGAACATGATGTTGAAAAAGTAGAGTGTGTTGAGTGCGGTCATAAAATGGCGCAACCCGATAACGCTGTTCAGGCGTCTACTCGCCAATTTGAACAAGTAATTGGTGTATTTAAACCGGGCGACTAACCCGGTTTTTTATTGCCTAATTTTTACCGGCTTTAGTAATGCGGTGGAGGCGGCTCAGGTACTTCAGACATCATAGACGATGATGACTGCGACTCTTTAATTTTTTCTGCTAGCAGCTCTGTTTGGCGTTTCATTTTTGCTAAAAGTTGCTGGTGCACTTTTATTTCATCATTTAAAACTTCAATCGTTTCGTCTTGAAAAGCCACTTTGGCTTCAAGTTCCATTAAGCGATGTTCAATTGTGTTCATTATTCTCTCGTATAATAAATCGCTCTGCGATACCGCTGGAGCTTTCGGTTAACAACGACTTACCGTTATCTGTAAATGTCACATCTAGCACCACCGCCGATTTAGGCTTACTGCCTTCGCGCGGGGTAACCTGCCAAGTTTGAATTTTTTCGCCGCTTAGTATTTGCCATAAATCAACGCGCTTATTTGGCGAGCCGGTTGCAAGCAAAGTGCCTTGTTCGTTAAAACGCACAGCAGTAAAAATTTTCTGACGCGCAATATACTTCAGTTTACTCACAAGATCACCTGTAGTCAGCTTCCATACATTTGCTTGTGCCATACTATCGGCCGTAAACGCATAGCGACCTTGTGGATCGAGCGTTACTTGGGTAACACGCGTTGGGTGATTAAATCGATGAATTACTTGCCCTGTACGTGTATCCCAAAAGTAAGCAACATAATCGTTAGAGCCACTTAAGGCGTAGCGTCCGTTAGGAGACAGGTCAACAGTGTTAACTTTATCTTGATGACCTAAAAACTCAATACGACGTCCGGTTTCTAGGTTTACAAATACGACAACGCCGTCGCTACGGCCGTATAAAACACTACGGCCTTGATTGCTAATAGCAATATCGCGAATACTGGCTTTTTGTATTTTGTAATAACCTTTATTTTTGCCTGTGGCTATATCCCACACAGCAAACGTGGTTTTTTCGGCGGTAACAGCCACGCTGTTATCAAAAGCAATAGCAACGGCGTATACCAAACTGTCTTGAGCTTGCTGCTGAAACCATTGGTATTTTAGTACCTGCTGTTGATTATCCCACAGGGCGACCCCATGGTTGATAGAGGAGATCAAACTGTATTTACCATCGTTTGAAAGTGTTGATGAAAACGCACCTTGTGCAGCATGTTCGTAACTTGCTACAGCGTGTTGCTTTTTATCGGTACAGGCGATGGCTAAAAAACAGCTAAATACGATTAAAAAAGTACGAAATATCGACATATTACAGGTATTTCCCCTTAACTCTTAGTGACTGAGAGGTTAGACTAGGACGCGTTAAATGCCTAGGTTGTTTGTCTAATCACTGGATATGTTTTTAGTTTAGCTAACAATGTGGAATTTAGTCATTAAACAAGCAGCCTATCATGTGGGCCGTTAATCTTTAACTAGTAATAATACATTAAAATGACAACTGCAAAGTGTGTCGGAGATTTAAAATGAAAAAGACGATTAGATTGTCATTGATTGCAGCGTCAGTTTTAGCGCTTACAGCTTGTAATCAAGAAGCAAAAAAAGAACAAGCTGAAGTTAAATTAGACACTGTAGAACAGCAACAAGCATACGGTATTGGTGCATCTGTAGGTAACTTTTTAAATAAAGACCTAGCAGACAAAACAGAAATTGGTATTGAGCTAGACCAAGCACTTCTAATCCGTGGTTTTGAAGATGCACTTGCTGGTAATGCAAAAATTGACGAAGAAAAAATTCGCGAAGTATTAACTGAACTAGATACATCAGTACGTACTAAGCAAGAAGAAAAAGCAAAAGTAGAGTCTGAAAAAAGCAAAGAAGCGGGTGTTAAATACCTAGCTGACAACGCTAAAAAAGAAGGCGTTACAGTAACTGAGTCTGGCCTGCAGTATGAAGTACTTAGCGAAGGCGATGGCGAAAAGCCAGTAGCAACAGACGTAGTTAAAGTACACTACAAAGGTACTTTATTAGACGGTACTGAGTTTGATAGCTCATATGCACGTAACGAACCTACAACTTTCCCTCTTAACCGCGTAATTGCTGGTTGGACTGAAGGTTTACAACTTATGTCAGTGGGTTCTAAGTACAAGTTCACTATTCCTTCAGAACTTGCTTACGGCGACCGCGACTTAGGTAAGATTCCAGCTAATTCAACACTTGTATTTGAAGTTGAATTACTTGAAATTCAAAATGAAGAAGCACCAGCACAATAATAAGCTTATTGTGTAAATGCAAAAAGGGACCTTAGGTCCCTTTTTTAATATGCGTAAATAACATATTAGTTTGCGTGATTAGAAAACAAGTTATCAATAAGCTCATCTTCAAGTGCAAAGCGTGCTTCTAATGCCTCACCAATAACAGACAAGTCATCATCAAAACCCTTTAACAAGTCTTCTTTGTCTACTTCAGCGTACTTATCATTAAAATCTAACGCTATGTCGGTTGTACTGGAAATACGCGGGTAAATAGAGTTTGCAAGCTCTTGGCTCTGTAAGCCCTTTTTTTCACATGCTTTTGCTATATCGTCATACACTTCAAAATGGCCCGCAGATAGGTAATCCATTAAAAGTTGGCAAAATGATTCAATTAGTTTTGGCTCTGGCAATGCTTGATCTTGTTTTTCGTACGGCGTAAAACCTGCAATTTTGCAATAAAGTACAATAAGGTCTTGGCGTTCGTTTAGCCATTTATCAATTACTGTGTGGCTACCACCCCATTTTTGTTGAGCTTTTTCTACACGCGTCAGCATAACTGTTCTCCTAGCTGGGTTGGTCTTTCAATTAGAATATAATAAGTTTATGTACATCAAGATATATTTAATTTGCGAGTATATCAACAAGTAAAGTTGAGCTACTTTGAGGGGTGTACCTTTTTATATAATCTAAGGCGAGGGATTTTATTTTAGGCAAGAAAAAACCACCAGTTACGGTGGTCTAATTTCTTTCAGTGACTTGTTATAACAAGCTTTCTTATTTTTATGAGATGATTTTTATTGTTATTATTTTAAAACATTTATTTTTATTGTTTTAAGATTTTTATTATTTTTTTTGTTAACGCGGGACAAACAATAACAAGGTTTTTGTAATGTTGCAAACATATTAATAAAAAGTTTTAAATGTTATTCTTTTTTGCTTACTTTATAGTCAAAATGGATTAAAGCACGCCATTATATTGATCTGCCTCTAGGTAAAGCTGTTTTCGTCCCTAAGCAATAGAGGGTCGGAGAATATGGTGGTACAATCTTGCACAATTTATACAAGTCTTAGGATCATTTACGCCATGAGCGAATTAAAAAACGACCGTTATTTACGTGCACTTGCAAAACAACCTGTTGATGTAACTCCGGTATGGATGATGCGCCAAGCAGGACGCTATTTACCAGAGTATCGCGCTACACGTGCACAAGCGGGCGATTTTATGAGCCTGTGCCGTAATGCTGAGCTTGCATGTGAAGTAACACTGCAGCCACTACGTCGCTACCCGTTAGATGCCGCTATATTATTTAGTGATATTTTAACGATTCCAGATGCGATGGGTTTAGGTCTTTACTTTGAAACTGGCGAAGGCCCTAAATTTGAACGTCCTATTTCATCACTTGCTGATGTTAAAAAAATTCCAAAGTTAGACCCTACAGACGAGCTTGGCTACGTAATGAACGCAGTAAGCACTATTCGTCGTGAGCTTAAGGGTGAAGTACCGCTCATTGGTTTTTCTGGTTCACCTTGGACACTAGCAACTTACATGGTTGAAGGCGGTAGCAGCAAAGTATTTGGTAAAATCAAAAAAATGGCGTTTGCAGAGCCGCAAACACTTCATTTATTACTCGATAAGTTAGCTGACTCAGTTATTGATTATTTAAATGCTCAAATTAAAGCTGGCGCGCAATCGCTAATGGTATTTGACTCATGGGGTGGTGTATTAAGCCCGCGCGATTACAACGAATTTTCACTGCAATATATGCATAAAATTGTAGATGGCTTAATTCGTGAATACGATGGTCGTAAAGTACCGGTTACTTTGTTCACTAAAAATGGTGGTCAATGGATTGAAGCTATTGCAGCAACAGGTTGTGATGCAATTGGTCTTGATTGGACTATTAATATTAGCGACGCTAAACGCCGTGTGGGTGATAAAGTAGCTCTACAAGGTAATATGGATCCATCTATGTTACACGGTACACCAGAGCGTATTCGCCAAGAAGTAGGCACTATTTTAGAAGACTTCGGTACAGGCAATGGCCACGTGTTTAACTTAGGCCACGGTATTACACCAGATGTAGACCCTGAAAATGCTGGTGTATTCATTAATGCAGTACATGAGCTAAGTGCTAAGTACCATAAGTAATAGCTACTTAAATAAACTTTAAAACTGTTTAAAAGTAAAAAACCCGCTAAGTTGCGGGTTTTTTGTTATCTATTTATAAAGGCTTTTAAAACTACTTATTTAAATAAGCGATTTAAACCATTTAATGCCGCAACACGGTAGGCTTCAGCCATGGTTGGGTAGTTAAATGTGGTATTTACAAAGTAGTCGATATTATTGCCACCATTTTTTTGCTCCATAATGGCTTGGCCAATGTGAACAATTTCAGAGGCACGCTCGCCAAAACAATGTACGCCAAGTACTTCTTTGGTTTCAGTGTGGAATAATATTTTTAAACTACCTACTTCAGTACCAGCAATTTGCGCGCGAGCCAAATGCTTAAACTGTGCACGGCCAACTTCATACGGTACTTTAGCGGCTGTAAGTTCTTGCTCTGTTTTACCTACTGAGCTCATTTCTGGGATGGTATAAATACCAGCTGGAATATCAACAATCAGGCGGTCGTCACAGTTACCACACGCAATGGCATCAGCAGCTATGCGACCTTGGTCAAACGCAGCACTTGCAAGGCTTGGATAGCCAATTACATCACCTACAGCGTAAACGTTATCAATTTCTGTTTGATATGTTTCGTTAACTTTTAATTGGCCACGGCTATCGGCTTTTAAACCAATGGCTTCAAGGTTTAGCGTATCAGTGTTACCAGTACGGCCATTAGCAAATAAAATACAGTCAGCTTTTACGCGTTTGCCTGATTTTAAATGCATAATAACGCAGTCGTCACGGGTCTCTATTCGGTCAAACTCTTCGTTATGACGAATAACAATACCGCTGTTCCAAAAGTGATAGCTAAGCGCGTCAGATATTTCAGCATCCATAAAAGCAAGTAGTCGGTCGCGTGTATTAACTAAATCAACTTTAGCGCCTAAACCTTTAAATATAGAAGCGTACTCACAACCAATTACACCAGCGCCATAAATAAGTACGCGATGAGGGTCATGTTCAAGGCCAAGTATTGTATCGCTTTCGTAAATACGAGAATGCGTAAAATCGACTTCAGGCGGGCGGTAAGGGCGTGAACCGGTCGCTATAACAATTGTTTTAGCAGTTAGTCGCTCAGTTGAGCCATCATTTCTTTTTATTTCAATTGTGTGCTTATCTACAAAGCTCGCATCACCTTGAAACATATGAATGCGGTTGCGATCGTAAAAGCTGCTACGTAAATTAGATTGCTTAGAAATAACAGAACTGGCATGACGCAAAATATCAGGAAATGTTAAGCGGCTAGGACGCTCGCCAACATTAAATAACGGGTTTGCTTTGTATTCAATATAACGGCTAACAGAGTGGCGAAGCGCTTTTGAAGGAATTGTTCCCCAATGCACACAACCGCCACCAACAGCTTCTTGGCGTTCAATAACCGCTACTTTTTTGTCATTTTTTGAAAGGTTCATGGCGGTACCTTCACCGCCAGGACCCGTGCCAATAATTATTGCATCATATTGGTATGTCACGGGTACTTTTTTTTGTTCTGGTTGTTTGGCCACAGCCACTCCTAAATTAATTAAAAGAGGCTTTTAATAACCTCGCATTAAGTGCTAGCCATGCCTGTTTTTGATTTTCCCAGGCGGCTTCCAACTCATGGTATTGTGCCATTAATGCTGAGCGTTCACACTGCTTTGCCATGTTATTTTTTTTAACTTCTAACACTTGTTTTTGTAGTGAACAATAATTCTGCAGTTTTTTCAGCAGTAAATCGTACTCTTGTTGTAATAATGTAAGCTTATCTTGCGCTAAAGGCAATTTTGCAAGACGCGTTTGCGTTTTACCCATTAGCGTTTCGGCCTTCGCTTTTTCGATGCGTTCAACTGGCGTACGCTTTAATTTATTAGCTAAACCAACAGCTGCTAAAGAGCGAATCATCCATTTTGTTGGATCGTAATGAAACCATTTAATACCGTTACGATAGTCGCTTGCAAAAATATGGTGGAAGTTATGGTAACCCTCGCCATAAGTAAATAATGCTAAAAAGCCGTTATCGCGTGCTGTATTTTTTTCGGTGTATGGGCGAGAACCCCAAATATGTGCAACCGAATTAATAAAAAAAGTAAAGTGTTGGCTTAGTACTAAGCGTAGTAAGCCTGCAAGAATTAACATACCCCATACATCACCTACCATTAAGCCTAGTGCGAGTGGCAAACCTACGTTCATAGCAATAGCTAGTTTTAAGTAGTGCTTATGTTGCCACGTAACGACTTTATTTCGTTGTAAATCACGACAATTACTATAGTCGTTATAGCTATCGCCTTGGTAGTCACGTAACATCCAGCCAATATGGCTGTACCAAAAGCCATTAGTAGCTGCGTAAGGGTCTTTTATTGGGTCGTCAACTTGGCCGTGATGTACACGGTGATCGCTACTCCAGTGCAAAGCACTGTTTTGTAGTGCAAAAGCACCGCCAAGCGCAAAAATAAATTCAACCGCAGGGTGTGCGTTATAGGTTTTATGTGCCCATAATCGGTGGTAACCGGCAGTAATAGATAAGCCCGCATAAAACATGCAGCCTACAAAAGCAATCCAATGCGCGCTGGTAAATCCGTAGCTAATAGCGTACCAAGGTACAAGGGTGGCAGCCGCCAAAAAGGTTAGGCTAAAAAACAGGACGTTTGTCCAAATAATCGGTGGTTTATTCATAATTCTCAATCTCAGCGTACAACTGTAAGCTAAAATAGTATTTCAAACTCTTGGCGTCAAGTATTAGACTAGGGAATTAGGCACATTTTCACTAAAAATTCACATAAATTCATTCTAGGAGCTGTTGATGTCGGGTGTTAGAGCGCAACAGAAACAAAAAACACGACAGGCTTTAATTGAGGCGGCATTTAATCAGCTGAGTGCTGATCATAGTTTTTCTAATTTAAGTTTACGCGAAGTTGCGCGAGAAGCCGGTATTGCCCCAACTTCTTTTTATCGTCATTTTAAAGACATGGATGAGCTTGGCTTAACCATGGTAGACGAAGCAGGTTTAACTCTTCGCCAACTAATGCGTCAAGCACGTAGGCGCATAGCAAACGATGGCGGCAGTGTTATAAACACCTCAGTGGTTACGTTTATGGAGTTTATTGATAACTCAAGTAACCAATTTAGATTATTGCTACGAGAACGCTCTGGTACGTCTAAAGCATTTAGAGCCGCAGTAGCGCGCGAGGTAAAACATTTTATTTTAGAGCTGGCTCATTATTTAGAAAGCGAAACCAAATGTAACTCCATGCATGCCTATATTCAGGCTGAATCTATGGTCACTCTGGTATTTAATGCCGGCGCAGAAGCGCTCGACATAGAAGGGCTACAACGCGACGAATTGATTGAGCGCGTTATTTGGCAATTACGTTATATTACTCGCGGTGCGTCGCATTACGTAAGAGAAACGAATAAAGAGGCATAGCTTAAAAAAATTGCAAAAAGTTAATATAAGCACGGTATATTGCAGTGCTTATTAATTTAAGCGCCACTAGTTGCGTATTTGTTATTTTAATTCCCTATGTTGACCTATGTTAAATTAAAAAACCCAATTGAATCGTTTTTAAATCTATTATGTGGAATATTTATGCTTGCTTGGTGCGGCTATGAATGTTAAAAATAGGCTTCACTGAACACACACACAAGAAAACAAGATGCATATTATTCGTTTAATTACACTAAAACTTAACCTCTTACTGCTATGGCAAGTAAGCGGGGATTAGTGTGTTTGCATCGAGTTGAACACTAAAAACCCCGCAATTGCGGGGTTTTTTTTATCTCGCGGCTGGGATTAATTGAAATTTGGGTAACATAGGAATGAGGGGCAGTTATGCAAGAGCAAGATAAAGTATGGATTTTTGATACCACCTTACGTGATGGCGAACAGGCGCTTAAAGCAAGCCTTACTGAAGATGATAAAATTCAATTAGCACATACAATTAGCCGCTTGAATGTGGATGTGATGGAAGTGGGTTTTCCGGTTTCGAGCCCTGCTGATTTTCGCTCGGTGCAACGTATTGCAACCGAAGTAAAAGGCCCGATTATTTGTGGTTTAGCGCGCTCAGTTGCTAAAGACATTGAAGCCTGTGGCGAAGCACTTCGCACAGCTCAGCAAAGCCGTATTCATACTTTTATTGCTACAAGCCCTTTGCACCTTGAACATAAATTACGTATGAGCCTAGACGATGCAACAGCAATGGCCGTTAAATCAATTAAATTGGCACGTAACTATACTGATGATGTTGAGTTTTCGTGTGAAGATGCTGGTCGTACGCCGCATTGGGATTTATGTAAAATTGTTGAGCAGGCAATTAATGCTGGAGCTTCAACTATTAACTTGCCAGATACCGTTGGTTTTGTAACGCCAGACGAATACGCCGCGATGATCCGCCATTTAATGAATAACGTGCCAAATATTGATAAAGCGCGCTTAAGTGTGCATTGCCATAACGATTTAGGTTTAGCCGTAGCAAACTCGGTGGCTGCAGTGCAAGCCGGAGCACGTCAAATTGAGTGTACTATTAATGGCATTGGTGAGCGTGCTGGTAACTGCTCACTTGAAGAAGTGGCGATGATCATGAAAATGCGCCACGACCACTTAAAAGTATACACAGATATTAAAAGTGAAGAAATTTATCGCGCCTCTCGTCAAGTGGCTAAAATTTGTAATATGCCAGTACAACCAAATAAAGCGATTGTTGGCGAAAACGCCTTTGCACACAGCTCAGGCATTCACCAAGACGGTGTATTAAAAGCGCAAAATACTTATGAGATTATGTCGCCAGAAAGCGTTGGTGTGCCAAGTAACCAATTAAATATGACTTCGCGTTCGGGTCGCCATGTTATTGAGCATCGCCTAGAAGAGTTAGGTTATCAAAAATCTGATTACGATATGGATGGCTTATATAAAAGCTTTATCGAGTTGGCTGACCAAAAAGGCACAGTATACGATTACGACCTTGAGGCGATGATTTACTTTAATCAAATTAACGACAAAGACGAAAAATACCAATTAGAATTTGTTAACTCAGCCTCTAACTCGCAATCGGTAGCAAGCTCTACCATTGGAATGCGCATTGATGGCGAAGCTAAACAAGAAGCCGCGACAGGTAATGGCCCAGTTGAAGCTTCGTTTGCAGCTATTGAGCGCTTAACCGGTATGAGCGTTGAAATGATTGAATATAACTTAGAAGCGACAGGCCAAGGTGCAAGCTCATTAGGCCAAGTAAATATTATAGCTAAATACGATGGCCGACCTTACCACGGTGCGGGCATTGCAGCGGATGTGGTTGAAGCGTCGGTACGCGCCATGATCCGTGTTTATAACTTAATTTATCGTGCACAAAAAGTGTCTGATTTAAAACAACAAAGGAAAGCAGGATGAGTAAAACAAACTACAGCGTTGCGGTATTAGCTGGCGACGGTATTGGTCCAGAAGTAATGGCAGCAGCAGAGCAAGTACTTGATGCTGTGAGCAATAAGTTTGGTTTTACCCTAAACCGCGAGCATTATGCAATTGGCGGCGCAGCCATTGACGAATTTGGTAAAGCATTACCAGAGAGTACACTTACTGCGTGTGAAAACTCAGACGCTATTTTATTTGGTTCGGTAGGCGGTCCTAAATGGGAAAACTTACCACCAGATGAGCAACCGGAGCGCGCATCGTTATTGCCGCTTCGTAAGCACTTTGGTTTGTTTTGTAATTTACGCCCTGCACAGTTATTACCTGCATTAAGTGCAGCGTCGCCACTTCGCGCAGATATTAGCGAAAAAGGCTTTGATATTTTATGTGTGCGCGAACTAACTGGCGGCATTTACTTTGGCGAAAAAGGCCGCAGTGGTGAAGGCGCAGAAGAGTTTGCATTTGATACGCAAACATACTCACGAAAAGAAATTGAACGTATTGCCCGCTTCGCTTTTGAAGCTGCAAAGCTACGTAGTAACCACGTAACATCTGTTGATAAAGCCAATGTATTAGCATCAAGCGTATTATGGCGCGAAGTAGTAACCGAAGTAAGCAAAGACTACCCAGAAGTAAGCCTAGATTACATTTACGTAGATAACGCAGCTATGCAGTTAGTTAAGCAGCCTAGCCAGTTTGACGTACTACTTTGTGATAACTTATTTGGCGATATTTTGTCAGATGAGTGCGCCATGATCACAGGCTCAATGGGCTTATTACCATCGGCAAGCTTGAACCAATCGGGCTTTGGCTTATACGAGCCAGCAGGCGGCTCAGCACCAGATATTGCAGGTAAAGGCGTTGCAAACCCAATAGCACAAATTTTAAGTGCTGCACTTATGCTACGTTACTCGCTAGGGCAAGACGAAGCGGCTCGCACGATTGAAAAAGCAGTAGCAGAAGCCGTAGAAGCAGGCGTTGGCACACCAGATATATATCCAAATGCAGGTTACAGCACAAGCGATGTGGCAGCAGCCATCGTTTCACGCATTTAATAACATATTAAAGTTTCAGCACCGTTATGCTGCAACTCAAACAGATTAGGGAATTAGCAAGTGGCCCAAACGTTATACGAAAAAATTTGGCAAGCACACACCGTTGCCAGCATAAATGAGCAAACCGACTTACTTTATATTGACCGCCATTTAGTGCATGAAGTTACTTCTCCGCAGGCTTTTGCAGGCTTGCGTGAAAAAAACCGTACTGTGCGTTGCCCAGAAAAAACCTTTGCAACTATGGATCATAACGTATCGACTAAAAGCCGATCGCTCGATGCCGCAAGCGAAGTATCTAAAAACCAATTAATGGCGCTTGATAAAAACTGTAAAGAGTTTGGTATTATACTTTACGATTTAAACTCAATTAACCAAGGCATTGTGCATGTAATGGGCCCTGAGCAAGGTATTACTTTGCCAGGCACAACCATTGTATGTGGCGACAGCCATACTTCTACGCATGGTGCGTTTGGCGCATTAGCACATGGTATTGGCACATCTGAAGTTGAGCACGTCTTAGCAACGCAAACGCTTCAGCAAAAAAAAGCGAAATCATTAAAAATTCAAATTAATGGTGTACTGCGTCCAACGGTTACGGCTAAAGATTTAATTATGGCGGTTATTGGTAAGTTAGGTACTGCTGGTGGTACAGGTTATGTAGCAGAGTTTTGTGGTGCAGGCATTGAAGCGCTTTCAATGGAAGCCCGTATGACGCTATGTAATATGAGTATAGAAATGGGTGCAAAGGCCGGTTTGATTGCCTCAGACCAAATTACTTATGATTACTTAAAAGGTCGTCCGTTTGCACCTAAAGGCGCTGATTTTGATGCAGCCGTTGAATATTGGGAAACATTAAAAACGGATGAAGGCGCACACTTTGATTTAGTTGTTGAGCTAAATGCTGACGACATTCAACCGCAAATTACCTGGGGCACAAGCCCTGAGCAAGTAATTGGTGTTGATGAGTGCATACCTGATCCAGATAAAGAGCCAGATTTAATTAAAGCCGATGCTATTCGCAGCGCACTTAAATACATGGACTTAAAAGCGGGCGATAAATTATCAAGCGCAAAAGTAGACACGGTATTTATTGGCTCATGTACGAATAGCCGTATTGAAGATTTACGCGCAGCGGCAAAAATTGTTGAAGGCAAACATGTTGTAGCCGGCATAGAGGCGTTAATTGTACCGGGCTCTGGCTTAGTTAAAAAACAAGCTGAAGATGAAGGTTTAGCTGATATTTTTAAAGCCGCAGGCTTTGAATGGCGCGAACCGGGTTGTTCTATGTGTTTAGCGATGAACGATGACCGCCTAGGAGCAGGCAAGCGTTGTGCATCTACTTCTAACCGTAACTTTGAGGGTCGTCAAGGTCGTGGTGGGCGTACGCATTTAGTAAGCCCTGCAATGGCTGCAGCAGCTGCAATACATGGTCACTTTGTTGATATTAGAGGAGAGGCATAATGAGCGTATTTTTTAGTGGCTTAATGGCCCCACTTGATAAAAACAATGTAGATACTGATCAAATTATTCCTAAGCAATTTTTAACATCAACTAGCCGCGAAGGCTTTGATGCGGCATTGTTTTATGATTGGCGTTACCTAGATAACGATGAGCCAAACCCTGACTTTATTTTAAATCGCCCGTGTTACCAAGGCGCGCAAATATTATTAACGCGCGATAACTTTGGCTGTGGCTCATCTCGCGAGCATGCACCATGGGCACTTAAGCAATACGGTTTTGAAGTTATTTTAGCTGAAAGCTTTGCAGATATTTTCTTTAATAACTGTGGTAACAACCAAATGTTAGCCATAGCGTTACCTGCCGATACGCTTGAGCAGTTGTTTGTACTTAGCGAGCAGCATGACGATATAAACATTGAAATCGATCTTGAAAATCAAACACTAACAAGCAGTAAATTTGCGCCAATTAGCTTTGATATTAGTAAAGAAGTAAAAGAGCGCTTATTAAGTGGCTTAGATTTTATCGGTGTAACCGAAACGCTAAACCCACAAATAGATGCGTTTGAAAAACAACTCGCTGCTGAGCGCCCTTGGCAGTAATTGTTTAACCGAGTGTATTAAGAGTCACGTATTAAAAAGCACGGCAATTGCCGTGCTTTTTTGTGGGTAAATATTAGATGTGGTAGCTAAAGGTTAATGCCTAAAGTCAGCCATTAACGCAGGTATACCAGGTAACATTCCTACAATTGCCATTACAGTGGTAAGTAGTACAAACATAATAAGTGGAATCACCCAGCGGCTCATTTTAGTTAGCTCAGCGCTGCGCTCTTTACAGCCAATTAGCCCTAAGTTATCAAGTAACATAGTAAGCGACCAACCAAAAGCCGGATTCACCAAGGTCGAAGCAAATACCACAATAGCGGCTGATTGCGTTGTTTTACCTTCGCGTGTCATTTCCATGCCAGCCTCAAGTAGCGGGATAAACACACCCACAATAAGCGCAACACACAATACAGGCTGCCAAATTGCTAAATCCATAGGGTAGCCCCATAAACCAGCAATAATACAAAATAATGCAGTTAAAATAGCGCCAGCAGGAATAGGGCGTTTAGCAATAGCTGCAGGCACAATATAAGTACCCCAAGAGGACGCAAAGTTAGCACCACCGGCAAGTGAGCCAAACGTTTGTCTAACCGATGCACTTAGCATGGTGTCGTCAATATTCATTTGTACTTTTTCAGTGCGTTGTGGATAGCTTATTTTTTGAAATACTTGATGACCTAAAAAATCAGGTGACCACATGGCGACAGCAAGTACAGCGAAAGGGAGTACAACAACAAAGCTTTCAAGTGTTGGTAGGCCAAGCATCCAACCTGTGTTTTCGCCCCACCAGTATGCTGGGTTCATATTTGGTAAACCCGGTGCAGTATGAAACTCAAAGGGTGCACCTAAAGCAAAGGCAACCACACCACCAATAAGGCAGCTTAACGGCACCGCTAACCAGCGCTTTTTAAAGTGCTCTAAAAGTGCATACAATAAAATGGTGGCTAAAATAACAATAAATGCAATGTGTGCCATATCAATGGCTTCAGCCCAAGCAAACAGCTTTTTAACTTGCGAAATAGTGCCAATAAAGCCCAAATAAATAAGTAGTCCGCCACACACCCCTTTACTGGTGAGTCGCGCGAGCATACTTCCCCCCTTGGTTATGGCTAAAATAAATCCAAAGGCACCAATGAGTAAGCCAAATGCCATAGGATGGCCGCCAGCTGCAACTACAATAGGAATTAACGGAATAAGCGGGCCGTGAGTACCGGCTAAGTTGGCTGTTGGTAAAATAAAGCCTGAAAACAAAATGATAAAAATAGAAACAATGAGTAATTCGTAACGCACATTTTCTAAAACAAATGCATCGCCTAAACCAAGAGGTGCCGCGAAGGTTGCTGCAATAGCGCCCACCATAACCACTTTACCAATAGTGCCCGCCATTGCTGGGATAGTGTCTTCAAATTCAAATCGGTAATCTCTAAACGGTAAATTAGGGCGCCAACGTTTAGGCTGCATAATTTGTAATTCATGTTCGAGATACTCGTCGCGAGTATTAAACTCTGAGCTCGGTTTATGAAGCTGCTCGTAGCTTTGAGCATCCTTGTGCGTGTTTGATGGTACATCACCGGGCGGTGTAGTTTGCATGCGTTCTCCTGCAACATTGTTGCTTAGTCAAATAAATACGGCTTTTGTTAAAGCAAATGAATATTGAACATGCAGGGTAAATCAGCTTTTAGGCTGGGATGTATAGGCAAAAGGTCGTGCATGGTTGTTTTTAATACAGTTAATCTGAAAAATAGCTTTACGTTAAAAATTATAAAATTACATATGCAGGTTAAAAACTACTAAAAATCAAGTGTTTGTGTTTTATTTTAAAGGGGTGAAGGACTGTTTTCAGAATAGTATCGTGTTAATGGCAGGTTATTATCCTTTAGTCTTAGTGGTTGTTAAAGCCGTTATATTTCAAGCTGTTTTTTTTACAGCAGCCGTTAATTTCGTTTTATTTGTGGTGAAATAATACTTCTGTTACTTTCGGATTGTTAATAACAACAATAAAGAATATAGATGCAACTCAACTCCCCTAAATCAATTGGTATTTTACTTGGTACGCTTTACGGCATATTTATGCGGCTGTTTGTAGAGCTAGTCAATGCTTATAATTTAGGTAGCCTAGTTTCCATATCATTTATGTTTTTAGTGCCTGTTGCTATTGGCTATATTCGTATTCACTTTGAGTACAACGAATCAAAGATATTAACTAAAAGGCAAATGATCACGATTGCTTGGCAGCCTATTTTTGTTTTTTTATTTGTAAGTGTAATTACTTTGCTTGAAGGGAGCATTTGTGTGGCAATGGCTTTGCCTGCTTTTATGTTTTTTGCCAGCATTGGTGGATTACTTGCGGGCTTTGTTAGAAAGCGCAAAATAAAAAAAGCGAATAGCTCGTTATTATCAATTGCCTTGTTACCTATATTGCTCTCACCTATTGAAGTTAATTTTTTAAAGTTATCAAAAATATACGAAGTAACAAATTCAATAACTATTAACGCGCCCATCAATGTTGTGTGGCAACAGTTAGCTAATGTGAGTGATATAAAACCACAGGAAGTGCCTTTTTCACTCACTCAATTAATTGGTGTACCAAAGCCATTAAAGGCAAGTATGAATGCAAGCGATATAGGCGCTGTTCGCACAAGTACTTGGCAAAAAGGGGTTATATTTAAAGAAGTTATTACGGATTGGCAACCAAATAAACAGATGCTTTATAGATTTGACATAGACCCAGATGCTATTCCCGATGACGCACTCGATAAACACGTAAAACTTGGCGGTGAATACTTTTCTCCACTTTACGGTGGTTATCAGCTAAGTGAAGATAAAAGCGGCAATACAATTTTAACTTTAAAAACGACCGTGCAAGACAATACAAATTTTGGTGTTTATTCGCGAATATGGGGAGAGGTGATATTTCAAGATTTTCATCACTCACTGTTAACGCTGATGAAAAGCAGAGCTGAAAAATCGACTACCGCAGCTGTTTCTTACAATTAGCTTAAATCATTGTGACTATAAAAATATTACACACTAAAAGTTAAAAGCCTCTGCAATTGCAAAGGCTTATGTTTTAGCTGCTAACTTTTACCAAATCATTTCTACAAATTCAGGGTGGTCGATATACGGATTACGATTGCCTTGAAATTCAAACGCTGCTTGGTTACGGTCAAGTTCCATTTGACTCACAGGGTCACTGTTATGCCAATTTAATAGCATGGCTACAACCCAGCTTTCAAATACTTTATTGCTTGAGCCATTAAGTACCGCATTACTTGAGGTCGTTTTTGTTTGCCAAGTGCCTATTACATTTTCGTAGCGTGTTGCCATGTAAAAATAAGCACGAGCAAAGTCGCCTTTAAATTCGTCAATTGGCTCAAACACAGTACCTGTGTAATTTAACGAACTTGCGGCAGAGCCTAACTTACTTCCGTTAGTTGATGTAAATGAAGCGCTTGCTACTTCACCAAATGGGAAGTTACTGCGTTTTGAGTTTACATAACCGTCGGTTGCGTAAATATGATGCACATCTGAGTTCATTGGCTCAATAGTGCCGCCAAACCAACTTTTAGGGAATGAATGCTCACGGTTGTAACAGCCGCCTTCTCCACTATAGTTACCACATTGATCACTCACCGCAGCATAATTGTAGCTATCTGAGCCGTTTGGTTTTTCGCTATACATATCTAAAATGCTGTTATCGTTTTCAAAGTATGTATCACGTGCTGATGAGTCGTAAAAATTCCAAATAGCCGAGTAACCCTGTGCATTATGATCTTTAATAATATTATAAAGCTCAGTTTTTAGTGCATAACCCGATAACCCTTGAGCAGTAACATAGTAGCCAGTGGGTGTTGGGTTGGTCCCGCCGCCATCACCAGAGCCACTACCTAAAGTAAATGCTGTGCTGTCTGTATTATTAAAACTTGCACCGCTAGCAAATGTGGTAGAGCCTTGCTTAAGTGCATAACTGCCATTACCTGTTGAACAACACATGCCATCGCCGTAGCTGTCGTTAATAACAAGTGTGTAAGTTCCATCAGTTAGGCATATTTGCTCATCATACTGAGTGTTTGATGCGTAACCACTGCCGTTAGCAACAGCACTACCTTGATTGTTATTAACGGCCCAGCTAGTTTCGCTACCGTAATTATCGGTACTAAGCGTTAAGATGAGGCTATTGTCAGTACAGCTTGTTGATGCGCTGCCATCAGCGTTTGGTAAAAAGTTATCTACGTATACGGTTTCGCTGCCATCAAATCCACTTACATCGTAAAACCTAAGGCCAACACTAATTGTTTTATTACTGCTTGCTGTATAGCTATGGCTAACTGTTTGCCATTGGTTAGTTTGTGCTTGATTTGAATAGCCTTGATAACCATCTACATACAAGCGAGCTTTAATTTTACCTTCGGTGTGGTAAACATCAGCCGAAAAGTTATAGGTTTTACCTGCTTCTACAGCAACTTGTTGTAGTAAATCAGTGTTACTTTGCGATCCTGTTGTTACATTGACAGCAGCAGAGCTACTACCACTTTTAACTGTACTGGTTGAGCGAGATAAAGCAATTCCGCTATCTATCGTAGTCCATGCATCAGGTGTATTACCTGACCATTGTTCAAATCCGCCATTAGCTACATTGGCCATTACAGGTAATGAGCCAAGTAACAATGCGGTACTAAGTAGTTTATTTTTATATTTCCCGTGTAACATAGTTGTTCCTATTTTTATTTTGAATGAGGAATATACCCTACATTAGTTAGGTTACAAAATTGTTAATTTAAAGCACTGTAAAAGGCAATAATCGTCCTTTAATCTGTTTTTGAAGGTATTTTTATAAATTAATAACTAAATGGAATATCAAAGCAGATTCTATTCTTTTTTTATCTATGCAGAGCCCGTTATCCTACATACTTAGAAAACCTCAACAGATACGCTCTGGATGAGGTAAAACTCATTTTTAACAATACACAAAGTGTGTTGTGTTTAATTTTCAGGGTTATGGGGAATCGATTCATGTTGTTAGGTCAACTAAATGCTGCGGCAAGCCCGCTATCGCAAGATCAAGTACAAAAGCTGCAAGGTTTAGTGGCTGAACTTAATCCAATTCAACAAGCATGGGTAAGTGGTTACTTAGCTGCTAATGCTAACTCAGCTGCATTAGGTGCTCCTACTGCTGGCGTACCGGCTGCGGGTGATGCAGCAGCGCTAACTATTTTATATGGTTCGCAAACGGGTAACGCAAAAGGCGTAGCAAGCAAAATGAAAGAGCAGGCTGAGTCGCGCGGCTTAGCAGTTAAGCTTGTTAGCATGTCAGATTACAAACCAACAGCCCTGAAAAAAGAAAAGTTTTTAACTATCGTTGTATCTACTTACGGCGAAGGTGAGCCACCTGAGGACGCAGAAACACTTCACGAATTTTTAGCTACTAAAAAAGCGCCAAAACTAGACGATGTAAAAATAGCGGTCATTGGTTTAGGTGATTCTAGCTATGAGTTTTTCTGCCAAACAGCAAAAGACTTTGAAGAGCGTTTAAATAAACTCGGTGCGCAAACTATATATCAACGTGCTGATTTAGACGTAGATTATGAAGAAGAAGCTGCAATATGGATTGCGGGCGCAATTGATGCATTTGAACCTGATTTAAAAGCGCAACAAGATGCAGCTGGTGGCCAAGTTGTATCAATGCCATTTGGTGCACCAACAACAGCTTCAAGCCAATATACAAAACAAAATCCATTTGAAGCAGAGCTATTAACCGTTCAAAAAATTACCGGTCGCGACTCAACTAAAGATGTACGCCACGTTGAAATTTCACTTGAAGGGTCAGACATTACTTACACACCAGGTGATTCATTAGGTGTGTACTTTTTAAATGATGATGTATTAGTTGATGAAGTACTTACACTTACTCAAATAGATGCAACAAGCATTGTAAAAGTAGGTGATGAAGAGCTAAGCGTACGTGATGCATTAATTGAAAAACTAGAGCTGACTCAGTCATACCCTGGTTTTGTAGAAAAATACGCAATAGCAACTGGTGCGCCTGAATTATTAAAGCTTGTAGAAGATAAAGCCGCAATGCGTGCGTATATTGAACCTCGCCAAATATTTGATGTAATTCGCCAAAACCCTGCAAAAATTGATGTACAAACATTAGTAGATTGCCTACGTAAACTACAAGCTCGTTTGTACTCAATTGCATCTAGCCAAGCTGAGGTTGAAGACGAAGTGCATTTAACACTAGGTCTAGTGCAGTTTGATGCATTTGATAGCGAGCATTTAGGTGGCTGTACAGGTTACTTAACTCGTCGTGCAGAAGAAGGTTGTAAAGTTAAAGTATTTAGCGAACACAACGACAATTTCCGCTTACCCACTAACGATGATACACCTGTGATTATGGTTGGCCCTGGTACTGGCATTGCGCCGTTCCGTGCATTTTTACAAGAACGTGATTCGCGTGAAGCGCAAGGCAAAAACTGGTTGTTTTTTGGTAACCCACATTTCACTCAAGACTTTTTATACCAAGTAGAAATACAGGGTTATTTAAAATCGGGTTTACTTAACAAAGTAGATGTTGCATTTAGCCGTGATCAAGCCGAAAAAGTATATGTGCAAGATAAGTTACGCAGTAACAGTAAAGACGTTTTTGAATGGTTAGAAGCCGGTGCTCACTTTTATATTTGTGGCGATGCAAATCGCATGGCAAAAGATGTACACAACGCCTTGCTTGATATTGTTAAAGAAAACACAGGCAAGAGCAATGAAGACGCAGAGCAATATTTAAAAGATTTGCGTAGCGCAAACCGCTATCAGAAAGACGTGTATTAATCACGTTTCTTATTTTATTTAACAGCTAACAGCCGTCACTGTAACAAATTTAGGATTTAAAATGAGCGAACAAGATAAAAACGTAAAACTTTCTGATAACGAACGTTTGAAAAGAGAAAGTAACTTTTTACGTGGCACCATAGAAAAAGATTTAACAGACGAAATTACCGGTGGCTTTACTGCCGATAACTTTCAGCTAATTCGTTTTCACGGTATGTACCAACAAGACGACCGCGATATACGTGGTGAGCGCGCTAAGCAAAAGCTAGAGCCGCTGCATAATGTAATGTTACGTGCACGTATGCCTGGCGGTATTATTAAGCCAGAGCAATGGCTAGCAATCGATAAGTTTGCAGATGACAAAACAAGCTACGGCAGCATTCGTTTAACAACGCGTCAAACGTTTCAGTTTCATGGAGTGTTAAAGCCTAATATTAAAGGCATGCACCAAATGCTTGATAGCGTAGGTATAGACTCTATTGCTACAGCGGGTGACGTTAACCGTAATGTACTTTGTACAACGAACCCAGTTGAGTCTGAGTTACACCAAGAAGCTTACGACTGGGCTGCAAAAATTTCTGAACATTTATTACCAAAAACGAAAGCGTATGCCGAAATTTGGTTAAATGGCGAAAAAGCAGAAACCACAGAAGAGCCAATTTTAGGATCTAACTACTTACCGCGTAAGTTTAAAACCACGGTGACTATTCCACCTAACAACGAAGTTGATGTGCACGCTAACGATTTAAACTTTGTGGCAATTGCTGATAACGGCAAACTTGTTGGTTTTAACGTATTAGTGGGCGGTGGCCTTGCCATGACGCACGGCGATACAGCAACTTATCCGCGTAAGGCTGATGACTTTGGCTTTATTACGTTAGAAGATACCTTAAAAATTGCAGAGCATGTTGTATCTGTGCAGCGCGATTGGGGTAATCGTTCAAACCGTAAAAATGCAAAAACTAAATACACATTAGACCGTGTAGGCGTTGATGTATTTAAAGCAGAAGTTGAAAAGCGCTCAGGCGTTACGTTTGCACCAAGCCGTCCGTTTGAGTTTACTCATCGTGGCGACCGCATTGGTTGGGTTGAAGGCATTGATGGTAAGCACCACTTAACGCTATTTATTCAAAGTGGTCGTATTTTAGACTACCCAGGCAAGCCGCTTAAAACAGGTTGTCGTAAAATCGCAGAAGTTCACCAAGGTGACATGCGTATGACGGCAAACCAAAACTTAATTATTGCTGGCGTACCTGCAGATCAAAAAGCCGTGATTGAAGAGATTGCACGTAGCCATGGCCTGATTGACGACACAGATTCGCAGCAGCGTAAAAATTCTATGGCGTGTGTTTCACTGCCAACGTGCCCACTTGCAATGGCCGAAGCAGAGCGTTACTTACCAAGCCTAGTAGAAAAAACTGAAGCATTACTTGCTAAGCACGGTATACCCGATGACAGCATTATTATGCGCGTTGTAGGTTGCCCTAACGGCTGTGGCCGCGCAATGCTTGCAGAAGCTGGTTTAGTGGGTAAAGGCCCAGGTAAATACAACGTTTACTTAGGTGGTAATTTAGAAGGTACACGTATTCCTAAATTGTACCTTGAGAACGTAGGCGAAGACGTTTACCTAGACGCATTCGATAAGCTAATTGGCCAATGGGCTAAAGAGCGTAACGACGGTGAGTGTTTTGGTGACTTTGTTATACGCAAAGGCATTGTTGCTGAAGTAAAAGTATCAGTAACCGATTTTCACGCTTAATTAAATACCAGCGCTTTGGCGCTGGTGAGGTTTGGAATTTACCATGAGTGAATTTAAAAACATTTTACAGCTAGATAAACAAAGCCAAACGGCTATGTTAGCTGATGCTAATGGTTTACTAGCGAATATGAGCGCAGAACAGCGTGTTGCATGGGCGCTTGATAACTTGCCTAATACGGCTTTTTTATCATCTAGCTTTGGTATTCAAGCGGCAGTAATGCTGCATTTAATGACCTCACAACGTCCAGATATTCCCGTTGTATTAACCGATACAGGCTATTTGTTTCCTGAAACGTATCAGTTTATTGAGCAAATGAGTGAGCGTTTATCACTTAACTTAAAGGTGTATAGAGCGCCGCTTAGCCCAGCATGGCAAGAGGCTAAATTTGGTAAACTATGGGAGAAAGGCGAAGACGGCATTAAGCAATATAATCAGCTTAATAAAGTAGAGCCGATGACCCGTGCGTTAAAAGAAATAGAAGCGGGCACGTGGTTTAGTGGCCTGCGCCGCGATCAATCATCATCGCGTGCTGATAAACAGTTTGTAGAAATTAGCCGTGGCACGGTTAAAGTGTACCCAATTATTGAATGGTCTAACCGCGACGTGTATCAGTACCTAACTAAGCACGATTTACCTTATCACCCATTATGGGAGCAAGGTTATGTGTCGATGGGCGACGTGCATACAACGCGTAAGTTAGAACCTGGAATGACAGAAGAAGAAACTCGCTTTTTTGGTTTAAACCGAGAATGCGGACTACACATGGATGGTGACGGTATTTAACGTTACTAAGTTGTAGTTAAATCAATAACAACAACGCAGCTTAGGCTGCGTTTTTATTTTCTTTAATTAGGGTACAAAAATTGCCTAATTAAGTATTTTTTATTAAACTCAAGGAAATAAAGGATTAATTAAAGCAGGAACGCTATGAAATACTTTACCTACTTAGCTATATCAATCATGGCTATTGCAGTCATCTCTTTGTTTTATTTAAAAAAGCCCGATGGTCAAACATGGCTTTCTGCATCATCTATTAGTAATGAATCTCAGCAAATTAAAGAAAAAATGGTCGCGCTTTCAAGCAATACTCTAGATCAAGCTGTGCAGGGCGTTAAGCAAGCGGGCGATAAAATTGCGAGCAGTATTTCTGATGAACCAATGCCTGCAAGTACTAACTCAAGTAGTAAAATTTTTAAGTGGCAAGACGAAACCGGTCAATGGCACTTTTCTGATACACCTAACCCGCATGCAAAAAGTATTGAAGTAAAACTCGATCCTAAAGATATTACTGTTATTGCTGCAGAAGACACGTCTATTTTAAATACCTCTCCAAGTACAAATACAATGTCGGCTGCACAAGAGGGGATCAGTATTTTGAACCCAGACTCTGTTAAAAAGCTATTTAATGACGCCGAAAATGTAAAAGACAAACTAGAAAAACGTAATAAAGAAATTAATAATTTAAGCGCACTTTAGCTATTCTGAGTTAGGGCTTTTATGGTTTTTTAAATAACGTTTTTCGGCTTCCATTAACAGTATGGTTAAATATATTTTAGTGGGAAGTGATAATAGCACCCCTATAGCGATAAATGCTGCCGCTGTAATTATTCCTTTAATACCATGATTAACAGTGAAATAACTCGACACAATTAAAGAGTGGCCAGTCACAATAAGGCATAATCCAAACACTATTGATGTTTTAAGCAGTCGAATAATCATTATTTGCGACATAGTCACCTCACTAAGAGTAACCCTAGTGTAGGCCGGCTTTAAATATTCGGCATTGATTTGAAACAATAAACGGCACACATAAAAAAGCCCAGCTTATTACTAAACTGGGCTTTTAAATGCACTAATTACAGCGCGTATTAATCGAGCATATTACGCAGTACATATTGTAAAATACCGCCGTGTTTGTAGTAATCCCACTCTTTAGGGGTATCAATACGTACATCAGCACTCAAGGTTACTTTTTTACCTTCGGCATTGGTTGCAATGACGGTTACTTCATCGGTTTTATCGTACAGGCCATCAATATCAAATTGTTCTTGCCCTGTTAACCCGTGTGACTCGTAGCTTTCACCTTCTTTAAATTGTAGCGGTAATACACCCATGCCAATTAGGTTAGAACGGTGAATACGCTCATAGCTTTGTGCTACAACGGCTTTTACACCAAGTAATAGTGAGCCTTTAGCCGCCCAGTCACGAGATGAACCTGTACCGTACTCTTTACCCGCTAAAATAATAAGTGGAGTATTATTTTTTTGATACTCCATAGCCGCATCGTAAATGCTTGCTAAATCGTTTTCTGGTTGCGTACGTGTTACGCCACCTTCAGTACCTGGAGCAAGTAAGTTTTTAAGACGAACATTGGCAAACGTTCCGCGCATCATTACTTCGTGATTACCACGGCGTGAGCCATACGAGTTAAACTGCGATTTTTCTACACCTTTCTCTTGCAAGTATAAACCTGCTGGCGCTTCTGCTTTAATAGCACCCGCTGGAGAAATATGGTCAGTGGTTACTGAATCCCCAAGCTTAGCTAAACAACGTGCACCTTCAATAGTAGGAATGCCCGGTGGTTCTACTTTCATACCATCAAAAAATGGTGCTTTTTTAATGTAGGTAGAAGCATCGTTCCAATCGTAAAGTTTGCCATCCGGTATTTTAATTTGCTGCCAGCGGCTATCGCCTTCGTAAACGTTAGCGTAGCTTTTTTCGAACATTTCTTTAGTTACTGTTTCTTTAACTAGGTCGCTTACTTCTTTAACACTTGGCCAAATATTTTTAAGGTAAATGTCGTTACCGTTAGCATCTTGAGCAAGGGGTTCGTTGTATACGTCAATATCGGTTCTACCTGCAATAGCATAAGCTACAACAAGCGGAGGAGAGGCTAAAAAGTTCATTTTAACATCTTGGTGAATACGCCCTTCAAAGTTACGGTTACCCGATAAAATAGAGCTCACTACCAATTTATGTTTTTGAATTGCGTCTGATATTTCAGTTGCAAGCGGCCCTGAGTTACCAATACACGTAGTACAGCCGTAGCCAACTAAGTTAAAGCCTAGGCTTTCTAGGTCATCCATCAGGCCTGCTTTTTCTAGGTAGTCGGTAACTACTTTAGAGCCTGGTGCAAGTGATGTTTTAACCCAAGGTTTTACATTAATGCCTAACTGTTTTGCTTTTTTAGCGACTAAGCCTGCGGCTAAAATAACACTTGGGTTAGAAGTATTAGTACAGCTGGTAATCGCAGCAATTACACATGCGCCATCGTTTAGTTCAAACTCTTGGCCTTTAAATTTAACCTTAGCGGCACCCATAAACTGCGCTTCGTTAACTGGTTCGTCTGGGTTTGTTGCTGGGCCTTCACTTTCAATACGAGCTTGTTCTTCATCGCTTTTATCGCGACGAGCCATACGTTCGTCTTGGAAGCCTTTTAAATGATCGCCAATAACTTTGCCAGCTTCGTTTAGGGCAATTCTATCTTGTGGACGTTTAGGGCCTGCAAGGCTTGGTACAACATCATCTAATTTAAGTTCAAGTGTATCGGTGTAGCTAGCTTCGTCGCCATCGTTACGCCATAAGCCTTGATGCTTAGCATAATCTTCAATCAGTTTTAAGTGGTTTTCGTCGCGGTTTGTTAAGCGAAGGTAGTTAATGGTTTCATCATCAATCGGAAAAATACCACATGTAGCACCGTACTCTGGTGCCATATTAGCAATGGTAGCTCTGTCTGCAAGTGGTAAGTCAGCAAGGCCGTCACCATAAAACTCTACAAATTTACCCACTACGCCGTGGTTACGCAGTATTTCGGTTACTGTTAACACTAAATCGGTTGCGGTCGTACCTTCAGGTAAACGGCCGCTTAGCTTCATACCTACTACTTGTGGAATGAGTAAGCTAATTGGCTGACCAAGCATGGCTGCTTCAGCTTCAATACCGCCTACACCCCAACCAAGCACACCTAAGCCATTAATCATGGTGGTGTGAGAGTCAGTCCCTACAAGCGTATCTGGGTAAGCGAATTTTTTGCCGTCGCGCTCTTCATTAAAAACAACGCGCGCTAAGTATTCTAGGTTTACTTGGTGAACAATACCGGTTGCTGGTGGCACTACTTTTAAATTATCAAAAGCGGTTTGTCCCCAACGTAAAAATTCATAACGTTCTTTATTTCGGTCGTATTCAAGTTTTGCATTTAAATCAAATGCACCATCATTTCCGTAGCCATCTACTTGTACCGAATGGTCAATAACAAGTTCAGCAGGTGATAACGGGTTTATTTTTGCAGGATCACCACCTAGTTTTTCCATTGCGTCACGCATCGCGGCTAAATCTACAATAGCGGGTACACCGGTAAAGTCTTGCATAACTACGCGAGCGGGGGTAAAGGCAACTTCAGATGCAGGTTTCGCTTGAGGGTCCCAATTAAGTAGGGCTTGAATGTCTTGTTCTTTAATATTTGCGCCGTCTTCGTTACGAAGAAGGTTTTCAAGTAATACTTTTAAGGAGAAGGGCAATCGTTTCGCTTTGTCGCCAAGTCCTTTTAGAGAATGAATATGATATTGCTCACCATTTATTGTGAGCTGATGTTGGGTATCGAAACTATTATTCATTATTTGCCCCTTTATGAATTATAAAAATATTTTGAAGAGTGACCTCTGTAGTGCTTGAGTTGCAAAGTGCATACCAATGTAAAAAGCCGTATTTAGAGAACGAATTTTATACAGTTAATATAGTAGAGATGATGCTGAAAAGTTTAATTTCAAGAGATGATTTGAAAGAGGTAGGGTCAAAAGTTATTTCGACCCTTATTAATTACTGTAACCAACCTTGTTGCTTACCTTTAATACTCAAACAAAGTAAAGCTATGGCAATAATGATTACAAATATAGGCATAAATACAGCACTTGTACCAAGTAGCTCAATACTGTTTATGACCATAAAATTATAATATTGCTGAATTAAAATAGCGCCGAGCGATAGCGCAAAAGTAGGTGTTGCCAGCGCGTTTTTAGCAAGTAAAAAAATACAACCCAAAGTGCTTCCAAATACAGCTATAGCAAATGCAATGGTTGACCAAATAGGAACGTTAGAGTAGGCAGCTTGTTGATCTAGCGGAAGTTTACCTATCATTTCTGGTGTCATCATCATGTGCATAGCAAATGCAATAACGCCAAGTAAGTTCCATACGAGTGCCGCCCATACAACGGGCTTAAACCAATTTTTAGGTGTTTTAACAGACATTTTATAACCTTGTTTTTATTATTATTAACTAGGTTATTAAAGAGTAAAAAGGCCAACTATACAAGTTGACCTTTTTATATAAAAAGAGGGTTTTTAAATGCTTAACCAAACGAAATAGGACGACGACCTGTTTTATCATCTACTTTTGGCTTTTTAGTTCGCTTGCGCTTAGCTTTAGCTGGCTGATTTGTTGGTTGTGGTGCGGCTTGCTTTGACTCTGTTTGAGTGTGTACCGCAGGTTTTTCTGCAGGTACAGCATCTTCACTTAACGCAAGTTGAAAAAACTCACCATCGAATTCTAGTACATCGCCACTGTATAATTTTTTCCGCTTTATTGTACAAATTTCATGGTTAACACCCACATAGCCTTCAGTAATTAGGTTTTTAGCTTGGCCGCCACCTTCAACTAAGTTTAGTACTTTTAATAATTTACAAAGCTCAATCGGCTCTTCTTCTAACTCTATTTCTATATATTCTTCGTTCATATTTGCTCTCGGTGGGGTAACGCACAGGCTTTAGTATAAAGGCTTACAGCGACTTTTGCACCAAAGCAAGTAACTTTAGATAGCGGTAATACACAATTAGTTATGAAAGTTTTTAGGTATTTTATCTGTCTTTAAAAAAACTGAAGCAATTAAAAGTTAAGCTTCGTTGCAATCTTTTTTACGTATGGCTCGCTAATTGCTAAAACTCTGGCGGATTAATCAATGTGTAATGAATACATATAAAACGGAGTAGAAAATGGGCGTAAGATTAGCAATGAAAAAAGAGCTAATGGGCTTAGATAATTCAGATATGCTTACCGCAGACGATGTTAGGTCACATCTTACTAATCAAGTAAAAGAGCAAAAGGAAAATGCTGAACGTGGTTTTTCTGTGATTTCAAAATTTAACGATCACCATAGCCGCTTAGTGAGTGGCGATATGAAAAAAAAATCGGTACTTGAATTTCAACGCCATCGCTTATTTAAAGAAGTTTTATACACTCGTAAAAGTGTTGATGCGTGGTTAAATAGCCAAACAAATTAAATTGCTATAAATAGTTACCTTTAATAGACTACAAGCGTAATCAAAAGGGGTAACTATGAAAAATGGAATTTTAATATATGTGTTGGCATTACTATTAGCTGCGTGCCAACAACCTACCGTGTATGTATTTAGTGAAAACTTGCAAGATGAACAGCGCGATCAGCTCGATGCTGCGCTAAAAGCACAATCGCTCCCTTATGAATATGTACCGCTGGCAATCCCATCAGAGTTTGGTGAGGCTACATTACTCTTATCAAGTGACAAAATTTACCCAAAAGAGACTGAGCAGTTAGCTACTATTATGCAGGGGCTAGGTTACGAGCCACAAGTTAGCTATACAACGCGTTCAAATCATTTTTATGGTGATGGCAATATAGGCTTTTATCTAAAAAATGCAGTGGCGGGTACAACCTTTGTTATGCCTAAAAAGTTACGAACAACTCAATGCAGCGAAGACAAGTACAATGATTTACTCGTCACATTTACAGATAAATATGCTGACTTTACCTTACCAAGTGGTGCGGTTGTGAGGCTTAATTGGGAGTATTTGTATGGGTATGTTGTTATTTATTATAAAATCTATTCCCAGACATATAGCCACTCACAGCCGCTTGTAAATACTCCCTTTGGCGCCAAGCCATCCGATACTTACAGGTTTACAGCTCATGTTAATAACCCCAGCTGGCTTGATTGCTCACTACAAATTGTTTATATGGACTGAGTGATAGAGTTAACCGTGGGTTTCTATATGCTCGCTAAGTTTTGCAATACGCAGACTCATACCTTCTATAATTCGGTCTTTAATTTTTTCGCGGATAACATTAGGTAAACGGGTGAGTGCTTCAGGGGTAATGGCAAGGACGATACTGTCGGTTTTAGCGCGTGCGCTAGTGCTACGCTCTCGGTTATTTATAAAAGCGCCTTCACCTATAAATTCACCAGGTACTATCGTTCCAAGTTCTAGCAAATGATTATGTTTAAATACTAACAACGCACCGCTAAGTACAATATATAAGCGCTTGTCGTTATCGTATTGCTTAAATAAAAACTGATGCTGGCTTACTAAATATAACAGGCCGAACGACTCCAATAAGACTTGACGCTCGCTGAGCGTAAATTCTTTAAAAAAGTGCAGCCTGTTTATAATTTCCATTTGTTTGAATAAGGGAATATGTTCGATTAGCTTCATCAATAACCAAATGTGTTAAAAGCGTTTAATCAGCTAATATTGCGCTCTTTTAATTTTCGGGTCAACGTGTTGCGTCCCCAACCAATTTTTATAGCGGCATCTTGCTTATGGCCAGAGCAATTAGCGAGAGCTGTTTTTATTAAGCGGGTTTCTAGCTGAGCTTGAATGTCAGGCCAAATATTTTCTTTACCTTGTTTAAGCTCTTGATTAAGCCATTGCTGAAACGCATCTAACCAATCACCTTCTTCTTGAGTTGGTGTGGCATCAAGAATTTCAGGCGGTAAGTCTTGCTCGCTCACAAGCTCACCCGGTGCCATTACAGTAAGCCAGCGACAGGTGTTTTCTAATTGGCGTACATTGCCTGGCCAATTAAATAAGCGTAATTGCTCAGTTGCCTTAGGGCTCAGCACTTTGCTTTCTACTTGTAGCTCTTTAGCGCTTTTATGTAAAAAGTGTTGCGATAAACTTTCTATATCTTCAGTACGTTCTCGAAGAGCGGGTAAACGTAGGCGCACAACATTAAGACGATGAAATAAATCATCCCTAAATTTGCCCTGTTTAACTAAATCTTCAAGGTTTTGATGCGTAGCCGCAATAATACGCACGTCTACTTTTATACTTTGATGGCCACCAACGCGATAAAACTCACCATCGGCAAGAACGCGTAATAAACGTGTTTGTACATCAAGTGGCATATCACCAATTTCATCTAAAAATAGTGTGCCGCCATTGGCTTGCTCAAAACGGCCTTTACGCACGCTGTCGGCGCCCGTAAATGCGCCTTTTTCGTGGCCAAATAACTCTGACTCAACAAGCTCTTTTGGAATGGCTGCCATGTTAAGTGCAATAAATTGGTTTTCTTTACGTGGGCTATGATTGTGCAAAGCACTGGCGACAAGTTCTTTACCTGTTCCAGATTCGCCATTTATTAATACGCTCATGCTAGAAGCCGATAGTTTACCTATCGCTCTAAACACTTCTTGCATGGCGGGTGCTTCACCAATTATATGCGCACTTTTTGGTGGAGCTTGCTTACGCTTAGTTTTTTTAGTGGAATTTGCTCTGCATGCGCTTTCGACTAGTGCTACCGCTTCGTTTAAATCAAACGGCTTAGCGAGGTATTCAAAAGCACCTTTTTGAAATGCATTAACGGCAGAGTCTAAATCTGAATGCGCGGTCATTATAATAACGGGCAATCCAGGGTTTTGCTCTGCAATAAGTTCAAGCAACGCCATACCATCCATACCTGGCATTCGTACGTCCGAAACTAAAACAGTAGGTTGGCTAAACTTCAATGCGCTTAATACATCTTGCGCGTTAGAAAAGCTTTCTGCGTTAAACCCTGCACGGGTTAGTGCTTTTTCGAGTACAAATCGAATAGAAGCATCATCATCTACAAGCCAAACTGTTTTCATGCAAACTCCAAACATTAATCTGCAAAGGGCAGATAGATATTAAATTCAGTATGTCCAGGCCAGCTATCACATTCTATATAGCCATCATGTTGATCAATCAGTGTTTGCGCTATTGAAAGGCCCAACCCAGAGCCACCTTCTTTATTGGTGATCATAGGGTAGAACAGTGTTTCGCGTACACTGGGATCAATACCTGGTCCGTTATCAGATATTTGGATCAACAAGGCTTTTTTAGGTGCTTTACCCGGGCGACGATGCTGATGATTTATGCGGGTTTTTATTGTTATTTCACCGCCATCTACAAGCGCCTGTTGGGCATTTCGAACAATGTTTAATACCACTTGCTGAATTTTGCCTTGATCAATGTATACATCAGGAATACTCGGGTCGTAATCTTTAACTAAGCTAATGTTAGAACAATTATCTAACGTACTTAGCCTTGCAACTGATTCAAGTGATTGATGTATATTGCCATACGATTTTTGAGGAAGTTGATTGGGCCCCAAAAGCCTATCTACTAGCTCGCGTAATCGGTCGGCTTGCTCAATGATGAGCTCAGCACATTGATCTCTTTCTTGTTGATCAACCTCATACTGCAATAACTGCGCCGCTCCGCGAATTCCACCTAAAGGATTTTTAATTTCGTGAGCTAACCCTCTAATTAGGTTTCGGGCAGCTTGATATTGATGCATTTGATTAGACGCTTGGTCGTGCTTAATTTCGTCATCGGTTTGGCGCCACTCAAATAAAATATAAAGCGAGCCATTAAACTTAATTTGTCGTGTACTTACGGCTACTTTTGCATGGCGAGAATCGCTAAAAACCACGTCAGCTCTATGCTGCTGGCAATCTACGCCTTCAACTAGTGAGTATTGTTCTATACGCTTTAAATCGATTGAATGGTAGTTAAAAAGGCTATCAAACGGTTGATCTAATAGGCGCTTATTACCAAGGCCAAGCAGCTCGCTGGTACTGGTATTGGCATATACAACGGTGAAGTTTTTATCAAGTAACATGATAGCGGTTGTTTGATTTTGCCAAATGGCATCGAGTAGCTCAGGGCTAAAGTTTTTATTATTAATCATAGCTGCACCATTTTAGTGCGTGGATGTTTGCAAGCAAGTTATATGGTTAAATACACTGCTGCACGTTTAGTAATGACCCAATTTAGTTACCTAGGTTTAGCCCTTTTCGGTGCATAAAAAATATGCAGGGTTCGCTTGTAGCAATAACTTGGTTTTTACTATTAAAAAGCTTTAATTGTAGTGTGTGCTGACCACGTTCTACATCTCTAATTGCAAAGGTTGAGCTGTCACTGGCTGGGCCGTGTGCTTTACCATCAATAAAAAGTTGTATAGTAAAACCAGTTTCAAAGCGTGGTTTTATTCGGCTAGTTACATAAACAGTGCCGGTATTTTCACGAATAGTCTGGTTATGATCAGGTGAGGAAATAGCAATACTAAAGGCCGCTTGTTGAGGCTGAGGTTGCTCGTCAAAAATGTCAGTATTTGTTGCAGGCATATTAAGATCTTGGCTGGTGAGCTTTACCTCTTGGGCCCCTTTATGAGGGGTGTCTGAGAACACTAATACGCCATTTTTATCTTTCCAAGCGTATATTTTTGTTTCACCGGCATAACCATAATTACTTAATCCTAAAGCAATTAATAGTAATAAAATCTTGTTATTCACTCTGCAGCCCTGCATTTTTATCGGTAACTTAACTTTAGTGGAGATTGACTAATTTTACCATTAAAAAAGCCCGCAAAGCGGGCTTGAGAACACACATATTTTTTACAGCTTAATTAACAGCTGTAGTACATTTCAAACTCAACTGGGTGAGTTGTCATGTTAAGCTTTTCAACTTCTTGAGACTTAAGTGAGATGTAAGCATCGATTAAGTCATCAGTGAAAACGCCACCTTGAGTTAAGAATTCACGGTCTGCGCTAAGTGCAGATAGTGCTTCGTCAAGTGATGCTGCAACAGTTGGAATTTCTGCTGCTTCTTCAGCTGGTAAGTCGTATAAATCTTTATCCATAGCATCGCCAGGATGGATCTTGTTTTTGATACCATCAAGGCCAGCCATAAGCATTGCTGAGAAAGCAAGGTATGGGTTAGCAGTTGGATCCGGGAAGCGTACTTCAATACGACGACCTTTTTCAGATGGAACCACTGGGATACGGATTGATGCAGAACGGTTACGTGCAGAGTATGCAAGCATAACTGGTGCTTCAAAACCTGGTACTAAACGTTTGTACGAGTTAGTAGAGGCATTTGCGAAAGCGTTAATTGCTTTAGCATGCTTGATGATGCCGCCAATGTAGTAAAGTGCATCTTCAGAAAGACCGCCGTACTTATCGCCAGCAAAAAGGTTAACACCGTCTTTAGCTAAAGACTGGTGACAATGCATACCAGAACCGTTATCACCAACAACTGGCTTAGGCATAAACGTTGCTGTTTTACCGTATAAGTGAGCCATGTTATGGATAACATATTTCATTTCTTGAATTTCATCCGCTTTTAATACCATTGTATTAAAGCGAGTAGCGATTTCGTTTTGACCTGCTGTTGCTACTTCGTGGTGATGTGCTTCTACTACTTGGCCCATTTCTTCTAGAACTAGACACGTAGCTGAACGCCAATCTTGGAAGTCATCAACTGGAGCAACAGGGAAGTAACCGCCTTTAACACCTGGACGGTGACCAGTGTTGCCATCTGCATATTCTTTATCTGAGTTCCAAGCAGCTTGCTTAGAATCAATTTTGTACATAGAACCAGACATATCTGATTTGTATTTAACGTCGTCAAATACGAAAAATTCTGGCTCTGGGCCAAATAAAACTGTATCTGCAATACCTGTAGAGCGCATGTAGTCTTCAGCACGCTTAGCAACAGAACGCGGGTCGCGCTCATAGCCTTGTAGTGTAGAAGGCTCTACTACGTCACAACGTAAAATTAATGTCGCTTCTTCAGTGAAAGGGTCTAGTTTGATTGACTCAGGAACTGGCATTAATACCATGTCTGATTCGTTTATGCCTTTCCAGCCTGCAATTGAAGAACCGTCGAACATTTTACCGTCTTCGAAAAAATCTTCATCAACTTGGTGATGAGGAATCGATACATGTTGCTCTTTACCCTTAGTGTCAGTAAAGCGTAAATCAATGAACTTGACGTCATTTTCTTTAATAAAATCTAAAACCGATTGTGACATGTGTCCTCCAACTATTGGGTTTTGTTATTGCTGCATAATTGCTTTGGTATTTACTAAGCTGATTTTGTGCCATTATTGTAACTGGCTGTTTATAAATTAAAAAAATATCATTGCATCAAAATGGAATATATAAACGCACCACATTGGTGCGTAAATATTCCATTTCGGTGCAAAATTTACAGAGCGTAATTTGTTGTTAATTTAATCAGCTGAAATTAGCATAACCTAAATGTAAAAGAGTAACAAAAAGATCGGAAAAATAGCCAAAAAGACTGTTTTTCAAAAAAATATTGAAATTTAATTCATATAATTGTCATATATAAAACAGATACTTAGTAAAAGTATTGAGAAAGTTTTAAAATATGTATTGGATAAACTTTCATCCATGTCATTAATGAGGGATAATATGCGCCCTTTTAAATCCTATGCTGGGACATCTCGCGAAAGCGTGGATGAGTGCGTAGATCTTGCAGGATCATTGAGAATTTAATTTCTCTGAGTAAATATATGAGCATCGAAAAGTTAAGAAATATAGCGATTATCGCGCACGTTGACCACGGTAAAACAACTCTGGTTGACAAACTACTTGAGCAATCAGGTACATTAGAAACACGCGGCGGTAACGAAGAGCGCGTGATGGACTCAAACGACATTGAGAAAGAACGTGGTATTACCATTTTGGCTAAAAACACAGCCATCTCTTGGAACGACTACCATATCAATATCGTAGATACTCCGGGACACGCCGATTTCGGTGGTGAAGTTGAACGCGTACTTTCGATGGCTGACTCAGTATTATTACTTGTTGATGCTCAAGAAGGTCCAATGCCACAAACGCGTTTCGTTACGCAAAAGGCATTCGCGCAAGGCTTAAAGCCAATCGTAGTTATCAATAAAATTGATAAGCCAGGTTCACGTCCTGATTGGGTTATGGATCAAATCTTTGATTTATTCGACAACCTTGGCGCAACTGACGAACAGTTAGACTTTAAAGTAATCTACGCTTCAGCTATCAACGGCTGGGCAACACTAGATTTAGACGAGCCATCAGACAACATGGAACCTATGTTCAAGATGATCGTTGACGAAGTATCACCACCGGATGCAGATCCTGAAGGTGACTTCCAAATGCAAATTTCTCAACTAGATTACAACTCTTATGTTGGTGTAGTTGGTATTGGTCGTATTAAACGTGGTTCTGTTGCTCCTAACCAACAAGTTACTATTATCAGTGCTGATGGCACTACACGTAATGGTAAAATTGGCGCAGTACAAAGCTACCTAGGTCTTGAACGTATCGAAACTGATAGAGCTTACGCTGGTAACATCGTAACTGTAACAGGTATTGGTGAGCTTAAGATTTCTGATACAGTTTGTTTCCCAGGAAACGTTGAAGCATTACCACCATTAAGTGTTGATGAGCCAACTGTAACAATGACATTCTCTGTAAATAACTCACCTTTCTGTGGTAAAGAAGGTAAGTTTGTAACGTCACGTAATATCCGTGAACGTTTAGACAAAGAATTAGTACACAACGTAGCACTTCGCGTTGAAGATACTGGTAGCCCAGATAGCTTCCGTGTTTCTGGTCGTGGTGAATTACACCTAGGTATCTTAATCGAGAACATGCGTCGTGAAGGTTACGAGCTTTCAGTTTCTCGTCCAGAAGTTATCTTACGTACTGTAGATGGCGTTCTAGAAGAACCGTTTGAAACAGTTACTATTGACTGTCAAGACGAGCATCAGGGTTCTGTTATGGAACAAGTTGGCCTACGTAAAGGTGAACTTACTAACATGACTCCAGATGGCAAAGGCCGTATGCGTTTAGATTTCATGATCCCTAGCCGTGGTTTAATTGGTTTCCAAACTGATTTCATGACGCTTACTTCGGGTTCTGGTCTTATGTACCATACGTTCGATCATTACGGTCCTCACAAAGGTGGCGACATCGGTGTTCGTAAGAACGGCGTAATGATTGCAAACGCAACAGGTAAAGCACTTACTAACGCATTATTCAACTTACAAGAACGCGGCCGTTTATTCATCGGTCACGGTGTTGAAGTATACGAAGGTATGGTTATCGGTATTCATAACCGTGATAACGACCTTACAGTTAACGCCCTTAAAGGCAAGCAGTTAACTAACGTACGTGCATCTGGTACTGATGAAGCGCAAACGCTTTCTCCACACCTTAACTACTCACTTGAGCAAGCGCTTGAGTTCATCGATGATGACGAGCTAGTTGAAGTAACTCCACTAAACATTCGTATCCGTAAGCGTTACCTTACAGAAAACGAACGTAAACGTGCAGGTCGTGGACCTAAAGCATAATCTATTAATTTAGAATTGTGATTTTAAAAGCCGCTGTATTGCAAAATACAGCGGCTTTTTTGTGTTTGGTGATTAATTTCACTAAAGTTGAGCTTTAAGGGTTTGAGTATTTCGATTCACTGGCTATAAAAAAATAATCATTCCTAGTTAAGGGTCTTTATATTAAATTCTAAGTCGAAAAAAGTGTGTTGCACTTGCCTCTAAATTTCACTACTCTTTTTAAACTTTATCCTATCGTTAGTAAGGCTATTAACTAAGTTAGAGTTTTCGTCTATTTTGATAATTTTAATATTATGCTTTAAAGCATACTTTTTATATGCACTCTTCTTATTTAGGTCTAAATTAAATAATATAGGTAATGACTCATAATAAGTCTTTTGATTTTTTATAGTTGTTTTATTTGTTGATAAATATCCTATGTTCTTAATAAAATTAAGGCACCAAATATGTCTCATAGTATATTTTTTGAACTCAATAATAGCTTCTCCTTCTGTTAGCTCCAAGTAGTTGGGTTGCTCTTTGAAAAAGTCTTCCATTTTTAAAAAATATCGTATTGCTCGTCTATCACTAGAATTGAAAAACCATTTGCACATTTTTAGCGGTAATTGTATTTCATCCCAATCGAGTTGACCTAAAACAGGTATGTGTAATTTGGCTTTTTGGTGATGCTCATTTTTTATTGTATTCCAACAAAGCCCTTCATAGGCTTCTTGTATTAAATATAAATCAGTTTGTAGTCTGCTTACTTCTTTTCTAAACTTATAGCCTATCCATAAGCGAGCAGCTAGTGCTCCTCCCAATACTGTAAGTACGGGGATTATTATTTTTGAAAGTGTTAAACCTTTAATTATGTCGATCATGCCTTAATACTCTTTTTTATCCACTTAGAATAAAGAGATTACAGGGTTACTTCTTACTTTTTTACTTTTATCCGAAGTTTTTCAAGTTAGTTGTCGTATCAAGTACATGTGCGCCTCTAAAAGCGCAGCGCCTCTTAACCTCTTTGTGAATAATTTACTTAAAGATCTTTTGTACAAGGAGAAGGAAATGAGAGGTAAAATAGGTGAGCTTAAAACCAGCATTATTGTATGTTTGTGTTGGTTTAAGGATGTTTAAAACAATCGATAATGCAAAGCTCCTGTGTTTGTTGGTAGGATATTTTTTCGTTGGGTTTCGCTGCGCTCAACCCAACCTACTTAATTTTTTATTGGTGGGGTGGCTTACTTTTTAGGGAGTAGGGTGATTTTGCCAAATACGTCTGCGTCTATAAACCCACGGTTTCTGTCGCCATTTACTGGCTGTACTTCGTGTGAACCCATAAAGTGTTCGCGCACTTTGCTGCCGTCGTTATCGCAATACGCTAACATAAAGCCAATGACTTGTTTTTCGCTCAGTGTAATTGGTGTATTTACAGCGCCTTCTTTGTAGTCGTTAGGGTAGAGCTTTATCGCTACTTCCCACGTGATGTTAAAAGGTGCAGCGGTGTTGCGCTTCCAGTTACTGACTAGGTGGTCGGTGTACAAATGGGCTTTTTTATCAGGGCCGTAATCGGCAGCTTGGTTATCAAGGCCAATGTGGTACGCCAAAGCGGTGTGATTAAATTGGTGGTTTCCGCCCGATGCATCGCTGTCTATAAACACTTCTAGCGCATCGTCATCCCAATATTTATAGGTTGGATCGGCGTGTGTATCAATTAAAACGTCATCCACAATATCGGCTTGTAGATATAAATAGTTTTGATCCCACAGTAAACGATAACGCCCTTTAAAGTCGGCATCGCTTGATGGCAGTGTGCCATCCATTAAATAAGGCATATCGTGCCAAGCGGCTTTATCCCATGCGCTTTCTGATACGCCATCGACAGTAATTGGGGTTGATGTATGTTCAACATCAATCGCCATTGCAGGAGCGCTTAATAAAAAGCTTAAGGCGAGTGCTAATTTTTTCATTAATCTCTCAATTTTATTGTGTATTTATATTGGTGTAACACACATCCTAAAACAGTTGAGTAATTAGTTACAGTGAAATCCTTTCGCCTTCGTTTAAAATATACAGCGGTGTTTGAGCATCCATTTTTTTAACCATGTGTAATAAGCGCAGTAAGGCCGAGTGGCTAGTATGGTCGCCCATTTTCCAACTTGAGTTACCGTATCCCCACGGTATCATTACTTTGCAGTTAAGATCATTCGCGGCGTTTAGTGCGTCCTCTGGTGTGGTGTGAACGTAACGATAAAATTTACCACTTTCTTTACTGTAGTAAGAAGCGATTGGGATTAAGCACACATCTATATCGCCATATTTTTGCTGTATGTCTTTAAAGTGTTTTGAGTAGCCTGTATCGCCTGCAAAAAATAAGGTACTGCCGTTTTGTTCAAGCAGCCAGCCATTCCATAAGTCTTTATTATTATCTTCGTAAATAAAGGGCACTAATACGCGAGCGCTAAAATGATGAGCTGGCACGGCGTTAATAACTAAGTCGTCAATGTTGGTTGTTGAGTACCACGGCATTTCGGTAATGTTAAAACTGCCAGTAGGGAAGTTGTCGGCCATCCCGAGTGGTGTTAAATAACGAGGTTTATTGCCAATGCTTTGTATGTCGGCTTTATTAAAATGATCGTAATGAATATGCGAATACATTACCGCATCAATATTTTCCAGTTCTTGCTCACTAGGCCAAGCGCCTGCTTTACGATAAATACCACCGCCGAGTTTAAAGCCAAGTGCGACTGGAGAATCAAACTGATTTTTTACCGGATCAAACAGCACATTTTGACCATTTGGGGTGTTAATTACAAAACTAGCGTGGCCAAGCCAGCGTACGGTATAGCCGGTACTAAGTTGTGGTTTAGTTTGCTGGCCTTGGTACTGGCAGTTTTCGCTGCCGGTTTTGCATAGTAAGTCTGGGTGGGCTGGGTAGCAGTTTTTAGTACAGGTAGTGGGATATGTTTTTTCATCTGCGTATAAATTTTTATAACGACCGTTCTTATCATTAATAACAACAACTGAGTCAGAGCTGGTAATACGATTAATATTATTAGGTGCACCGCAGGCAGTTAGTATACATAAGAGTATTGTTGCGGTTAAAAAGCGTTTCATTGTAAATCCCTTTTAGCATGCCTTTAACATAAAAAAGCCTGCAATTAAGCAGGCTTGTTAAAGTAACAAATAATTAGCCAGCGCTATTCATTTGTTCAATAAATTTGTTTGAATCGGCAATCGATTTGTTCATGTCGTTCATCAACAATTGAATATCGCGCTTAAGGTTAGTGAATTCACCTTTAATAGCCGATACCGCTTGTGCATTTAAGTTATGCTTTAAGTACAAAACGTTATCATGAAGCGATGTTAATACTGGCTCCATTTTACTCTCTGCGCTGCGCATAGAGCTGAGTAGCTGATCAAATTGACGCTTAGTAGCGGCTAGCTTTTTGCTGCTTTCACGTTTAAGTGATGCGCTTTTGTATTGCTCTAGCTCATCGGCCCATTCATCAAAAAGCGCCTCTGCTACGTCTTCTACTTTATTGATGTTAGTTGACACTTCGTTAGCGGCTTTTAAGCTCGACTCGTAGTCATCGTTTAATTGATTGTAGGTGTCTTGTAGTTCGCCACCATTAAAATCAATAAGTGTAGTTAAACGTTCAAGAGCCGATTTAAATTCTTCTTGCGACTCCTGCTGTGAATCTTTTGTTTCTTCTACGCGGTCAATAAGAATATCGCGTTTGTGAACACCCACTTTTTCCATCGCAGAATAATAAGCTGATTGGCAGCCAGTTAAAGTAAGTGTTACTACAAGCATTGAAACACTGAGTAATGTTTGTTTTTTCATTTGAATTCCTGTTTACGAGCGTTAGTGCTGTAAATTATGGCGCTGATTGTTATTATAATCAAAACTATATAAGCACAAGTCAATTGTATGAATGATAAGCTCTCACATTACAAACAGCAAGTTAAGTCCTTTATACGCCAGCAACCTGGTTGGTGGATGCAGTATTTTAATCGTTGTATAGACGATCAAATAACGGTTAATGCAGGTTACCTTGCTTACGTGACACTTCTTTCTTTAGTGCCATTAATTGCGGTGGGTGTTGCTATATTTTCAGCCTTTCCGGGCTTTGAATCTACTCGCATGGAAATTGAGAGCTTTTTGTTTACCAACTTTGTCCCTACCTCTACCGATGTTATTAGAGAGCATATTAGCTCCTTTGCGGGCAATGCCAACCAAATGACGGCGGTAGGTATTGGCTTTCTAGCTGCAATAGCCTTGCTGTTAATACGTAATGTAGATGCCACATTGAACCGAATTTGGCGCATAAAGAAAAAGCGCCCAATGATGATCTCATTTGCTGTGTACTGGATGGTTTTGAGCTTAGGGCCTATGTTGCTCGGTGCCAGTATTGGTGTTACCTCTTATATTGTATCTTTGGTGTCGTTTGCTGATCAGGGAATTCCGGGGTTTAGCGGGTTTTTGTTAAAGCTATTGCCGTATGGAATTTCGATGGTGGGCTTTATTATGCTCTACACCTTAGTGCCTAATACACGGGTGTCGTTTAGAGCGGCAATACCTGGCGCTTTTTTTGCGGCACTTTTATTTGAGCTGACCAAAAAAGGGTTTGCACTTTATATTAGTCATTTTCCGTCGTACGAAGTTATTTATGGCGCAGTAGCAACCATTCCTATTTTATTTGTATGGGTGTATTTGTCGTGGGTCGTTGTTTTGCTTGGCGCTGAATTTACTGCGTGCATTAGCCCAAATGATATTCCAGAAACACCAGAGCTTGAACTAGAAGATGATGAACCAGCAGTAAAGGACACAGTTTAAATGCAAGGTTTAATACAACGTGTAAAGCATGCCAAAGTAGAAATTAACAACCAAGTGGTAGGCGAAATTAGCCAAGGTATATTGTTGTTGCTGGGCGTTGAAAAACACGACGACAAACAAACGGCCGATAAGCTTTTACACAAGGTAAGTAATTATCGTATTTTTACTGACGAAAACGACAAAATGAACCTAAGCCTTAAAGATATTAAAGGTGAGTTACTTGTTGTTTCGCAATTTACGCTAGCGGCTGATACTAAAAAGGGTATGCGCCCTAGTTTTTCATCTGCGGCAACGCCAAGCCAAGCTAACGAGCTTTACGAATACTTTGTTACTCAAGCTAAAGTGTTGGGGCTTACAATAGCCACAGGTGAGTTTGGAGCCGATATGCAAGTAAGCTTGTGTAACGACGGACCCGTTACGTTTAACTTATCTGTTTAAGTTTTTGGTTACCACTACAATATGATTTACGTAGCCCGTAATTTTTTGCGGGCTGACGTTACAGCCAAATACATCGAGTAATAGCTGCTGAAGTTGCTTTAATTGCGAATCATGCTGCGATAAAAAGTTAATAAATAGCATGCCGTTGTTATTTAAAGCCGAGTAGATTTTTTTATAAAATGCCTCTTCAAATAAAAATCGAGGCGCGTCTATTTGGCTAAATAAATCGAGAATAATCCAATCAATTTTTTGTGCACTTTTTAAAACCTGCTGTGCATCGGCGCAAAGCAATCGCTCATTTTTATTTGACGAAAAAAATTGTGTGTAGCAATCAATAATATCAGCATTTTTTTCAACGGATGTTATCTGTGCTTTGGGGTATTTGTGTTGTAAATAATTACGAATTGCACCGCCGCCAAGGCCAAGTTCTAACACCTTTTGTGGCGCACTAAGAGTCTGCCAATGCTTACTTAGGCACAATAAATGTGGAAAAAGTAATAAACTCGGGTTATTTAAATCAATAACAGATTGAAGAGTGTCGTTAATAAGTAGCCAGCGTAACTGCTCATGTTCACGTACTTGAATGTGATCGCCACTGCACTTATGCCAATAAATTAACTGCCCAATACGGTGGCTGCTTTCAATAAATTGATCGCTTAGCAAACCAGTTAGTGAATTTATATAATTGCTTTTTTCAGTCATGTCCTCAGCATAAACTAGCAACGTTAAAGCGCAATGACCTTTGTCATTATTTTTTATGTTATTTTACAGCCATCACCAAAGTCGTATTTGCAGTTTTTTAAAGATGGAGTATGGTATTTGCCATAATAATACCAACAGACTTAATTATTTTATTTTTCTAGCTTGGTAGATAATCAATACTATTAATATAGCGCCGTAGCCTTTTTTGACTTTTATTTGCGGTTTATATAACAACAGGAGTATGTATGTTTCAGGTAAGCACCCCACAAAGCAGCGAAGATTGGCAAGCGTATTATCAACTGCGTTGGCAGGTATTACGCGCACCTTGGGGCGAGCCTCGTGGCTCTGAACAAGACGATATGGAACAAGACTCTGAGCATCGCTTTATAAAAAATAAAGAAGGCGAAGTGCTAGGCGTAGCACGTTTGCACTTTAACAGTCATGAACAAGCACAAGTACGCTATATGGCGGTTGCGGAGGGGAACCGTAATCAACATATTGGTAGCCGATTACTTCACGAACTTGAAAAAATAGCCTGGACGCAAAATGCCGGTGAACTGGTGTTATTTGCTCGCGAACGAGCGCTTGAGTTTTATAAGCGCCACGGTTACGAATTAAAAGAAAAAGCGCATTTAGCTTACGGCGATGTACAGCACTTTAAAATGATAAAGCAAAAGCCAAGTGAGCCAGGTTGGTTCCGTCATCCAAATTGGACGCAAGTACTACAAAATACGTGGCGTGAGTCTATTCCAATTAGTGACGCGATGGGTATTAAGGTAGAAAGCTATACCGATTGGCAATTTACAACCAGCGCGGACCTAGACGCTAACTTAAACCTACATAACACCATGTTTGCAGGCTCTATTTATAGCTTGGCTACGCTAACAGGTTGGGGCGCTACGTACTTAGCACTTAAAGAAGCTGGGCTTGAAGGTAATATTGTATTAGCCGATGCTAACATTAAGTACTTAAAACCGCTTACTACTGACCCACGTGGCTGTGTTGATATACAAACCTGTAAGGGCAAGTTAAGCGATTTAGAAACCGATGGTAGAGCAAGTTACGTAGTGCCAGTAACTATTTACGATGGTGATAACGTGGTTGCCGAATTTGAAGGACAGTTTGTAGTAAAAAAATAACTGTTTAGCTGTTCAAAACACAAAAAAGCCAAGCGATGCTTGGCTTTTTCGTGCGTAAAACTTAGGGAAGTATCACAGCAGATCGGTTAATAATATACCTACACCAATACGTTCTACATCCGCATTGTAATCAATTAAGCTTTCGCCATAACCGTTAAAGTATTGTGCATAACCACGAACGCGGCCCCATAAAGGAAACGACCAGTCGAGTTGAATTGCACCACGATTATCTGAATTTAAGTTGTTACGTGTCATAAAGCTAAATTCATGGTCATGAAAACGATACGCGCCGCTAAACTCAAAGTAACCCATGTATTTATATATGTCTGGGTTGTCGTCGCCATTGGCTTCTAAAATATCTTCTTTTTCGTCCTCAGCTATTCGGTACCAAGGTTTAAAGCTAAAAACAAAGCCTCTGTTTTCCCAAATAAAGTCTGCATAAATACGGTTCCACGAACGTGAGTTTGGTTGGCTTCGACCATTTGACTGATGCGAAATACCTAAAGCAATTGCCATTTCGTCGCCCCATAATACGTTTTCTGGGTCGAGGTAATTTATCCAAAATATCTCTGGTTCGTAGTTGGTCTCACGAAATGGAGAAGAAATTTCTGAGTTATAAAGCTGCCAATACGATTGCAGTGTAAAGCCAAAAAATATGGCTTGGTCTTTATCCGAAAAATCATCGTAAAGAGGCACTTTTATCGATAGCTGGTATTTTGCTTCTAAGTTGTCGAGCGGTTCACCGTCGTTGTCGTCGGTTAGTGCATCAAAGCCATCAAATGGGCGATCGTTTGGGTGTGATACGTACGAAAGCGGTAAAATATAGTTACGCTTATGTGGCGTAATTACATTTCTATTTTTTTTACCTACTTCTTCACGAGCTTGGCGTTTATCAAGCGCGGTAAGTTGTTTGTTTTCTTCAAGAGCTGAACACTTTTTACGAAGATCGTCTAATGTTTGTTTACCATCTCCGCCAATTACTTCATTTAAAATACACTGCTTTACAAGTTCGATGTCGTTGTCTTGCTCATTTGTAGCAACTTCTTCTTGTGCGAAGGTAGCTGTACTTATTAAGGCAGAAAGTGTGATCCAGTGGCGCCAGCTCATTGTAATTCCTTGTGGGTTCGGGGTGTGTTGTATGCGTTAATTTAATTATAACGTCTTTTTACATATGTAACGGTGAACTTTTACTGAATTTGTATTTATAACGAGGTTTATACGTATACAAAGTAAATATAGATCAGAAAAAAAGCGGCCTAGGCCGCTTTTTTAATGCACATTAACTATGTGCTCTCACGCAATGAGAAGGGTGAGCTAAAGCTCAAATATGTTAGTAAAAAACTTATAAAGTTCGGTGCCTTGGTTAACACTCGCCGAGGCAAAGTGCAAAATGGCAATTGCATCGCAATCGAGAGTAAGTGTTTGCAGTGGTTGCTCGCTTAAGTAGCGCTCCATTCGTAAAATATTAGCAATAGGCTCACCGGCTTTAATGTGTCCGCCAAGTGGGGCTATGTATTCAACCATGCCGCCAATGGGGGCGTAATAAGTAAAGTAGTCATCTAAATTACATGCATAGCGAGTGATATTAGCTGGCGTATGTGGTGCGTTTTGTAAAACACCTTTGTGATTTAAGTAACTTAAAATGCTGTTAGCATCGTTTAGTGCTTCTTTTAAGTCTATTTTTTCTTGGCTGCCTAGCTCTACAGTAAATGCTTCTACAGGTATTGATAATTCACGACCTTGCTCGCTAAGTGCATCACTTAAATGCCACCATGGGCAAAAGTTAGCTTCATCCATCGCACCGTCAAAATCACTAGGAATAAGCAATACATGCTCAATATTAAAGTAACGCGCGCTGTCGGTTGCATAGGTTGGGCAGTACAAATGCTTGCTTGAAATAGGACCTGTGTGTAAATCGAGTACTATATCAGCCTGATGAGCGAGCTTTTGTAGGTTAAGTGCAATGCGTTTACCCGTATTAAGTAAATAAGCAGGGCCGTTAAGTTTGCTGTCTACTTCGTCAATAAGCGCCTGTTTGAAGTTACTTTTTAATGTCGCGTCGTCATACTGGGTATGATTTTGTGCAAACTGTGCCACTAAATTTTTATTGTAGTGATACATGCGATTCCAATTAGTGCCCGTAATCGGATCGAACCTGCCAAGGGTAAACTCGCCAGATTTTTGATTACAACCAATTGGGTTAGCATAAGGTACTAATGTAATATCGCCATTAAGGTTTAGGTGTTTTAATTGCTCAAGTAGCTGAAAAATAACTGCGTTGCCTTGCACTTCAGCGCCATGCATATTGGCCTGAATATAAACGCTTGGTCCTGTTCCATTACCTTTTAGGCGATACACCGGAATTGTAAGCGGTAAGCCGTTTGCAACTTCCCCTACTACAATGTTCTCTTGGCCGATGTGTGTTGTATTACTCATGCTTATTACCTTAAGTAGTGGCTGGCATTTTCGGCTTGGCGAACACAGGTAAGTTCACCGTTTTGCAATGTGTACTCGCCGGCGAGCTCGTGGCATAAAAAATACGGCATACTTTCGGTAAAGCCGTAAGCACCGCACTGGCTAAACACTAGCCAGTCGTGCTCATTTAAATCGCTTGGTAAGTTATGTTCACCCAAGCAATCAAGCGCTGTACAAAGTGGGCCGTATAAAGTGACCGCTTGAGTTTTAGCACTGGATTCACGCAGTAACGCAGCAGGAAAATCTTGGCTGGTAACAGCAGGGCGTAATAAGTGGTTTATACCGCCGCTTAAAATGACTTGCTGTTGATTATAGTTTTGTTTGCGCTCTATTACTGGGTTTGCGTAATGACCACATTCGCCAACGGCATAACGACCAAGTTCCATCCATAATTCCTCTACACCCGCATCATTTTTAATTTTAGCGAGCGCAGCTATTAAGTCATCCCAATCAAGCGTTGCTTCATTTTGTGTATAAGGAATACCTAAACCGCCACCTAAATCGAGAATTTTAAGGCTAATATTTAAATCGCTGGCAAGTTGGCTAAGAGGTGCAATCATTTGTGACCACAAGTCGCTTAGTTTTTGCGTGCTAAGCATGTTGCCCCACTGAAAAATATGTAAGCCGTCAAACTTAAGTGCAGGGTAGTCGGTTACATTGAGTGCTTGCCACTCATCACAACCCAAACCAAACGGTGTAAGGCTGTCGCCGCCCAGTGGATTTTTTTCACCTTCAGGCCAGCGTAATTGCACTCGGAGTAATACTTGTAACTGCGTATTTTGCAGTTGCGCTTGTTGGTTTAACCAACGTACTTGATTGAGGCTTTCGGCTACGAATATACGTACTCCGCGCTCAATAAAGTGTTTAATTTGTTTAGGGCTTTTTGCAGGCCCTGTGTTGAGCACGCGCTGTGAGCTAATACCTTGTGCTAGCACTTGCTCAAGCTCACCTTTACTTGCTACGTCAAAATTAAAACCAGCGTTGTCTAAGCTTTGAATAATTTTAGACAGTGGATTTGCTTTTACCGCGTACCACAGTTTTACATCGGTTTGCGCAACTAAACGTGCAAGATGCGCGTTTAGTTGATCTAGGTCGTAAACAAAAAAAGGTGTATCAAGTTGTTGTGTAATTGTATTTACAGCGGTTTTGATAGGCGTGCTCAAAAAGCTCATTATCGTAAAACCTCTTCAAGCAATAACGATGCATCGCTTTTCTCGTCGCGGTATTTAACAATTAACGCACACGACATGCTTAAGCCTTGCTCGCGCGCCCACTCGTTTGACGCAGGGCGAGAGCCTGGTATTACAATCGCGTATTCTGGGATTGGCTCGCCTTTATCTAGTTGGCGCTCGTTTACGCAGTCGTATACCGGAATAGTCGCCGATAAACGCACGCCTGGGGCAAGTACTGCACCTTTTTTAATGACTACACCTTCAACAATAATACAGCCAGCGCCAATAAAGGCGTCGTCTTCTACAACTACTGGGCTTGCACCAATTGGCTCAAGTACACCACCAAGCTGCACTGCAGCACTTAAATGTACGTTTTTACCTACTTGTGCACACGAGCCAACTAATGCGTGGCTATCTACCATTGTGCCTTCGTCGATGTATGCACCAATGTTTACATACGCTGGTGGCATAATAATCGTGCCTTTAGCAACATAAGCACCACGGCGAACACTAGAGCCACCCGGCACCATACGTACGCCATCGTCAGTACTAAATTCTTGCGGAGCTAAGTTATGTTTATCAACAAAACCACCTGCAAACTCAGTATTAGTGCCATTTTTGAAGGCATCCAAAATGCCTTGTTTTACTTCTACGTTAGCTTGCCATTGGCCGCTTTCGTTTTGTGATGCTGCGCGTACTGCGCCCGATTCTAAATTATTTAATAGTTCTAACCAGCTCATTATAAAAACCTGTATTTAATGCCAAGATAAAATGGTGTTGTTTGCAGTTGTGATGCAATCGGTTTGAGTTAACTCAAGGTGTGTTAAAGGTGGACGAAGTTGCGGGCTGCTTAAGCGACCTTGCAAATGCATCAATACCTTTACGGGAATAGGGTTTGCAACAGCAAATAGGCTATTAATAGCGCTTGACCACTGGGCAAATAAATTAGGGTGTTGACCACTTAAGCTGCGTTTAACAAACTCGTGAGTTTGTGCGGGCCATGCATTTGCAGCTACCGACACTAAACCTTTTGCACCGGCTTGGGCAAAATATGGCATTAGCGCATCGTCGCCACTAAAAATAGCTAAATTAGGCGCTGCTTGGCGATAAGCTTCAAACTGAGCAATGCTGCCGCTCGCTTCTTTTAGTGCCCATAAATTTTTATTATTTTGTAAGTTTTGAATTGTTGCCGTTGGAATGCTAACAGCACTTCGACCCGGTACGTTATAAAGCATACACGGGTGAACACTTGCATTAAGTAGGCTTTCAAACCAATGAGTTTGACCTATAGCGCCAGGCTTTGCATAAAGCGGTGAGCCAAGTAAAAAGCTATGAATTGGGAGTGTATTACAGTAGTTAACCCACTCAATTTGTTGCTTTAAGTTACTACCGCCCACAGCAACCATGAGTGGTACTGCTGGTTTTAGTTGGCATACGTGTTCAACAATGGCTTGTTGCTCTTTTAGCGTGAGTGCTAAACCTTCGCCCGTACTGCCAAGTAGTAAAATACCGTTATGTGCCGCTTCTTGATCGCTAACCAGTTTAGTTAACGTGTTGTAGTCAACATCGCCGTGTTGATCAAATGGCGTTACGAGCGCGGTCCACAATGAGTAGTCGTTTAAATTGAAGTTGTTGATCATCTCTCACGAACTTATAATTTGTACCAACTTTATTAAAAACGTGATCATTTTAGCGATAACTAATTTAATGCAATTGGTATTATTCGAAGAGTTAAAAAGCTTTATGGAAGGAGCCGCATTAACGTCGTTCGAACTAATAATTCGAAGAGCGAATGGGCTTAAAATAATAGGGCGCACGGCCTTAATATTTAAGACCAGAAGCTCTCCACCAAACTAATAAGCTGCTTTTATAAGCAGCTATTGGTGACAGTCGCTAGGGTTCAACCTAGTCGCCCGAAATAAACACCTCGCAAAAGTGGTTACTTCTCGGCGTTAATTCCCCTCACGTATGCTCACTGGAGTTTGCGCTCCTAACATACGCTACCTGAATAACGCACCTCTTCTAGCCCTTTACACCTGTTTGTAGAGTAAAAACTTACAAACCTGTGCAATTTAAATAGGGTAATTACGGCGATTAAAGCATTTAAGCCGTCTAGGTGTCAAGCGACTAAATGCATATTCATTCATCCATAATGGGAGTGGTTACGTATTGGGTGCTTTTCTCGTACACTAGCAATATAAGTAGTGAGGTATTTAATTAGTATGGAAAAATTTAGCGATATTTATAAGCGAGCGGTAGAGCGAAAAGGCTCCGAAAAAATGCTTAAGTTATTACTTGCAAAACCGCTATCTAAAAAACAACTAAGCACGTTAAGTGACGACGATTGGCTTGAGGAATTTACTCGAAAAGTATTTCAAAGCGGCTTTTATTGGTCAGTCATTAATAATAAGTGGCCAGGCTTTAGAGAGGTTTTTTGGAATTTTAGCGTTGATAAGTTATTAATGATGCCACCTGATATGCTGGAACAAAAAGCAACGGATGAGCGAATCGTTCGTAACTATAAAAAAGTAAAAACAATTACCGAAAATGCTTACATGATCCACGAAATAGCAGGGGAACATGGCAGTTTTAGCCAGTTTGTCGCTAATTGGCCAGCAGACGATATTATTGGTTTATGGGCGTATTTAAAAAAACATGGTTCGCGTTTAGGCGGAAATACAGGACCTTATGCGCTACGAGCACTTGGTAAAGATACTTTTTTACTATCACGCGATGTAGAGAATTACTTACGTGCTCATAAAATTATAGACGGCGGCTTACAAACTAAAAAATCACTGAGTGCTGCCCAAGCTTTTTTTAATGAAATGCAAAAGCAAAGCGGCTTAAGTATGCAAGAGTTAAGTTTAATTGTTGCTTATGGCGTTGGTGACAACCGTGTTGGTATAAGTCAGCAATAATAGGAATTACCATGAAATTAGTGCCAAGATACACAGACATTACGGAAAACTTTGCGATAGAAGATTTCCCTGCAAGTGTTGCCTCTCCTCAGTTATTGCTGTGGAACGAGAGCTTAGCAAAAGAGTTTAATATTAACGTTGCAGCTGATTTGCGTGCTAGCACTTTTAGCGGTAACGAGAAACAGGCGATTCCTGCGGTAGCACTTGGTTACTCTGGGCACCAATTTGGACATTTTTCACCACGTTTAGGCGATGGGCGAGCGCATTTATTGGGCGCTATTAATGATGATAAAAACCAGTTGTGGGATATTCAATTAAAAGGCTCTGGTGCTACTCCTTACTCAAGAGGGGGAGATGGACGTTGTGCTCTTGGTCCTGCTATTCGTGAATACGTAATGAGCGAGGCAATGCATGCACTAGGCATTAAAACCACACGCTGCTTAGCGGTTGTTGGTAGTGGTGAAACGGTTTATCGTAATCCACCACAAGCAGGCGCCATAGTGACTCGTTTAGCAACGAGCCATATTCGTGTTGGCTCGTTTCAATATTTAGCGACGCAAGGCGATGTTGAAGGACTTAAAAATTTAGCCGATTTAGCTATAGAGCGACACTACCCAGAAATAACCGATACAGGATCGCAGCGTTATTTAGCATTTTTAGGCGCTGTGATTAAAAACCAAGTTAAGCTAGTTGTGAGCTGGATGCGTGTTGGCTTTATTCATGGAGTAATGAATACCGATAATACGCTAGTAAGTGGAGAAACCATTGATTACGGCCCCTGCGCCATGATGAATAATTTTGATTTTGACACCGTGTTTAGCTCTATCGATAAACAAGGTCGTTATGCCTTTGGTAATCAACCTAATATAGCTAACTGGAACTGCGCACGCTTAGCTGAGAGCTTAATACCGCTTATTAGTGATGATGACGAGCAAGCTGTTTCGTTAATGACGCCATTTATTAATAGTTTTGCTGAGCAGTTTAATACTGAGTTTACGGCTATGTGGGAGAAAAAACTGGGCTTGAGTGCAAAAAATGCAAGCGGAAGTGAGTTAATTGCAGAGTTATTAACGCTATTAAAAGATAACCAGCTCGACTACACCAATACCTTTGATGCACTTACTGAATCCTTAAAGGGAGAAACAGTAGTACCAGAGTCGCTAATCAAATGGAGAGCTAAGTGGGTAAACTTAACTGACAATAATAGTTATGAAGTAATGAGAGCGGCAAATCCTCGTGTAATTCCTCGTAACCATATGATCGAAAAAATAATTGCAGAGTATAATGCTGCAGGGTCTAGTGAGTTACTAGAGCGCTTTATGAAAATAGTGGGAAATCCGTATTCTGATGATGAAAAGCTATCAGAGTTTCAGGCTGCACCGATAAATGATAATGATTACCAGACTTTTTGTGGTACTTAACTCTTAACTTTAAATATAACCACATGATTAAAAAGAGTCATTTTTTAATCAAACATGCGCATATATCTAGGGGAATGTTAATTCTGGTGGTATTATGCGCCGAATTAAAGCCAAGCAATGTTTTTTTGCATTTACATTTATAAGTGCATTTAATTTAATTGCTCTTACATTCCTTGCTAAGTACTAATTTACAAAAAACTACTATATTTATTTTTCAATAAAGTTTTAATTTCGCCTATAGTAAGTGGATGTGTGTTGTGACTGGGCATAGAAAAAAGTTATAAACTTTATTTTTCGTTAAGTATTGATTAACAAAGGCTCAGTTAGTCTATATAAAACTGATTGAGCTAGTATCGATTAGCTACAATTTAAAATTGTTCAAATGGGAAGAAAACAATGAAATTAAAATCACTTACAATTGCAATCGCGTTGGCTGCAACTAGCGCATCTACATTCGCTGCTGATAAAGAAGAAGGTTTCTACATTGGCGCATTTGGCGACTACTATGACGCATCTTGGAAAAACATGCGTGCTCAAGCTGGTCTTGACGTAAATGAATCAACTGGCTGGGGTGTTGAAGCCGGTTACCGTTTCAGTGATTACTGGAGCGCACGTCTTGAATATGCAGATATGGATTTTAATGCTTTTGATAAAGTTGCTGGCAACCGCAACAGTATTGATGGCGAGCGTTACGGTATTGATGCTCTTTACCATTTAAATGGTGGTCCTTTCTACGGTCTTTTCGGTATTAAAGAAATGGACGTAGTAGATGACAACACATTCTTAAATGCAGGTGTTGGTTACCAACATTTCATTACAGATGGCTTATTTGTAAATGCTGAAACAGCTGTATACCAAGGTCTTGACCGTGGTTACACAGATGTAGGCGCTAAAATTGGTATTAACTACTTATTTGGCCAAAATTCAGCTCCTGTAGAGCCAGTTAAACCAGCTCCAGAGCCTAAGGTAATTGAAGTAGCTGTAGCTCCTACAGATAGCGACAACGACAACATTCCTGATGCAGATGATAAGTGTGCTAACACGCCTATGACTGATGCAGTTGATGGCACTGGTTGTACTTTATATGAAGATAAAGAAGTAACTGTAAGCTTATTAGTGACTTTCCCTAACAATGCTTCAGCAGTATCTACTCAGTACTTAAACGATATTGAAAAAGTATCTGCATTCTTAAAAGAGTACCCAGATACAACAGTACTTTTAGAAGGTCACACTTCTTCTGTAGGTAAAGCAACTTACAACAAATGGTTATCTAAAAAACGTGCTGATGCAGTAGCTAAGCAATTAGTTTCTGATGGCATTGCTAAAGACCGTATTACTACAGTTGGTTTAGGTGAAGAGCGTCTTAAAAATGATGCAAACACTAAAGCTGCAAACGCAGAGAACCGTCGTGTAGAAGCGCATATCAAAACTATCAAAAACGTTAAAGTTTTACGTTAATTAAATAGTTTGTAATAAAAACCCAGCCAAGTGCTGGGTTTTTTTATGCCTGTAATAAATTAATATTGGTTAATGGTAATGATTCTTACTTAACAAGTATTCATGAAAATAGTTTTTACTACAACCACTATTCATAGTATTTATAATCGGTATAATCAGTTGCGTAACTGGATGGATTTTCATCTATCCATAAAAGCTTTATAATTACGCGTTAGAATACTATAAGTATTGGGTAACTTATTTGCGCTTGAAGCGCTACCGGATACTTTCACGTCACCAAGAGGGCAATATTGTGCTACAAGAATATCGTAAACACGTAGAAGAACGTGCCGCGTTAGGTATCGTACCAGCGCCATTAGATGCTCAGCAAACTGCTGATCTTATTGAATTAATCAAAACTCCACCTGCAGGTGAAGAAGAATTCATTTTAGATTTGTTCATTCAGCGTATACCAGCAGGTGTTGATGATGCTGCTTACATTAAAGCGGGCTTCTTAGCAGCTGTAGCTAAAGGTGAAACTAATTCTCCACTTGTTTCTAAAGAAAAAGCGGCAGAATTATTAGGTACAATGTTGGGCGGTTACAATATCGCACCAATGATTGACCTACTTGATGACGAAACACTTGCACCAATCGTAGTTAAAGGCCTTTCAAATACATTACTTATGTTTGATGCGTTCTACGATGTAGAAGAAAAAGCAAAAGCAGGTAATACATTCGCTAAGCAAATTATTGAGTCTTGGGCAAATGCAGAATGGTTTACTAATAAACCAGCTGTTGCTGAAAAGATTTCAGTTACTGTATTTAAAGTAACTGGCGAAACAAATACTGATGACTTGTCTCCTGCACCAGATGCATGGTCTCGTCCAGATATCCCACTTCATGCTTTAGCAATGCTAAAAATTGAACGCGATGGTATTACACCTGATAAAGCGGGCGAAGTAGGTCCAATTACTCAGATTGAAGAATTAAAAACTAAAGGTTTACCACTTGCTTACGTAGGTGATGTTGTTGGTACGGGTTCTTCTCGTAAGTCTGCAACTAACTCTGTACTTTGGTTTATGGGCGATGATATCCCGTTTGTACCAAACAAGCGTGTTGGCGGTGTATGTTTAGGTAATAAAATTGCTCCAATCTTCTTCAACACAATGGAAGATTCAGGCGCATTACCAATCGAATTAAATGTTGATGAACTCAACATGGGCGAGCAAATCGACATTTATCCGTACGAAGGTGTTGTTAAGCAACATGGTACTGATAAAGTGATTTCTACTTTTGAGCTTAAATCTGATGTGATTTTAGATGAAGTTCGTGCTGGTGGTCGTATTCCACTAATTATCGGTCGTGGTTTAACTGATAAAGCGCGTACATCTCTTGGCTTAGGTGCAACTGATACATTTAAAGTACCAACAGCAACAGAAGTTTCTGATAAAGGCTTCACACTAGCGCAAAAAATGGTTGGTAAAGCATGTAACGTTGCAGGTATTCGCCCAGGTCAGTACTGTGAGCCTAAAATGACAACTGTTGGTTCGCAAGATACAACAGGTCCTATGACACGTGATGAACTTAAAGATCTAGCATGTTTAGGTTTCTCTGCAGATTTAACAATGCAGTCATTCTGTCATACATCAGCTTATCCTAAGCCTATCGATGTAAGCACTCACCATACGCTTCCTGATTTCATCATGAACCGTGGCGGTGTTTCACTTCGTCCAGGTGATGGTATTATTCACTCGTGGTTAAACCGTATGTTATTACCAGATACCGTAGGTACTGGTGGTGATTCACATACACGTTTCCCATTAGGTATTTCATTCCCAGCAGGTTCGGGTGCAGTAGCATTCGCAGCAGCAACGGGTGTTATGCCACTTGATATGCCAGAATCTATTTTGGTTCGTTTTAAAGGCGAAATGCAACCAGGTATCACGTTACGTGACCTTGTTCATGCAATCCCTTACTACGGTATCAAGCAAGGTTTATTAACAGTTGAGAAAAAAGGTAAAATTAACGAATTCTCTGGTCGCGTACTAGAAATTGAAGGCGTTGAGCACCTTACTGTTGAGCAAGCATTTGAATTATCAGATGCATCTGCAGAGCGTTCTGCTGCTGGTTGTACAGTTAAACTTTCTAAAGAGTCTATTTCTGAGTACCTTGAGTCTAACATTGTTATGCTTAAGTGGATGATCTCTGAAGGTTACGGCGATGTACGTACGATTGAACGTCGTATTACTGCAATGCAAGATTGGTTAGCTAACCCAGAACTAATGGAAGCTGACGCTGATGCAGAGTATAAGCATATCGTTGAAATTGATTTAGCTGAGATTAAAGAACCTGTTCTTTGTGCTCCAAATGACCCAGATGATGCGCGTCTTCTTTCTGATGTTGCTGGCGAGAAAATTGATGAAGTATTCATCGGTTCTTGTATGACTAACATTGGTCACTTCCGTGCTGCTGGTAAGTTGCTTGATGGCTTTAAAGGACAACTTCCAACTCAACTTTGGGTTGCTCCACCTACTAAGATGGACAAAGACCAACTTACGGAAGAAGGTTACTACGGTATCTTTGGTCGTGTTGGCGCACGTATCGAAACTCCAGGTTGTTCACTGTGTATGGGTAACCAAGCACGTGTTGCAGATAAAGCGACTGTAGTATCTACTTCTACACGTAACTTCCCTAACCGTTTAGGTAATGGCGCTAATGTATTCTTAGCATCATCTGAGCTTGCTGCAGTAGCCGCTATTTTAGGTAGATTACCAACATCTGCCGAGTACCAAGAATATGCAGCGAAGATCAATGCAACGGCGTCAGATACATACCGTTACTTGAACTTCCACCGTATGCCTGCTTACACTAAAAAAGCAGACAACGTGATTATTCAACAAGCTGTATAATTTTTAGAGTTTGTTTAAAAACCCGCTTCGGCGGGTTTTTTATTGGCTAAAATAAATATTAGATAGTTAATGCTCTATTTTATGGTTTATTACATTGAATTTAGCTAATAATTGATTTAAATATAAATAATAAAGCAAAAATTCCTTTCTATATGCATTAAAATCCTCACCAATATTCTCATTATTTTAGGCGAGATTTTATGACAGCATTAAACAACCAGAATTTACTGCAACTACGTTTTGTTAACCAAGCAAATATTGATTTGGTTAAGCCTTCTTTTGATAACCTGCCTGCTAATCCTTATGCAGATGGTGCCTTTCGTAAACGTCGTTACTCAGTAGTTAAAATGCAAAATGGTGAAATAAAGTTACAAGAAACCAAAGCATTTGTTCAAGACGATTCAATTAATACTTTTCAGGGTAATGTAGAGCGTACTTACGAAAACCTAGCGCAAAGTTTACTTGAGTCAGAAGGCATGAAAAGCATTGTGAATGAGTTTCGCCAACTTACCGGTATTGATGAAGAACGTGATATTGAAATCCATCAATTCCGTATGCTTGCCATTGATAGCGATACACCTGCAGCGCCAGAAGGCGTGCATCAAGATGGTTTTGATCATGTATGTATATGCGGCGTTTCTCACGAGAACTTAGAAGGCGGCGAGCTACTTGTATACGAAAACAAGCAAGCTGAGCCTTGTTTTAAAATGGAAATAAAAGACGGTATGTTTGCATTAATAAATGACCGTCAAGTGTGGCACAACGCAACACCTATGAACAAAATTGATGCTAGCAAACCAGGTTACCTGGATTGTTTTGTATTAACGTCTTAAGGAATAAGCATGAACATAACGCAATTACGTGAGCAGTTTCCTGCATTAATGCAAAACGTTGATGGTAAATCGCCCGTATTTTTAGACGGACCAGGTGGCTCGCAAGTGCCAACATCGGTGCTTAATGCGATGACAGCTTATTTAGGTCATTATAATTCGAACTTAGGTGGCGCGTTTTTTTCAAGTGATAAAACGGTTGAGTTGATGGCGAATGCGCGTCAAGCCGCCGCTGATTTACTTAATGCACCTAGCTCACAACAAATTGTGTTTGGTCCAAACATGACCAGCCTAACATTTAGCTTTAGCCGTGCAATTTCACGTGACTGGCAGGCTGGCGATGAAATAATTGTAACCAATGCCGATCATTTCTCAAATGTATCGTCGTGGCAACAAGCCGCAGAAGATAAAGGCGCAAAGGTAAATACTGCGCTTATTAATGAAGCTGATTGCAGCTTAGATATGGTGCAATTTGAAAGCTTATTAAACAGCAACACTAAGCTTGTAGCGGTAACGTATGCTTCAAATACCACAGGTTCAATTAATAATATTAAACGTATTGTTGAGCTTGCTCACGCTGTAGGCGCACTTGTTTATGTTGATGCCGTACATTACGCACCGCATGAACTTGTTGACGTGCAAGCGCTTGATTGCGACTTTTTAGCCTGCTCTGCATATAAGTTTTTTGGCCCGCATTTAGGCATGGTTTACGGTAAAAAAGAACATTTAGACGGGTTTACGCCTTATAAAGTAGAACCCGCTAAAGACGTAGCACCAGGTCGTTGGGAAACCGGCACACAAAGCTTTGAAGCTATGGCGGGCTTTATTGCTGCTGTTGATTACATTGCAGCAATTAGCGAACTTGACGATAGCCATTCACGCCGCGAAAAGTTAAGCATAGCTTTTGCTAAAACTAAACAACACGAAATGGCGCTTAGTGAGCACTTTTTAACGCGCTTGGTAAATTATCCGCGTATTAAATTATTTGGTATTGATGACTTTGATCGCTTAAACGAGCGCACACCTACTTTTGCTTTAACGTTTGAAGGGCTTGAGCCACGTGAAGTGTCTGAATTTTTAGGTAAGCAGCATATTTGCGTGTGGGATGGTAATTTTTACGCACAAGGTTTGTGTAAGCAATTAGGTGTGCTTGATAAAGGCGGTGTAGTGCGCATTGGTTGTATGCATTACAACACGATTGCTGAACTTGATAAGCTATTTGACTTATTTGATGAACTACTCGGTTAATCATGTAAGTTTTGGTGCGCTAACTCTTTGGCGCACCGTATATTTGTTCTGCGCGGTTAAACAGTACCCACGAGGTTAAAATATATTTATCGTTTGATACTGGCTTATTACCTCTATGAGTATGTGTAAAGTAGCCTGGGGCTATTACCATAGTGCCTTTTTTTGGGGCTATTTTACGATTTTGATAGTAAAACTCTGTTTCACCACCTTCTTCTACATCGTTTAAATAAAACATAAAGAGCAACACGCGATGCAACGCCTCGTTATGCTGTAACTGAGGGTAAACCTCACTGTGCCAGTAAGGATAGCCACCTTTATTTACTTCGTATTTTTGCGCCTGAATATTACCGAGTCTAAAAATTTGCTGAACTAGCAAAGGTAATTGCGGTTTGCCTACTTCTTCAAAATTCTCTTGGGTTAAATCGACTACGTCACCTGTTTTTGGGTGATAGACCTTTAAACCAAACGCCCCAATCAGCATAAAAATATGCTCCTCAACATACTTAAAAACATGCTGTGCAGTCGTTTGTTGTATGTGTTTTAATTGTTGTGCATATTCGGGGTGATTGTTTAGGTGTAGGTCGTGGCTGTCTTTTTTCTTTAAGTCGACACCGCCCGATGTCACTCCTTGTTTTACATGCGGGCTTTGCGCAAATATGGTAATAAATTGATCGCAAAATTCATCGCTTAATGCGTTATCAACAACGCGTATAAAGTCCGTCATGGTTTACCTTTATATAATTATTATTGGATTTTTATGTTTATTGAAAAAGTGATGCCGCGCTTTAGCGAAACAGATGCACTCGGACACATTAACAATACCGTACTCCCAGTATGGTTTGAAGTCGCACGTGGACCTATTTTTAAGTTTTTTACACCGGACTTAAATCCACACGATTGGAAATTGATTATCGCCAAAGTTGAAGTATCATTTGTCGGTGAATTATTTTACGGCCATGAGGTAACAGTTAAAACGTCTGTAGAGCACATAGGCACTAGCTCTTTTACGCTGAGACAAGAAGCGTGGCAACACGATAAATGCTGCGCAATAGGTAAGGCCATTATGGTGAGGTACGACTTTATTGCTAAATCAAAGCAAGCACTTAGCATTGACGAAAAAGCAGCGCTTAACGAGCATATTTACCAAAGCAGTTAACCTTACGAGGCTTATATTTTACATAAGCCCATACTGAGCTGAATTATTGTAAATATATGATGGCAACTGTAATTTTTTGTCGAGAATTTTTAACGTATTTAGATTGAGTTACAGGCTTCAGTTATATACTATTTATATTATATATTGTTGCGCCGTTATAACAGGAAATGTTAATTCGGTAATTTGATTGGAGAATACGTGTGACATCTATTGCCAATAACCAACCTTTACAAGTTATTCAGCTCAGTGATGGTCAAAACTTAACAGCTGAAATTTTGCCATTTGGCGCAATCATAAAAAGCATTAAATTTAAAAAACAAGAAATGACGCTTAGCGTCGATGACCCTCAATACTATCTTGAAAATCCATTTTACTTAGGTGCAACAGTAGGTCGATACGCTAATCGCATTGCAGGGGGGCGTTTTAACTTATCTGGTACGCAGTATCAATTAGAAGCAAATAATGGCCCTAATAGCCTGCACGGCGGTGTTAAAGGCTTTAATAAAGTACTTTGGCAAGTAACTAAACAAAGTGAAAGTGAAGTGGAGCTTTATTATTGCTCACCCGATGGCGAACAAGGGTTCCCCGGTGAGTTGCAGGTTTGGCAAACGATTAGTGCTAAAAACGGCGAGCTTACTCTGAGCTTTAAAGCGATAACTAACAAAGAAACACTCGTTAATTTTACTAACCATTGTTATTTTAACCTTGATGGCAGCGAATCAATTAATGAACATTGTGTACAAATTAACACTAATCACTATCTTCCTATCGATAAAACCAGTATTCCACTCAATGAAGCCGCATTAGCTACAGGTACCTGCTTTGACTTTACTAAATCAGCTCAAATTGGTGAGGCATTAAGCGCCGCACATTCTCAGCTAGAAGCTGGCAATGGTTTTGATCACTGCTATATTTTTAATGATGACAGCAGTTTAAAAACGATGGCTACGTTAACTTCGCCACACACGAAGGTTAATTTAACACTTAAAAGTACGCAGCCAGGTATGCAGCTTTATACCGCTAACTTTGTAGGCGCGCCATTTAAAGCACGTCAAGCTTTGTGTTTTGAAGCGCAAAATTGGCCTGATGCGCCAAATAGAGAAAATTACCCTAAAGCTAATTTATTACCGGGAGAGGATTACGAACAGGTTATTATTTACTCTTTTTCTGAGTGAATACAGCATTGCAATGTTAATTTAAAGAAAATTAAAAGCAAAAATACAGTGATTAAATGATGCTCATAATTAAGGAAAAGGTTGCACTTTTTATCGGTTTAAAGTATTTATAATATAAATAGTATTTGAAACTATATACACTACCACAACGACACAACGACTACACACAATCAGGAGTTTTTAAAAAATGATAATTAACAATAAGTTATCGTTCAACAAGAAAACCGCGATCAGTATTGCTATTACTGGCATATTGGCAAGCGGAAACGTTGCAGCTCAAGGCGCTGAAGGCAATACGCCTACAGTAGTAAATGAAGATGTTGAAGTTATCGCAGTAACGGGTATCCGCAGCAGTTTACGTTCATCAATGTTAGATAAAAAAGCATCTAATGTTGTTACAGACGGGATTAAAGCAGAAGATCTTGGTAAATTTCCTGATTTAAACGTAGCAGAATCTCTGCAACGTATTACAGGTGTAGCAATTGACCGTAGTGGTGGTGAAGGCCAAGCGGTAACTATTCGTGGCTTTGGTCCACAATTTAATACTGTACTTGTTAATGGTCGTCAAATTGCGACAGACAGTGCAGGTCGTGAATTTAATTTTGATGTATTAGCAGCAGACCAAATCACCGGTGCTGATATTTATAAAAGTAATACAGCAACACTTCAAGAAGGCGGCATTGGTGGTACGGTTAACGTAACTACAGCACGTCCTTTTGACTTTGGTGGTTTACATATTTTAGGTTCAGTTAAAGGTATGTACGAAAGCCTTTCTGAAGAAGTATCTCCATCAACATCATTCTTAATAAGTAATACGTTTAACGATGATAAGTTAGGTGTGCTTTTTGCCATCACTAATCAACAACGTAAACTTCAAAATAACCAAATTTTAACGGCAGGTTGGCGCGGCGGCCAAACAATCTCTAATCCAACAGATGGTGTATTGTTTGAAAATGCCTACATTCCGCGTAACTGGGATCAAGTTGTTGATGAGCAAGACCGTGAACGTACAAACGCAAGTTTAGTATTGCAATACGCACCATCTGACGATGTTACGATTACTGTTGATGGTATGATTTCAAAATTTGAAGTTGATTCAACAGTACGCGATTTAGCATCTTGGTTTGAACCAGACCGCGTAGGTAGCGCAACGATTGATCCAGAAACAGGTACTCTTTTAACTTTCTCTCAAGACGTTGGTTTAGGCGCACCAAGTGGTGACCCTGCAAGTGACTTTGTATCACATACACGTAACTCACGTGATGTAACTAATAAAGCATTTGGTATTAACGTTGATTGGCAAGTAAATGATTCATTAAAAGCAAAATTTGATGTATCTCGTTCAACAGCCGAAAATGACCGTGCAGGTACTGACCGTTTTAACGTTGTCGGTATTATTAATAGTTATACTTTTGACGGTACAGGCAGTATTCCTACTGTACAGCATGATGGCTTTGAAAATGGTTCATTGCCAGATCCAAGCCTTGCCCGCCTTCACTATAACGAAGTGGGTCTACAGTTTACTGATGAAGATGAAATTACTGAAGTAAAAGCTGATTTTGAATACGTGCCAGATAAAGGCCCAGTAGATCGCATTAACTTTGGTGCTTATCGTCAAGAGCGTGAAAAATCAAGCTTCCAAGTTTATGGTACCCAATGTCAGTTCTGTGGTTACGGTACTGAAGCACCACTTGATGCAATTGATTTTGAAGCTTACCAAGCAAGCAACTACTTCCCAGGCTTAATCGATACATTCTACACCTACGACGGTGATAAAATGCTTGATTACCTAGCCGATCAAGGTTTCCCAGTAGAGCCAACACTACAAAATAACCGTTACACAATTAACGAAGATATCACTAGCTTATACATGGACTTTACGCTTGGTTTTGACCTAGCTGATATGCCAGTAACTGTTAATTTAGGTGCACGTTACTCAGAAACTGATATTGAAGTAGCTGCAGTACAAAGCTTTATTAGCGATGTAGTGCCAACAACTGATGCAACATTATTTGCTAACGTATTTGGCCCAGCAACGAACATTGAACAGGGCACTAGCTACTCAAACTTACTACCATCTTTGAATGTTAAGTTAGAGCTGCAAGACAATATGATTTTACGTTTTGCAACGTACGACAGTATTACTCGTCCAACGATGTCTCAATTATCTCCTGCTACTACATTTAACGAGCCACGCCGTCAAAACTTAACAGCAAATGGTGGTAACCCTGCACTTAAGCCATTCCAGTCAGAAAACTGGGATATTTCTTACGAGTGGTACTACAACGACGCTAACTTATTTAGCTTTGCAGTATTTAGTAAAGAAGTCGATGACTTTATTGTTACGCTAACAGGTGAAGAAACATTTGAAATGGCTGACCGCTCAGGTCCTGGTTTTGCGTGTACCACTTGTACAGGTCAAGCAGATGATGAGCTTAATGGTAGCTCAGAAATATACACAGTAACTCGCCCTCAAAATGGTGAGTCAGCTAAAGTAACTGGCTACGAAGTAGGTGTGACGCACATATTTGAAAATGGCTTTGGTATTATAGCCAATGCGACTGTCGTAGATAGTGACATTAGCGTAGGTGCAGACACCACACAAACATTTGCACTTGAAGGTTTAGGCGATTCACAAAACTTAATATTATTTTATGAGCAAGATAACTGGCAAGCACGTGTTGCATTTAACAACCGTGAAGGTTTTTTACGCTTAGTTGATAATGGTTTTAACGGTGAACCAGTGAACGTAGAAACTTACGGTCAGTGGGATATTAGTGCAAGCTACGATATTAACGAAAACTTCACTATTTTTGCTGAAGGCATCAACATCACTGAAGAAGAGTTAGTACAAACGGGTCGTTTTGCTAACCAAATCTATTCGGTTGAAGATAATGGCTCACGTTACGCGTTTGGTATTCGCGGATCGTTTTAATTAATGCTTGAGGCGAATTTCTCGCCTCTTGTTTCATTGCAGCACTTTGGTGCTAATACCAATTAGGTTGATTTAGCAGTAATGTATGTTAGTTAACCTAATTGGCTAAAATGAAACTACATTAAATCAAAATGCCCTAACGGGCATTTGTTGTATAAAACGTTATCAAAAATACTCAAAGAGTAGTCCATTATGAATAAAGCAATAAAAACAGTAGCGGTAGTTGGCGGTGGTACAGCAGGATGGCTGAGCGCTGCAATTATAGCTTCGTATCACCAAGGTCAAAATGGTGACGGCTTAAAAGTGATATTGGTTGAATCGTCAGACATTCCAACAATTGGCGTAGGTGAAGGTACCTGGCCCACTATGAAAAACACGCTTCAGCAAATTGGTTTACGTGAAGTTGACGTGTTTAAAGCCTGTAATGCCACTTTTAAACAAGGTGGAAAGTTTGTAAATTGGACTCATGGCAATAATGACTTTTACTACCATCCATTTACTGTACCACTAGGCTACGGCCGTATAGATTTAGCCCCTTATTTAGATAATGTTGAAGACTTTGCACAGCAAACAAATTTTCAACATGATATTTGCGAAGCAAGCTTAGCCCCAAGAGGTATAGCGCAAGGTGAATATCAAGGTAATTGTAATTACGCTTATCACTTAGATGCCGGCGCTTTTGCCGAAATGCTTAAACAGCATTGTAAAAGTAAGCTTGGTGTAGATCATATTATTGGTACTGTTGATCAGGTAAAGCTTGATGACGATGGTGCAATAAATGAGCTTACTCTAAAAGATCAAACCCGCACCATAAATGCCGACTTATACATAGACTGTACTGGCTTTTCATCATTGTTATTAGGCCAAGCGCTTAACGTACCGTTTAAAAAAATGGACCACGTGCTATTTAACGACAGCGCATTGGCTATGCAAGTTCCTTACGATGAAAACGATGAGTCTTTGGCGAGCCACACCATAGCAACAGCGCAAAACGCTGGATGGATTTGGGATATTGGTTTAACGCACCGCCGAGGTGTAGGGCATGTTTATTCAAGCAAATTTTTATCAGACGATGAAGCAGAGCAAAACCTAAGAGACTATTTAGGAGATGCAGCAAACGGTTTAACTGCCCGTAAAATCAACTTTGAATCAGGATACCGTGAGAAGTTTTGGCATAAAAACTGTGTTGCCATTGGTATGTCGGCAGGGTTTGTAGAGCCGCTTGAAGCTACCGCCATTATGCTTGTTGAAATTTCAGCACGCTTTGTTGCTGAACATATGCCAGCAGATACCCAAGTAATGCCTATTGTAGCTAAGCGCTTTAATGAGCAGATGGATTATCGTTGGCAGCGTATTATCGACTTTTTAAAGCTACATTACATGCTAACCAAGCGCCCAGAACCTTACTGGCAAGCACATGTACAGCCTGATACTATTCCAGAAACCCTGCAAGAAGACTTACTTCTTTGGGGAAGCCGTGGCCCGCTTATTCAAGATTTTCATGGCGCATTAGAGTTATTTCCAGCCGCCAGCTATCAGTATGTTTTGTACGGTATGGGCTTTAAGCCTGACTTTACTAAACAAGCGTATTTGTATTCACAAGACGCGCAAGCTAAACAAATAATAGAACGTAACAGCCAGCTTACACAGCAGATGTTGCAAACTTTACCACCGCACCGTGCTTTTATAGAGCAGTGGTTAGCAGCTAACCCAGTTTAAGGATGTGTAACTATGGCTATTAGTGAACTAGTAAACACCAAACACCAAACATTAAAAATTAACCCCAATGCCGCTGTTGAATACGCAAAAACACAGCATTTAGTTAATTTAAGAGCAAATGAAATAGCAAAAGCAGCCTGCGATTTACCTGTTTTTTTAGCACGTAACGCACAAAATGGCAGCTATACAGTATCAGCGTTAACAAGCTTTAGTGCTGGGCAAAGTCTATTGGTAAATAACAACCAATGGCAGGCACTTTACACTCCGGTATGCATGCAAACCCAGCCGCTTTACTTAATGACTCGAGAAGCAAATAGTAGCGATTATTTTATTGCGATTGATGAGCAAAGCTTAGCCGTAAACACCGAGCAGGGTGAGTCACTATTTGATGCTAAAGGTAACCCAAGTTTATTTTTAAGTGCACAGCAAAAGTTGTTAGAAAGCGATTTAAAAAATGATTACCAAACGTATCAATTTACCCAAGAAGTTGCGCGTTTAGGACTCATTAAAAACATAGATATTGTATTGCAGTTTGAACAAGGCGAAACCCAAACCATTCAAGGTTTGAGCACCGTTGATGAAGACAAACTGCAAACATTAGATAGCAATACCATTGCAGAACTACAAAAGCAGGGTTACTTAAGTGTGCTTAACAGCATGCTCATTTCACTGTTTCAGTTAAATGCATTGGTAAAGCTGCACAACCAACGTCCCGAACTTATGCCTTTAAAGCAGATTAAGTTAGAACTAAGTCGAGATGCGCACGCGCTGTAGCGTGCATTTTTTATTACCCAGACATTGCGCATAACGCGCAGGAGACACACACATGTCAGATAACATTTTACAGCTGGTGGTTTTTGTTTTTGTCACCGCTTTAATTGGTGGCCTTACTTATTGGAAATGCCGAGGCCAAAATCGTAATAACGGACAAAGCCAAACCAAAGAGTATTTTTTAGCGGGCGGTGGCCTTACTTGGATGTTTGTTGCAGGTTCAATCACATTAACTAATTTAAGTACTGACCAACTTGTAGGTATGAATGGTAACCAAATGGCTTTGCTTGTTTGGTGGGAGCTTGCCGCTATTATAGGGTTGATTATTTTAGCCAAAGTATTCATCCCTGTTTATTACAAATACAACTGTACAACCACCACAGAGCTTTTAGAAAAGCGCTATAACAACAAGCATATTCGCGCTGTTATTGGTGGGTTGTTCTTTTTAGGTAATGCACTTATTTATATGCCAGCGGTAATCTACTCTGGTGCGCTGTTTATGCAAACCATGTTTAAAGTTGATATTCCGCTTATGTATATTGCCACCGCCTTTGCCATTCTTGGTGCTGTTTATGCCTTCTTTGGTGGTCTGCGTGCAGTTGCAGTATCGGATACTTACAACGGTATACTTGTACTCGGTATGGCTGTTTTAGTGGTGTTTTTAGCACTTAATGCAATTGATTATGACTTTACGGGTATTCCAGAAGAACGTTTAACATTAATTGGCGATGCTGATTCACCTATTCCTTGGCCAACACTTTTAACCGGTATGATCTTCATTCAAATGTATTACTGGGGTACTAACCAAACAATTACGCAGCGAGCAATGGCAGCGCCTAATGTTAAAGAAGCGCAAAAAGGTATATTTGCAGCGGCGGGTATTCGCTTTTTAATCGTCCCTGCAATCGTGGTATTACCGGGTATTATTTCGTTTAAGCTTTATGGTGATATTGGCGACGCCGCTTATGGTCGAATTGTGGGTGATGTAATGCCAGCATGGTTAACCGGTGTATTTGCAGCGGCAATGGCTGCAGCAGTACTGTCTACTTACAACAGCTTATTAAACTCAGCAACCGCATTGTATGTATGTGACATTCACGAAGCATATTTTAATAAAGAGCCAAGTGTTGTAAAGCTAAGTGGTTACGTAACATTGCTACTAACAAGCTTAACACTGGTACTTGTACCAATTTATCAGCAAGCAGATAGTATTATTAACTTACTACAGCAATTAAATGGCTTACTAAGTATGCCTATATTCTCTATTTTTGTAGTGGGATTATTGTTTAAAAATGTTGATGCACGTGCGGGTATTGCAGCAGTAATTTTAGGTGTTGTAATGTACGGCATGCTTACATTTGCAAGCTCACCACTACATACTGATATTCATTACATTCACTTAATGCCAATTACACTGATTGTATGTGTGGCTTTTGCATTAATAGTAAATAAAGTGGTGTTTGGTTTGAATGCACAATGGGCAGGTAAAACATCTGAACTTGATGACGCAGGACAAGCACAAGCACAAGTACAAAAATAACGTATAAATAATTTAAGCTGACAAAATCGGTCATGGGACAACTCTGGCCGATTTTTTTATATGTATAAGAAATTAGTAACAGCACTTTAAAGTTAAGGTTGGTTTATAGCTTTTTGCTACAGTGGTACTTCCAGTGAGTTTATCTAACTATTTGCGATGTAAAGACTATCAAAACCCAATTTATATGATATATACTATTATTATTGAATGTCACCGTCTGATAGATTGTGCCTCAAAGAACGAGAGACACATTAATACTTAGTATCACTAAGTTACTTTCGTTATATTTATAACTCACACAATGAACAAGAGGATAGGAAAATCATGGCCGACACTAAATCATTTTATCGATTAGACAGTGTAAACAGCACCGTTATTTTCGACTGCCAGAGCAAAACACCGGCGTTACTGTACTTTGGTAAACGCCTATCTGAGCAAACAACAGAAACAATGCTAACTCAGCTTGCTACCCGCCAAGAAGTAAAATGTGCCGTGGTTGAAGAAGCGCCTATTTCTCTATCTCCGTTATTAGGCGAGGGCTTTACTGGTGCGCCAGGGCTTGAGCTAGTAAATGATTCAATCGCATGGTCAGTAGGGCCACAACTTCAAGAAGTACGTGAGCCTTCAGCTGCAACACTTGAATTTGTAAGTGTAGATAAACTTCGTGGTATTGAAGTAGTGCACAGCATCACGCTTGATAAAAACACTGACGTATTGAGCGCGCATACCGTATTAACTAATTTAGGCGATTCGCCATTAAGTGTTAACTTTTGCGCGGCGCCAACATTCCAGCTGCCAGATAGCGTAAGTAAAATAGTAAGTTTTGAAGGTCGTTGGTCAAACGAATTCCAACGTCAATCAGTTGATTTAGTCTTAGGCAGCTTTGTACGTGAAAACCGTAAAGGTAAAACATCACACGATGTATTTCCTGGTTTATTAGTGCATAACGAAAATGCAGGCGAGCAGCACGGCGAATGTTACGGCTTTCATTTAGGTTGGAGTGGTAATAATAAACTACGCGCAGAGCTTTTAGCTGAAGGTCGTCGTTACGTGCAAATGGGTGAGTTATTATTACCTGGTGAGCTTACGCTTGCTAAAGGTCAAACGTATCAAAGCCCGAGCATTTATGGCTCGTTTTCGAGTGAAGGTTTTAGTGCGCTTTCTCGTAATTTTCATCGTTTTGTTAAAGCTAATTTACTTAGCCAAGCACAGCGTGAAAAAACACGTCCTGTGCATTACAACACATGGGAAGGCATATACTTCGATCACGACGTAGACACGCTTAAGCAACTAGCCGACAAAGTAGCGCCGTTAGGTATTGAGCGTTTTGTACTTGATGATGGTTGGTTTAAAGGTCGCCGTGGCGACAACGCTGGGCTAGGTGATTGGACAGTAGATTACAAAATCTACCCAGATGGTTTATCGCCAGTAATCGACCATGTAAACAGTTTAGGCATGGAGTTTGGTATTTGGTTTGAACCAGAAATGGTTAACCCAGATAGCGATTTATATCGTGCACATCCTGATTGGGTTTTAGGTTCTGAGAACAACGAACAGTTAAGCTTTAGAAATCAGCTAGTGCTTGATTTAACTCGCACAGAAGTTGTTGAGTACTTATACAAAGCGATTGACGACATTTTAGTTGAATACCCAACTATTAAATACATTAAGTGGGATATGAACCGCGATATTAATCATGCGGGTAATTTTGATGGTAAGCCAGCAGTACACCAGCAAACATTAGCACTTTATCGTCTAATTGACCGTATTAAAGCGGCGCATCCTGGGCTTGAAATAGAAAGCTGTTCGTCAGGTGGTGCACGTGTAGATTACGGCGTACTTGCACACACCGACCGTGTATGGACGTCAGACTCTAACGATGCGCTTGATCGCCTTGAAATACAACGTGGATGTTCGTTCTTCTTCCCATCGTCGGTTATGGGGGCACACGTAGGTCCGCGTGATTGTCATATCACAGGGCGTAATGTAAGTATTGAAATGCGTGCTGCGGTATCAATGTTTGGCCACATGGGAATCGAAATGGACCCACGTGAGCTGAACGATCATGAATACAATGCCCTTAAAGCGGCAATAGCGCTTCATAAAGAGCATCGTGAGTTTATTCATAGCGCCGATTTGTACCGCCTTGATAGCGACGATTTATCAATTAACTTTGGTTTAATCGACGAGCAAAAATCAAAAGCGTTGTTTGCTTATAACAGTGTACGTGAAACACCGCGTACAGCGCCTAATAAGCTTCGTTTTGTTGGCCTAGATGGCGATGCGCAGTACACACTTAATTTAGTGTGGCCGGTTAAATTTGAAGAGTATCGTCCGTCTTCTATTGCTGCGGTAAATGGTCAAGCATTTACAGGTGAAGCGTTAATGCAGTTTGGCTTACAAATGCCAATTTCATTCCCGCAAACATCACTTATTTTTGAGCTTAACAAAGCTTAAATTTAATATAATTAGTATGATATGTATTGTCAGCTCTATATTGTTTAGGGCTGACTTTTTTATATCCTCAAAATGCTAACGAATAAATTTAGCACCTCTAATTTAGCATCGCTAACTTAGTAGACTCAAAAATATCGAAAATAGAGTGGTTACGCTTGCGCGTAATTTTGCTTATTACCTAACCAGCGCTGAATTAGCGAGTCAACAACTTCTGGGTGTTGCTTAAGCATTTGCTGTGCAATCGGTCTTACTTGGTTGAGTATGTGCTTATCGCGGATAAGATCGGCAATTTTAAATTCGGCTAAACCCGTTTGTTTTGTACCGAGTACTTCACCTGGGCCACGAATTTCTAAGTCGCGCTCTGCTATCACAAAACCATCGTTACTATCGCGTAGTACCCCTAATCGCTTTTGAGCGGTGTGAGACAACGGTGCGTGATATAAAAGCACACAATGCGATGCCGTAGCGCCGCGACCAACTCGCCCACGTAATTGGTGCAATTGTGCCAAGCCTAAGCGCTCGGGGTTTTCTATAATGATTAAGCTCGCGTTAGGTACATCAACGCCAACCTCAATAACGGTCGTGGCAACTAAAACATGTATATTACCTGCTTTAAACTCACTCATAATGGCTTGTTTTTCAGCTGACTTCATTCGGCCATGTACTAAGCCTACGTTTAGCTCTGGTAGTGCTTCTTTTAACTGCAGTGCACTGTCCTCCGCGGCTTGGCATTGCAGTACTTCAGATTCATCAATAAGTGTACACACCCAATAAACTTGGCGGCCTTGCTCGTTACACGCTAATTTAACGCGGGCAATAATATCGTCTCTGCGAGTATCAGGAAGTGCCACTGTTGTGATGGGTGTACGCCCTGGTGGTAATTCATCAATGACCGAGGTTTCTAAGTCGGCATAGGCGGTCATCGCGAGTGTGCGTGGAATAGGTGTTGCGGTCATGACTAGTTGATGAGGATAGCAATCACCAAATTTACCTTTTTCACGCAGTGATAAACGCTGGTGGACACCAAAGCGGTGTTGTTCATCAATAACAATAAGCACTAAGTTATTAAACTTAACTTCATCTTGAAATAAAGCGTGAGTACCTACAATCATTTGCGCCTCACCAGAGGCTATTTTTTCAAGTGTTGCTACGCGCTCTTTACCCTTTGTTTTACCGCCAAGCCAAGCAACTGAAATACCGAGCGGATTAAACCAAGCAGTAAAATTGACCCCATGTTGCTCTGATAAAATCTCAGTTGGCGCCATTAAAGCTACTTGAAAGCCCTGCGCAATGGCGGTTAGTGCACTCAGTGCCGCTACCAGCGTTTTACCTGAACCTACATCACCTTGCACTAAACGCATCATAGGATATGCGTGTTGCATATCACCTTTAATTTCAGCAACTACGCGGCTTTGTGCATTTGTGGGTGCAAAAGGAAGTTGTTCTAAAAGTTGGCTTTCTAATGTGTTTACCGGATTTAATGCCACGGCTTTAACTTGTTGTCCTTGCTCTCGCACTTTTAATAAGCTGAGGTTTTGTGCAAGTAGCTCCTCAAATACAAGACGTTGCTGAGCAGGGTGAGTACCTTGCTCTAATGCAGTTACATCAACATCATTAGGTGGGCGGTGCAGTAATAATAAGGCGTCGCTTAGCGCCATACTTGATGGCTGCCATTTTGTAGGTAGTAGCTCTTCTACTGAGTATTTATGTAGTAAATCAATAGCCTGCTCGCTTAAAGCTCTAATCGATAGCTGCTTTAAACCTTCGGTTGTTGAATACACGGGCGTAAGCGTTGTAGCTACTGGTTGTTCGTTAGAAGTATCGCTGATGCTGTATTCAGGATGGCTCATTTCAAAGCCAACGCGGCCACGGCGTACTTCACCAAAACAACGTATTATTTTACCGGCACTAAATGCATTTTTTTGTGCAGCGGTAAAATTAAAAAATCGTAGTGTTAGCCTGCCTGTACCATCATTGATTTGGCAAACCAGCATGCGCCTTTTACCAAACGTAATTTGGCTTGTTTCAATTGTTGCTTCAACACTTACGTGGCTGTGAAGTGACAACTCGCTAATCGCATATAAGCGAGTGCGATCTTCATAGCGAAGTGGCAAATGAAAAAGCATATCTTGCACAGTTAAAATACCTAGCTTTAACAAACGTTCAGCCATCTTTGGGCCGACCCCTTTGAGCTCTGTAATTGGGTATTGATTTAAGCTAGGTTTAGACAAATTGTACCAATCTTATTATTTGTGAGTCAGTTAAGTGTACTTACAGAGCTTTAGTCCATCAAGTATGTTTTAAAGCTTGCCAAAATTGCTCGTCAGCGACTATTTCGCCGTTTTCATCAAGTGCAGGATAAGGTAATTTTTTTTGCTTGCACTGCCTTGCAATAATAGGGTGGCAGCCTTCAAAGTAAAGTGGGTGCTTAACTTCGGCACTCAGCATATCTCTATTATATAAACCAGCCAGCTCGCGTTGGCGCTGTGCTTCAAACAATATTAGCGCAGCAGCAACCGAAACATTTAGCGATTGCACCATGCCTTGCATTGGAATAATAATATTTTGATCGGCATATTCTAGGGCTTTTTCAGATATCCCCGTTTTTTCTTGGCCCACAATAATAGCCGTTGGCTTGGTATAATCTACTTCTCTAAAATCAACGGCATCTTCTGATAGATGAGTCGCGAGTATTTGTATTTCTGGATTGCGTTCACGCATTGCCACTACGGCATCATCAATGTTTCTGTGTAGGTGCGTTTCTAGCCAGTTTTTACTGCCACCAGAGGTATTATTTGTTAGCCATTTTTGTTTTTCAGGCCATACAGCATGTACGTGATGGCAACCAACCGCATCAGCACTTCGTACTATTGCAGATAAGTTATGGTGTTTGTGCACGTCTTCTAAACACACGGTTAAGTCTGTTTGACGGCGCGAAAGTACGTCTTCGATTCTTTGATAGCGAGTTTGCTGCATGGTTATCCTCTTTTTTCGGCAATTATACGAGATTTTTACAGTTAAGGCATTACCGTACGGCTAATTGGGTTTTGTAGAGAAATAAGTGTTTCTGTTGATTGAATGGCTTCTATTGCCTGTATTTTATTAATCAGCACATCTTGTAAGTGGTCAATGGATTTTGTCATTACTTTTATAAATATACTGTAGTTACCTGTTGTGTAATAAGCCTCTACCACTTCCTCCAATGCTTCTAGCTTTATAAGCGTTTGCGGGTAATCACGTGCGTTATTTAAATTAATACCTATAAAGCAACATACATCGTAGCCTAGCTGTTTAGTATTAATCGTTAATTGGGTGCCTGTAATGATCCCTGCTTGCTTCATTTTTTCAATTCTTACGTGAATTGTCCCTGCGCTTACATTAAATCTTTTTGCTAATTCGGCGTACGCAGTACGGGCATTTGCCATTAACGCATGAAGTATTTGTTTATCGAGATTATCGATTAAATAATTTTCCATTCTATTTTTCTCATGAAATTATCGAATATATGGTTTTTATACCACTTAATTGATGGTTTTTATATATTAAAGCTATTTTTGCTATGGGATGTTGAATTAATCCTTTAAATCGTTACATTAACTTCATTAAAGGTGCTAGTTAGAGCGTTTTTTATCAATTAAGCAAGTAACAATAACTGGGAATGAGGCCAATTATTATGAGTTCACACTATGTGCAGCAACAGCAGCAAATAAGTAAAGTTAAGCAATTTTTTTCACAGCAATTAGAGCAGCAACTAGGGCTGGTTGAGGTTCAAGCCCCTATTTTGGCCAAAGTAGGCGACGGCACGCAAGATAACTTAAGCGGCCATGAAAACGCAGTTGCTGTAAATGTGAAAGCGATTACAGATAGCCGCTACGAAGTGGTGCATTCACTGGCTAAGTGGAAGCGTAAAACACTGGCTACTTATGGCTTTGGTGTTGGTGAGGGTATTTACACTCAAATGAAGGCTTTGCGCCCAGATGAAGATTCATTAAGCCCTATTCATTCTGTATATGTTGATCAGTGGGATTGGGAAAAAGTAATTAACGAAACCACAGAGCGTTCGCTGACAACGCTCAAGCAAACTGTTCAATCTATTTATAAAGGGATAAAAGAGACGGAAGCTTTTGTAAGTGAGTCTTATGGCTTAACGCCATTTTTGCCAGGCGACATAAAGTTTGTGCACAGTGAAGAACTACGTAAAATGTATCCTGACTTTAGTGCTAAGCAACGCGAAAAAGCCATTGCACAAGAATATGGTGCTGTATTTTTAATTGGTATTGGTGGCGTGCTGGGAGATGGCAAAATTCATGATGTAAGAGCCCCAGATTACGATGATTGGTCTACACCAACATGCGATGAATACATGGGTTTAAATGGTGATATTTTAGTATGGAACCCAGTACTTGAAGATGCCTTTGAAATATCATCAATGGGTATACGTGTAAGCCCTGAGGTTTTAAAAGCGCAGTTAAGTACAACAGGGGATGAAGACCGCTTAGAGTTTGATTGGCACAAAGCGCTTTTACAAAGCAAATTCCCGCAAACAATTGGCGGTGGAATAGGGCAGTCGCGGCTAGCTATGTTATTACTGCAAAAGCAACATATTGGTCAAGTACAAGTGGGTGTATGGCCAAGTCAAACTTATGATACGGTAAGTGGCTTACTTTAAAACGTTAATTAATTTGAGTGCTCAATAGAGCACTCAGTTCTTAGCTTGTTTTAAACTCTATTTCAATTTTGTTATTTAAAAGTTTAACGTTGCAAGGAGGGTAATTACGGATTGTTTTTAGCACTTTATCAAAAATATGAATTTCTACACCTGAATGCAAAACAGAATTTATCGCTAAATTAGCGTCGTTAAGCAAATCATGTAAGTCGTGATCTAAGTTTGAAAGACGTTTTTCTAACTGTTCTGCTTGCTCACAATAATGTTTTTGAGTAGCACCAATTTTAGTAATTAATATTTTCTTTTTTTCGATGTCTTTCACTAAATCAGTTTTTTCTAGCGCCGCTTGCAGTGCATCTAATTGCGAATCTGTTTTAGCTAAGTCTTTAAAGCAGTTATCGGTATCGGCGGTTATTTCAGCGCCTGACGCTGCTAAATTAATAATCATTTTAGCGCCTGACTCATTCCCTATTTCGCCAGCAATGAGGGTCGTTGCATCAAGTATTTCACCACCAAATATTTTACCCTTAGGTAAGTCGGATTGACCAACTTGCAGTAAGCGTTTAGCTTTCATTACACAGTGGCTTGTTTGGCGATCAATAAAAATATTATTTGCTTCTAGGTAGCAATACTGTGAGTGAGATACATGGATATCACCAAGCGCAATTAGTTTGCAAGAAAGTGACTTATTATCTGATTGTTGATGGCCAATAATACCTTGTTTAACAGTTATGTTTCCGCCTGCGGTAAGCTCGCCAGATTCAACAGTGCCAAATATAGTAATATCACCTTTGGCGGTTACTTTCATACCAGGCTCTATATTGCGAGTGACAATAACACTGCCTTGAAAGTCAATATGGCCGCTTTTTACATTTACATCTGAAATAGTAAAAATATCGTCGACACGCATACCGTTATTTATTTCAACAGGAACACCTGCAATAGTAGAGACTAGCTCAAGCGGGTTTAGCTTTGATATTTCGGTACCTTCACCAGCAACTAATTGCTTATTTTCTCCAGGTTTTGCGGGCAGTATGTCACCTACTACAGTAAAGCCTTCTTTTCCGGGGGTTGCTGGTTGCTGACGAATAAGCACAGAGCCTGGCTCTACACTTGCCAGCTTGCCAAAATCACGCATATCCACACTGCCATCTTCTTTGAGTTTGGGTGTTTTTAAGCGATCTTTTAAGGTTTCTACTGTTGCTATTAGTTTTGTAGCTAAACCGTCGCTTGGAAGTCTGCCTTTAGCTAATATACCTTTAACTAAAGAGCCTGCTGGGTGCTCAAATTGCTTTTGCAGTAACAGCTCTAAAAATGCTTGTTTATAGCCACGAACAATTCCTGCTTTGATAAGCTGTTTTTTTGCATCTTCTAGACTTAATAGCTTTCCGCCTTGGGCAAGTGTTAGCTCGCCAATAGCCAGCATTTTATCGTCGCTAATAGTTACATTTAAAGTGGCGTTGTGTTTTGTTGCTACAACCAGAGTTTGTTGTGTGTTTTCGTTTTTAAAAAAATCATTAATAGCGTCATGATTTATTTTACAGTCGCAAAAAGCTGACTTTTCGAGAGCCTCTAAAATAAATGCAGCGCTGGGAGGAATATGCTCTTTTACATCAAGTAAAACATTTCCATTATTTGCAAGCTTAAACACTAGTTGATCCTTTTCTACTACTTAAGTTAAATTTTTTATAAAAAACAACTATAGAGTGCTAGAAAATAGTATTTGAGTCAAGAAATGAGAGGGAGTGAATTTTAAGAGGGAAATAAGGCTATGGGGTAGAGCCATAGCCTGTAAAGCTTAGTTAGTAGAAGGTAATTCCATAATGCCGTCTATTTCAACTTGCGCACCTTTTGGTAATGCTCTAACACCTAGTGCTGCACGTGCAGGGTAAGGCTGTTTAAAGTACAGGCTCATTACTTCATTAACTGTGGCAAAGTTTGATAAATCAGTAAGGTAGATATTAATTTTTACCAAGTCTTGAATTTTTCCGCCAGCTTCTTCACATACCGCAGTAATATTTTTGAATACCTGATGCGTTTGCTCGCTAAAGTCTTCTGAAATCATTTCCATCGTTTCTGGAACTAATGGAATTTGACCAGATAAATAAACGGCGGTACCTACTTTAACTGCTTGGCTGTATGTGCCAATGGCAGCAGGTGCTTTGTCGGTAGAGATAAATGCTTTATTCATGTGTTTCCTATTTTACTTTTTACGATAGACTTTTTGTACATCAGGCATAACGCGAATGCGGCGCATAATGTTAGCAACGTGGATACGGTTTTTAACGGTAACCCCTAAATCTATCACGTATAAATTACTTTCTTTTTCGTCGGTGGTAATTTCTACAATATTGGCCTGAGTAGTAGCAACCACATTGGTTAATTTAGCCAGCGCCCCTTGATGATTAATAATTTCAACTCTCAGAGCTGCAATATATTCTTTTTCTGGGTTATCGTCCCATTTTACAACTAAGTATTTAGAGCGTTCATTTTCCCAACCACGAATGTTTTTACATTCTTGGCGATGAACAGTCAGGCCTTTACCTTGGCTTATATGAGCCGTAATGGCATCGCCTGGTACTGGGCGGCAACACTTAGAGTAATTAACTAGCATGCCTTCAGTACCAATAATGGTCGCCTTGGCTTGGTTAGTTATATCAGTTAAGTCGTCATTGTCATTTTGTAATAAGCGCTTAGCAATTAACATGCTCATTAAGTTACCAGAACCAATTTCTACCAATAACTCAAGGACTGTAGAGAGTTCATGCTCTTCAAGCACTCTTGCTATATTTTCATCAGCAATGCTATCGAGTTTGTTTTCGCCTAACGCAGAATCAAGTAAACGACGGCCTAAAAGCATTGCTTCTTCGTGATGTTGGCTTCTTAGGTAATTACGAACGCCTAAACGTGCTTTACCAGTAACAATAAAGTTTAGCCAAGTCGCATTAGGGTGGGCGCCTGAGCTTGTTATTATCTCTATGGTTTGCCCTGTATCGAGTGGTTTACTTAAAGGGTGTGGCTTGCGATTAACGCGAGCACCTACACAGGTATTACCTACATCTGTATGTACTGCATAAGCAAAATCGACTGCGGTAGCACCCATTGGTAGCTCAACAATACGACCATCTGGCGTAAATACGTAAATTTCTTCTGGGAATAGCTCAGTTTTTACGTTTTCAATAAATTCAAATGATGAACCCGCACTTTGCTGAAGCTCTAATAAGCTTTGCATCCATTGGCGAGCACGTTGCTGCGACGTATTACCGGCACCATCACCTGATTTTTTATACATCCAGTGCGCCGCTACACCTTTGTCGGCCATCTGATCCATATCGTGAGTACGAATCTGAATCTCAACAGGTATGCCGTGTGGGCCAACTAATGAAGTATGAAGCGATTGGTAACCGTTTGTTTTTGGTACCGCAATATAATCTTTAAAGCGTGTTTCAATAGGCTTATAAAGACTGTGAGCCACACCTAATACGCGATAACACGTATCCATAGAATCAACTGCAATTCTAAACGCGTAAATATCCATAACTTCGTTAAATAGCAGTTCTTTATTAAGCATTTTTTTATAAATACTATATAAATGTTTTTCACGGCCCGACACAGTCGCTTTAATACCTGACTCTTCAAGACGTGCTTCTATTTCATGTTGGATATTCGTAATAACTTCTTTGCGATTACCCCGTGCTTTTGCAACTTCAGATTTAAGTGCACGATGACGCATAGGGTATAAAGCTTGAAAACCTAGGTCTTCAAGCTCATTTTTAATATCGTGGATACCTAAACGGTTTGCTATTGGCGCATAAATTTCTAGCGTTTCACGCGCTATTCTGCGGCGCTTATCTGGTCGCAGTGCGCCTAAAGTACGCATGTTGTGTGTTCTATCAGCAAGCTTGATTAAAATAACTCGAATATCCTGAGTCATTGCCATAATCATTTTACGGTAGTTTTCAGCTTGGAATTCTTTTTTATCTTTAAAGCTGAGCTTATCGAGCTTACTTACACCTTCAACGAGTTCTGCCACAGTTTCGCCAAAAATTTCGGCTAAATCTTGTTGGCTAAAATCAGTATCTTCAATTACATCATGCATTAGCGCGGCCATGAGCGTTTCATGATCAAGATGCATTCCTGCAAGAATTTGGGTTACTTCTACTGGATGAGTTATGTAAGGTTCGCCACTTGAGCGAGTTTGTCCTTCATGGGCCTCTCGGGCTACCACGTAAGATTTTTGAACCAGCTCTACATCAGCAGCGGGCAAGTATTCTGAAATTTTCTTTTTAAGACCTTCAAAAAGATACATTCACACTCCAATGTTCTTGTGAAGCAAATTAGGTAAGCTACGAATATACGATGAAATGAAAGGATTGCCAACGGCTATAGTAGAAATACTGCGCCGTTGGCTAAATCAGACCGGGAGGTCGATTATTGGTTGCCACCAACAATGGCAGCAACAGCAGCTAATTCTGCTGCTTCTTGGTGTTGTTGTTCTTCACGGTCAATTAAGTCCATTGAAGCGCTATCAACTAAACCTAATTCAATTTCACGTAAAGCAACTACCGTTGGCTTATCGTTTTCAGGATCTACTAGCGGAGTTTTACCACCAACAGCAATTTGGCGGGCACGACGAGCCGCAACTAAAATTAAGTCAAAACGATTACCAACTGCATCTACTGCATCTTCAACTGTTACGCGGGCCATCACAGCACTCCAAAAATAATTTAAAAGCAAAGACGTAGTTTACTCCAAGGAGCCACTTTCGCCAATAGCCAGTGTTCAATTTTTATCAGTTTTACTTGCCTAAGCCTAATTTAAGTAGGCTTAAATTATTTAAGCAGACTATTTAGTAAAGCTTGATGGCGATTTTCTTGGGCTTTTAGCGTTAAGCGTTGAGCCATTACAATTATTTTTATGTCAGCAAGTGCAGTCTCAAAGTCATCATTAACAATTACAAAGTCGTATTCGTTATAATGTGATGTTTCAGATTGTGCTTTTGCCATACGAGAGGCAATAACTTCAGCCGAATCTTGGCCACGGTTATTTAAGCGTTGTTCTAATTCCTCTTTTGAAGGCGGTAGAATAAAAATAGTTTGTACGCTTGGCATAATTTTGCGCACTTGCTGAGCGCCTTGCCAATCAATATCTAAAAACACATCAATACCCGCATCAAGTTGCGACTCAATAGCCTGCTTTGATGTGCCGTAGTAATTATCGAATACTTGAGCCCATTCAAAAAAGTCATCTTTGGCAATAAGCGCTTTAAATTCATCTGTAGATGCAAAGTGATAATGCACGCCATTTTCTTCACCTGGGCGAGGGGCGCGAGTTGTATGTGATACAGATACTTTCATATCAGCGTGATTTTTCAATAACGCATTGATTAAGCTTGATTTGCCTGCACCAGAAGGGGCTGACAAAATAAATAAATTACCGCGAGTTTGTGCCATGTTTTTCTCTACCTAAAAATAAACAGGCTTGGGTTACAGGTAAGCCAAGCCTTTAATTAGCTACATTGTACTTTAATTAGCTCACCTTGCTCAAGTTAGTCGTGCACATGTTGGTCATGCCCAAATTGGCTTGGGCGTATTTTACTAAATTACATTTTAAATAAAATTGAGGTTTAAATTTATCAACAGAACTAGCCGCTAGATATAAGTATTTGATAAGGTGAAGTATCACTCATTATAGGAACCTTCATGCTCAATAAAACTTTATTTACCGCACAACAAGTAAGAGACAATGAAGCTTTAGCTGCTAGAAACAGTCATTGTGATTTATTTACCCTAATGCAGCGTGCAGGCGAGGCTGTATATAAGCAATGGCAGTTATTTGATGCACAGCATACATTAGTCATTGTTGGTCATGGTAACAACGCTGGAGACGGTTACGTTGTAGCTAGGCTTATTATGCAATCAGGTAAAAAGATAACAGTATGCGTAGCTGAGCCTAATAAAGTATTAACCGGTGATGCAGCAAAAGCGCAGCAGTTATGGATTGAAGCGGGTGGGGTGGTTTCTCATTTTACAAAAGACGCTCTTGATGAGTGCGATATAGTTATTGATGCGCTCCTTGGTACTGGCCTTAAAAGCACCGTGCGCGATAATTTTGCGAATATAATAAAAGCTGTAAATAACAGTGGTAAGCCAGTTATAAGCATTGATATTCCATCAGGTATTGAGGCTAATACAGGGCAGCCTTTAGGGTGCGCAGTACAAGCCACTTCAACCGTTACTTTTGTGGGTATTAAGCAAGGGCTGACAACGACGGCAGGTAAACAATATAGCGGTAAGTTAGTATTTGATGATTTAGCAATTGGCGATGCGTTTACTTGTATCGCTCAACCTTCAGGAACCCTTGTTAATATCAATAGCTTTAAAGGAATAGCCACGCGAGCAATCAATAGTCACAAAGGAAGCCACGGTAAACTTTTATGTGTTGGTGGCAATCAAGGTACTGCAGGTGCAATTAGGTTAAGTAGTGAAGCAGCTCTTAGAACGGGGGCTGGCATGGTGAGGGTATATACACACGAAAGCTCAATAACGCCTATTAGTATTGGCAGACCAGAGCTGATGGTAAGCAGTAATAACTTACATCAAGCGCTAGAGTGGGCAAGCTGCGTTGTTATTGGCCCAGGGCTTGGGCAAGACGAATGGGCACAACAAACATTCGATGAAGTAATGCAATATTGCCAAAACAATAAAATGCCATTGGTTATAGATGCAGATGCCCTTAATTTACTCGCTAAGCAAGCTTCATCATACATGTTAGAGCAATGCGTACTTACGCCGCACCCCGGCGAAGCTTCTCGACTGCTAAGTGTTACCACCAGTGAAATCGAATCTGATCGTTTTAATTATGCTCGCCTTTGCGCCAAGCGCTATACCGCGACTTGTGTATTAAAAGGGGCTGGAACATTAATAGATAATGGCGGGCAAACGTGGGTATGTGAGGACGGCAACCCGGCATTGGCCGTTGGCGGCAGTGGCGATGTACTCACTGGTATTATTGGTGCCTTACTTGCTCAAGGTTTAAATATTGATGAAGCAGCACGCTATGGTGTAACACTGCACGCTAAAGCCGGTGATATCGCCAGTGAGCGAGATGGGCAAAGGGGAATGCTACCCAGCGATTTATTTTCAATTGTCAGAGAGTTAGTTAATAAAGTGACGTGAGTTTAAGCGCCACTCTATATAACTAACTATTAAGCTGCAGTAAATCCCACTTTGTACCATATAGGTCTTCAAAAACCACTACGGTGCCATAAGGTTCTACTCGAGGCTCTTCGGTAAATGTAACGCCTTTTGAAAGCATTAAATTATAATCTCGCCAAAAGTCATTGGTATGCAAAAATAAAAACACGCGACCACCCGTTTGGTTACCAATAGCGCTTATCTGTTCGGGCGTTGTGGCTTTAGCAAGTAGCAGATTAGTCCTGCTCGAATTAGTTCCTTTTGAACTAGCAGTGTTTGAACTAGCCCCATTTGAACTAGTCCCGTTTGAATTTGGAGGTGAAATTAACACCCAGCGTTTACCCTCTCCTAAGTTAGTATCCTCTACTAACTCAAAGTTGAGCTTTTGAGTATAAAACTTAATTGCCTCATCGTAGTCCTTAACAACTAATGCAATGCTGCCGATATGCTGTTGAACGTTAGCCATGTTTGGTTTACTCCGTACTATTAAATAAATGTGCTTTTTATCATATTCAACCTGAACTTTGGTTAAGATATTTACCAAAACATTGAATTATAGTGATATTTAAATTTATTTTCTCTAGCCAGAGATTTTCAGTGAAAACAATGCGAACTTACGCGTCAATAGCTGGCCTATTGCAAGTAAATTCAACGCAGTGATCGCTGAAAATAGCTGCTTGAGATAGATTTATTATCCAGAGTTTAGGTTGCTTGGTAAACGATTATGCAGGGTATATGCCCGCAGTATGTAACTTAGTTATAGGTATAAATTAAACAGTATCAATCTGCTTTATAACAAAAAGCAAAACCCAGCCGAGGCTGGGTCTACTTTAAATTGAGTTTTAGTGCTAAGTACATAAAATATTTATCTGTGTAATTCACCAGCACGTTCTGGCTGGTAGGTTACTTCTTTTATTTTTACTTTTATTAAGCCGCCACTCGGTTTTGGCCACTCAATTTCGTCGCCTTGAGCTAGCCCAAGTAATGCGCTACCAACGGGTGATAATATCGATATTTTATCGCCGCTAGAGTCACTGTTCTTTGGGTACACCAAGGTTAACGTAAATTCTTCTTTAGAAGACTCAACAATAAAGTTTACAGTTGAGTTCATCGTTACAACTGACGATGGCATATCTTTAGGTTCGACTATTGTTGCTCGTGCCAGTTCAGCTTCCAATTCTTCTTTGTTAGCAAAGCTACCTGCAGGCAATGATTCCATTAAGTCATACAATCTATCTGCATCGAGTGATGAGATGATTAGTTCAGGTTTTTTATTCATCTTAATATCCTTAATAATTTTTAATAAATAAAATTAACTCTGAGTATGGCTCGGCATGCATTTAAGAAGCAAAGGGATACGCGAAGTCATTTTATTAATTAGCCACACCTGTGGCGTTTATTTTCTTTTTGCCCAATAGCTAAAAACCCAGCCGAAGCTGGGTTTTTATTTGAGCTAGGTGTTTAGGGGATGATTACATCATTCCGCCCATACCACCCATTCCGCCCATGCCACCCATATCAGCGCCACCAGCTTCATCTTTCGGGATTTCAGCTACCATTGCTTCAGTAGTGATCATTAGACCCGCAATAGACCCTGCAAACTGTAATGCAGAGCGTGTTACTTTAGTTGGATCTAGGATACCCATTTCAATCATGTCGTTGTATTCGCCAGTTGCTGCGTTGTAACCGTAGTTACCTTCGCCGCCTTTAACTGCGTTAATAACAACTGATGCTTCGTCGCCCGCGTTAGTTACGATTTGACGAAGTGGTGCTTCCATCGCACGAAGTGCAACTTTAATACCGTGGTTTTGATCTTCGTTGTCGCCAACTAAATCAACCAGCTTACTTGCAGCACGTACAAGTGCAACACCGCCACCAGGTACTACGCCTTCTTCAACCGCTGCACGAGTTGCATTTAATGCATCTTCAACGCGGTCTTTTTTCTCTTTCATTTCCATTTCAGTAGCAGCACCTACTTTGATAACTGCAACACCGCCAGCTAATTTAGCCATGCGCTCTTGTAGTTTCTCTTTATCGTAGTCTGATGTTGCTTCTTCGATTTGTGCTTTAATTTGTGAAACACGACCGCTAATACCCGCTTCTTCACCAGCACCATCAATGATAGTAGTATCATCTTTAGTGATAATTACGCGCTTAGCTGTACCTAGGTCTTCAACTGTTGCTTTTTCAAGCTCTAAGCCGATTTCTTCAGAAATTACAGTACCGCCAGTTAATACAGCAATATCTTGTAGCATTGCTTTACGACGATCGCCAAAACCAGGTGCTTTAACAGCTGATACTTTAACAATACCGCGCATGTTATTAACTACTAATGTAGCTAGTGCTTCGCCTTCAAGGTCTTCTGCGATGATTAGTAGTGGTTTACTTGCTTTAGCAACCGCTTCTAATGTTGGTAATAATTCACGGATGTTAGATATTTTTTTATCTACAAGTAGAATAAATGGATTATCTAGTTCAACAGTGCCTTTTTCTGGGCTGTTGATAAAGTAAGGAGATAAGTAACCACGGTCAAACTGCATGCCTTCAACAACATCTAGTTCGTTTTCAAGTGATTGACCTTCTTCTACAGTAATAACACCACTGTTACGGCCTACTTTTTCCATTGCTTGTGCAATGATGTCGCCAATCTCTTTATCAGAGTTAGCTGAAATAGTACCTACTTGTGCAATTGCTTTAGTATCAGAACAAGGAACCGATAATGCTTTAAGCTCTGCAACAGCAGCAATAACTGCTTTGTCGATGCCGCGCTTAAGATCCATTGGGTTCATGCCTGCTGCAACAGCTTTAAGGCCTTCATTAACAATAGACTGTGCAAGTACTGTAGCGGTAGTTGTACCATCGCCGGCTGCATCATTTGCTTTAGATGCAACTTCTTTAACCATTTGTGCGCCCATGTTTTCAAACTTGTCTTCAAGTTCGATTTCTTTTGCTACAGATACACCATCTTTAGTGATAACTGGTGAGCCAAATGATTTATCTAGTACAACGTTACGGCCTTTAGGACCTAATGTAACTTTTACTGCGTTTGCTAGGATGTTTACGCCAGTTAGCATTTTAGCGCGTGCGTCACCTGCAAAAAGTACTTCTTTTGCTGCCATGTTTTAAATTCCTCTAAATTCTTAAATGTTTATAAACGAAAAGTAGGTTTAGCCTACAATGCCTAAAATATTATCTTCACGCATGATCAGGTACTCTTGACCTTCGATCTTTTCAACTTTTTCAACATATGAGCCAAATAACACAGTGTCACCGGCTTTAACTTCTAACGCTCTCACGTCACCGTTTTCTAAAACGCGACCATTACCTACGGCTACAACTTCTCCGCGAGTTGATTTTTCAGCTGCAGAGCCAGTTAATACAATACCGCCAGCAGATTTTGTTTCTTCTTCTAGACGTTTAACGATTACGCGATCTTGTAAAGGACGAATGTTCATGTTTTTTAGTTCTCCTAACAGTTTCTGAACAGTACAGAAAAAAGCTTTTCTAATTTGCATTCATTAATGGGGGTGGAGTGTAAAATTCCAAGAGAAAAAACGATAAATTTTTAATCTTTTCTCTCATACTCGCCATCAATAGTTGTTGGTCGTTCCATTTGCCCTTGCTCTCGTTCAGCATGTTGCTGCCCAGCAAACGGTGATGGCCCTTGTTGCATACCTGCGCTCATTCTAACAGTTGCTTGGCTAGCAAGGCCTGCAGCCAATTTGTTACGAATTGCAGGGGTTAATAATAGTAATCCAAATACGTCTGTCATAATGCCAGGGGTAAGTAATAATACACCTGCAATTACCACGCATATTCCGGTAAATAATTCTTTGGCTGGCATTTGCCCTTGCGCCATTTGCGCTTGTACATTTTGCAGCGCACCCATACCTTGTGTTTTAACCATTTTGGCACCTAAAATCGCAGTAATAACAACCAGTGCTATTGTTGCAAATCCACCAATCACGTCGCTTACTTGAATCAGCAAGGCGATTTCGATAATAGGAATGATGATAAACAACACAAATAAAAATCTAAACATAGCGCTCTCTAAATAATGACACTCAAAAGAGTTGATGAAATATAAATGAGGGTGACGAGGTCTCTTTTCAAGGTTAGGGCATAGGTATCGTCATTTTACTGATATTTTAGCGTCTACACATTGTATCGGCTATCAGATACTATGAAGCTAGACACTGTTAAATAAGTATAGGTTCATAATGACTACGCATTTTAAAATGATTTTTACGACCTGCAAAGACGAAGCAGAAGCACGCAGCCTAGCAAGGGCGTTAGTAGAAAAAAAACTGGCAGCTTGTGTAAATATTTTATCTAACATGGGCTCTGTTTATATGTGGGAAGGCGAAGTGGCAGAAGCAACTGAAGCCAAGCTACTTATAAAAACGAAAGCAGACAAAATGAACGATGTGTTTTTAACAATAAAAGAGCTACATAGCTACGAAGTGCCAGAGATTCAGGTTGTAGAAGTTTCAACAGGTAACTTGGCATATTTTAATTGGATGGATGAGGTACTAAATTAATGCGGTTTTTCTTTTTATTATTGGTAACGTTATTAACCGTACCTGTAAAGGCTGCGGCTAATAATGTGCTTGGTGATCTACTTGGGCCTCCTCAACACTCTTTTTTACCTGTAGACCAAGCGTTTGTATTTGACTTTGACCAGCAAGGAAAAACCTTGTTTGTGGGTTGGGATATAGCGCCAGATTATTATTTATATAAAAAGAAAATAGAAATCATTGCCAAAGGAGCAAGCATTAAAGTAGGTGACTCTGGTAGTGGCGAAATTATTGAAGATGAATTTTTTGGTAAAACAGAAGTCTTTTTCAATTCTGCGAGTGTTGTAAGTAAGCTAAGCAATATAACCGAAGGCGCCGTTGTTAAAGTTCGCTATCAGGGCTGTGCAAAAGCAGGGCTTTGTTATCCGCCTGAAGTTATTAGTATTCCGCTAAGTGTAATTAGTGGCGCGCAGATTAAAAATGTAGATCAAAATAGCGCTACCGATGAAGCGGCAACAGCGCAAAGTACATTTGCGGCACTCAACGAGCCAACGACTGAACCTACAACAAATTCAGATGACACCAAAAAAGAACTGACTTTTACTGAGCAATTAGCCAGTCAGAGCTTAATAACTAATTTACTCATATTTTTTGCTGTTGGTGTAGGCCTTGCTTTTACGCCGTGCGTATTTCCTATGTTTCCTATTTTGTCGAGCTTAATTGCGGGCCAGCAAAACCTTTCAACTAAAAAAGCCTTTGCACTGTCGTTTGTATATATACAGGGTATGGCAGTTACCTATGCAGCGCTTGGTTTAGTTGTTGCGGCACTTGGTGGGCAAGTGCAGGGGTATTTACAGCATCCATTTGTATTAATTAGCTTTAGTTTATTATTTGTATTGCTCGCTATGTCGATGTTTGGTTGGTACGAAATTAAACTGCCAAGCAGTATGATGAGCAAGTTAACCCAGGTAAGTAACAACCAAAAAGGCGGCAACTACGTTGGCGTATTTTTAATGGGCGTGCTTTCGGGCTTAATAGCATCACCTTGTACTACGGCACCGTTGTCGGCTGCTCTGTTATTTGTAGCGCAAAGCGGCGATTACTTGGTAGGTGGTTTAACACTGTACGTGCTTAGTTTAGGTATGGGGTTACCATTGTTATTACTTGGTACATCTGGCGGTAAATTGCTGCCTAAAGCGGGTGGTTGGATGGAGCAAGTTAAAACCTTGTTTGGTTTTGTGATGCTTGTAGTGCCACTGATATTACTTGAGCGACTAGTAAGCGCCGACATTATATTATTAATGGCAGGTGTGCTTGCATTAGCAACAGCACTTTACTTACACCATTGGCAAAGCAGTCAAACGCAAAGCAAGTTAAAAACAGCGCTGTGGTTTGCTGCAACGCTACTCGTTATTACAGGCTTTACGTTAACTAAAAACTACTTTTGGCCGGCACAAGTACGATCTGTACAGGTAAGCTCGCAAAGTAATGAGTTTAAAAAGGTGGCTGATTTAGCTGAACTAAAAGAAGCAGTAGCGCAAGCAAACGATGAAGGCCGCATGGTTATGGTCGACTTATATGCCGACTGGTGCGTGGCGTGTAAAGAGTTTGAGCATTACACGTTTCCAGATGCCCAAGTGCAAAGTGAATTTAGCCATTATCAGCTAATTCAAGTTGATTTAACGGACAGTGATAATAAAACAATTGAGCTAATGGAAGAGTACACCGTGTTTGGTTTACCGAGTATTTTGTTTTTTAACACCCAAGGTAAAGAGTTAAGTACACAACGTGTAACCGGCTTTTTAAACGCTGACGATTTTGCTAAACACCTTGCTACAGTGCGCGCCAGCGCACAATAATAGTGCAACACAGCCACTTGGGTATACCGAGTGGCTTTCTAATTCATGCCTCCCCTCGCGTTCCCAAAATAGAGATTGGACCAGTATTTTGCTGCTATTTACATCGAAATCACTATAATAGTTGGTTAACGTGAGAATTTGTTGCTACATTGCTTTTTCTGCTTACTTAAAAGTGAAAAACTAGTTAGTAACCGCTTAACTCATTACTTATAGGATATATCGCGTATTATGACTGCAAAATTTAACCTTTTGGTTATAAATGGTCCAAATTTAAACATGCTTGGCAAACGTGAACCGGATAAATACGGTTTTCAAACGCTAAGTGAAATTATGAGCGAACTAACAAGTGCCGCTGATAGTCTAGATGTTGAGTTAACGCATTTTCAAAGTAATAGTGAGCAAGCCCTCATTGAACGAATACACAGTGCTTGGCAAGCGGTTGATTACATAATAATTAACCCTGCTGCATTTACGCATACAAGCGTTGCATTACGTGATGCATTGCTAAGTGTTGATATTCCGTTTTTTGAAGTGCACTTAAGCAATGTGCACGCACGTGAAGCTTTTCGTCATCATTCGTATTTTTCTGATGTGGCGCAAGGCGTGATATGTGGATTAGGTGCAATGGGTTATCACGCAGCATTAAATGCCGCTGTGAGCCGGTTGCAAAACGCAATTTAATTTAAATTAACACACAAACAACTAACAGGCGGGTCGTGTAATGGATATTCGCAAGATAAAGAAGCTTATCGAATTAGTAGAAGAATCAGGTATTGCTGAGCTAGAAATCACTGAAGGTGAAGAATCAGTACGTATTAATCGTAACAACATGAGCGCAGGCCCAGGTTACCCGCAATTTGCTCCACAGCAATATGCACCAGCGCCAGCAGCACCAGTTGCAGCGGCTCCTGTAGCTGTTGAAGCAGCAGCACCAGCAGAACCTACTGGTCATCAAGTTAAATCACCAATGGTTGGTTCTTTTTACTCTGCGGCTTCTCCAGAAGCGCCAGCATATGTAGAAGTTGGTCAACAAGTTAAAGTTGGCGACACGCTTTGTATTATCGAAGCTATGAAAATGATGAACCAAATTGAATCAGATAAAGCCGGTACAGTAAGAGCTATCTTAGCTGAAAATGGCGAGCCAATAGAATTTGATCAACCTCTATTCATCATTGAATAATAGCGTAACCTAAAAGGCCAACTCTAATGTTAGATAAAGTAGTCATTGCAAACCGAGGTGAAATTGCACTTCGTATATTGCGCGCCTGCAAAGAGCTTGGGATCAAAACGGTTGCTGTGCATTCAACGGCAGATCGCGATCTTAAGCATGTATTGCTTGCAGATGAAACCATCTGTATTGGTAGACCATCAGCAACTGAAAGTTATTTAGATATTCCGCGCATTATTGCTGCGGCTGAAATAACTGACGCTGTAGCGATTCACCCTGGTTACGGTTTCCTTGCAGAAAATGCTGATTTTGCCGACCAAGTTGAGCAAAGTGGTTTTGTATTTATTGGTCCTCGTGGCGACACTATTCGTCTTATGGGCGATAAAGTATCTGCTATCGCAGCAATGCGTAAAGCAGGCGTTCCATGTGTACCAGGCTCAGACGGCCCGGTATCAGATGATAAAGAACGCAACATGCAAATCGCTAAGCGTATCGGTTACCCGGTAATCATCAAAGCCGCTGGTGGCGGTGGTGGTCGTGGTATGCGTGTTGTTCGCAGCGAATCTGAACTTATTGATTCAATTGCATTAACACAGCAAGAAGCTAAGCAATTCTTTGGTAATAGCATGGTTTACATGGAAAAATTCCTAGAAAACCCACGCCATATCGAAGTTCAAGTATTAGCTGACGGCCAAGGTAATGCAGTACATTTAGGTGAACGTGATTGCTCTATGCAACGTCGTCACCAAAAAGTAGTTGAAGAAGCGCCAGCACCAGGAATTACTGCTGAAACGCGTAAATTTATTGGCGAGCGCTGTACACGTGCGTGTATCGAAATTGGATACCGTGGTGCAGGTACGTTTGAGTTTTTATACGAAAACGGCGAGTTTTACTTCATCGAAATGAATACACGTATTCAGGTTGAACACCCTGTAACTGAAATGGTTACTGGTATCGATTTAGTAAAAGAGCAGTTAAAAATTGCAGCGGGTCAGCCTTTATCATTCACTCAAGACGACGTTGTTATTCGTGGTCATGCTATTGAGTGTCGTATTAATGCTGAGGATCCTGAAACGTTTATTCCTTCACCGGGTAAAATTACACGTTTCCATCCTGCTGGTGGTTTAGGTATTCGTTGGGACAGCCATATTTACGCTGACTACACGGTTCCACCACATTACGATTCAATGATTGGTAAGTTAATTACTTACGGTGAAAACCGTGACGTAGCTATTGCCCGCGCGCGCAATGCACTTAACGAGCTAGTAATTGACGGAATTAAAACTAATACTCCTTTGCATAAAAGAATTCTTGCAGATGAAAACTTCAAAAATGGTGGCACTAACATCCACTATCTTGAGAAGAAATTAGGACTATAATTCGAGCCTAAAAAGGCGCTTAATCAGATCGATCTGGTTTGAGTAATTAAAAATCTGATATCAGGTGACTGATATCGGATTTTTTAATGCCTGTAATCCTGTAATTTAAGTCTTATAGGCAATAAAAAAGTCCATAAAATGTACTGCAAAGAGTAAATTTGATGGACTTAATATTTATACAATATGCTTAGCTAAAGCTGCATTAAACTAATTTAGATTCAATTAACTGTAGTGCTTCTTCTAAAATTGTTTCTACTGCTTTTTTAGCGCGTTCAGGGTCGCGTGATTTTATAGTTTCTAAAATATCAGCATGTTTAGCCACGTCTGCGCCCGGTACACCTTTAATGTGGTTTGTGTAACGAATACTTACTCTAAGGGCAGTACTAATAAACTCAGTTAACTGTACAAAAAAGCGATTGTTACTGGCCACTAATATGCTGGTATGAAAAGCAATGTCAGCTTCTAGTGGGTCGTCTAAGCCTTCGTCAGCTTCAGCCATACGAGCTAAGGCGTTATCAATTTCAGCGAGCTGTTCAGCAGTGGCATTTACTGCTGCAAGCGCGGCTGCTTGTGGCTCAAGCGCAACACGCACTTGAGTAAACTCTTTTAATAATGATAAAGATGGCTTACTGCTTAAAATCCAACGCAGTACGTCGGTGTCAAACATATTCCAGCTACTTTCTGGTAGTACGCGAATACCTTGCTTAGGACGAGATGAAATAAGTCCTTTAGCAGAGAGCATTTTTACGGCTTCGCGAGTAGCACTGCGACTCACATCGTATTTTATACATAAATCGGCTTCAGAAGGCAGGCCTTCGCTTACAGGGTAAACACCACGCACAATAGCAAAACCCAAATCGTGGGTTAATTGTTGTGTTAAATTTTGACGAGGTTGGCTTTTCATTGCGCAGGATTCCGAGTTGATATATTGCTTTATTATATATCATATATCATATTAATGTACTTGAGGATATGATATAAAGTTTTAATTGGCTAATTATTTTAGCACAGCGTTTTAGTTCTTTATAACGTCTATTGGCGTTTTTAATAAGCAAAACACTATTGTAAGTTGTTGTTTGGAGAGTTTAATTTGGACACCCTAGCTCAATATCATAGTATTTCTGGCAAAGTTGTTTTTATTACCGGTGGTGCATCAGGCATTGGCAGAGCAATGGTTAAATCCTTTGTAAACCAAAATGCAAAAGTAGCGTTTATTGATATTGATGATAAGGCTGCACAATCGCTCATTAGTGATTTACCCGATGCAAAACTATGGTACAGACAAGTAGATGTCACTGACTCGCATGCACTTCAGCAATCACTTGTAGATGCATGCGCCGCTTTTGGTGCAATTAATGTACTAGTTAATAATGTAGCGAACGACCGCCGCCAAGCAAGCGAAGACGTTACAGTGCAAGACTGGGATCAGTGCTTACAAATAAACTTAAACCCTGCTTTTTTTGCTTCTCAAGTTGCTATGTCTTTTATGAAAGGTGATAAGGCGGGCAGTATCATTAACTTTAGCTCTATTAACGCGATTATGGGCCAGCCACAAATGGCCGGTTATGTAACAGCAAAAGCAGGGTTAATTGGTATGACTAAGGCACTTGCACGCGATTATGGCGAGTTTGGTATTCGCGTTAACGCTATTTTACCAGGGTGGGTTGCCACCGACCGTCAGCTAGCAAGTTGGTTTACCGAGGAAGAGCAAGTTAAGTGGATGGAAGCCATGGCGCTTAAAAAGTTAGTAACACCTGAAGATGTTGCTAATTTGGCACTCTTTTTAGCCGCCGACGAAAGCAGTATGATCACCGGGCAAAGTATTAAAATTGACGGTGGGAGGCTGTAAAGTTTGGCTACTTCATCTCTTTTTATTGCCGTTGACTGGGGCACAAGTCATTTACGCGCTTATTTGTGCGAAGTGCAAGCACAGTCAAAACTTACATTATTAGCACAGCGTGATGGCCCGGGTGTGGTTAAGGCGAATCAAAATTTTGAACAAACCTTAATAGACACTATTGCGGTGTGGAAGCAACAATATGGCAGTTTACCTATATATATTGCAGGGCAAATTACCTCAAGTATTGGCTGGCACAAAACCCCTTATTTAGAATGCCCAATTAATCCCGAAGAACTCCTTAATGCGGCTATTAGCTTTGATTGCGATGGGCATATTATTAAGGCATTCCCTGGCACAAAATGTACGCTGCAAAATGGCTTATTTGATGTAATGCGTGGTGAAGAGCTGCAAATACTCGGCTTTTTAAAACAAAATCCACAGTATCAACAAGGTAAAATATTACTCTGTTTGCCGGGTACACATACCAAATGGGTGCTTATAAACAACGGCGAAATCATCTGCTTTAAAACAGCCATGACCGGTGAGTTGTATGATTTGTTGTGTCATCAAAGTGTTTTAATTGCGAATGACTGCGCAGAAGGTGAGTTTGACTTTAAGGCATTTGAACAAGGTTGTGAGCTTACTTTAGGCAGCGATAGCGGTAACTTAGCACATGGTATTTTTAGCGTGCGTACCCGTCAACTTTCAAAAGAGTTATCGCCAGTACAAGCCAAAGCTTATTTGTCGGGCGTGTTAATTGGCAGCGATGTACGAGCTGCACGACATGCAAGCGAGTGGCAATTATTGAGTGATACACAAGTTGTGGTAATTGGTACAAAGCAGCTAAATAAATGCTTTACTACAGCGCTTAAACAAATTGGTGTGAAGTGTGTTGAGTTTGATATAAAAGCAGCCACACTAAGCGGCTTTAATTATTTATTTAATTTAGAGTCAAAAAAATAAACCCCTCTATAACGGTTAAATTATAAAGGGGTTACGGGAAATCATTATAGCTGCAGTTAAAAGCAGCTATATAATTTAGCTAAGCGCTTTTAGCAGCTTGTTTGTTATCAATGTAGTGATTAAGTGTCGCAACTTGTGCTTCATTAAAGCGAAGTCCTAATTTACTCCGACGCCATAAAATATTGTATGCGTTTTCTGCCCACTCTTCATTTAATAAGTAATCAACTTCTGCTGCAAATAAACCATGGCCAAAATCCTGACCTAAATCACTCAGGCCGGTTGCACTACCGAGTATGTTTTTAGCACGAGTACCATAAGTGCGTACAAAGCGTTTAAGCGTTATTTCAGGTAGCCAGTTATATTTTGCTTTAAGTTCTGACTTAAGTGCTTCTACCGAGCTAAAATCGCCACCTGGGAGTGAGCTATGTTTAGTCCACGCTTCGCTCATTTGCGGATAAAATTCTTCAAGCTTATTAACCGCAGCTTCGGCAAGTTTACGATAAGTGGTAATTTTTCCACCAAATACACTCAGTAGTGGTGTTTGCTTGGCATCACTCGAAAGCTCTAATTTATAATCGCGAGTAACGGCTTGTGCATTAACTGATTCGTCATCAAGTAATGGGCGTACACCCGAGAAGGTATGCACTATGTCTTCGCGTTTAATATGATTTTTAAAGTAAGTATTAGTAATATCAATTAAGTAATCGATTTCTTCATCACTAATTTTAACATCTTGCGCTTCGCCTTTGTGTTCTACATCGGTTGTGCCAACAAGCGAAAAGTCATCTTCAAACGGAATAACAAACACAATACGCTGATCTTTATTTTGTAAAATGTAAGCTTGTTTCTCATCGTGAATGCGCGGCACTACAATGTGGCTACCTTTTACAAGGCGAATATTTTGTGGTGATTTTTCTGCTAGCGCTTCATCAAATAATTTAGCAACCCAAGGGCCCGCAGCGTTTACAATACCTTTAGCTGAAATGCTGTATTTAGCTTTGCTCTTTTGTTGCTCAAGCGTTACCTGCCACTTACCTTGCTCACGTTTAGCATTTACACACTTAGTTTGCGTGCTAATAACGGCGCCTTTTTGTTGCGCTGCAAGGGCGTTTAAAACCACTAAACGAGAGTCATCAACCCAACCATCTGAGTATTCAAAACCTTTAGTAATTGAAGGTTCTAAAACACTGTTTTCACCAAATTTAATACCACGAGATCCCGCAAGTGTTTCGCGCTTTGCTAGGTTGTCATACATAAACAAACCAATGCGAATCATCCATGCAGGGCGTAAATGCTTTTGATGCGGTAATCTAAAAGTAAGCGGCCACATAATATGTGGTGCATTTTTAAGTAGTACTTCACGCTCGGCTAAGGCTTCTTTTACTAATCTAAATTCGTAATGCTCAAGGTAGCGTAGACCACCGTGGATCAGCTTAGAACTGTTTGAAGATGTTGCACAGGCAAGATCAGATTGTTCGCACAAAAGTACTTTTAATCCTCTGCCTGCAGCATCAGCTGCTATTCCAGTGCCGTTTACACCGCCACCGATGACTAGTAAGTCATATTCGTTATCTGCTAATTCCACCGAGCTAACCTTTTTATTTGTAATATAAATAAGACATAAACATCATAAAGCTGCTGTTTTCATTTGACAATAGAAAACCCAGTTTTTTATTTTTACGCTGATTCATTTGTAATTTGAGGTAGTAAATCACGCCTTTTAAATCAAGCTATTGGCTAAGTTAAAAAGGCGAAGTGGCTAAAGCATTGGCTTTAGCCACTAACTATTTACTCCGGACCGTTTTTATTCGTTAAACATACTTGAGCAACGCAGTGCTGCCATTTTGCGTATAGGTCGTTTCGTTCGTCGGCGCTCATAGTTGGCTCAAAACGACGGTCGCATGTCCACATTTTAGCTAGCTGCTCAGTCGACTCATACACACCTGTTTGCAAACCAGCTAAGTATGCTACGCCTAAAGAGGTGGTTTCGGTCACTGTTGGGCGCTCAACTGTTGCGCCTAAAATGTTTGATAAAAAGGTCATAACCCAATTATTTTTTACCATACCGCCATCGACACGAAGCACACTTGGGCGAAGACCATCACGCTCCATCGCTTTTTGTAAATCTTTGGTTTGATAACCCACCGATTGCAAAGCAGCGGCAACAATAGTGCTAATACCGGAGTCGCGTGTTAAGCCTAAAATTGCACCGCGTGCATTAGGGTCCCAATAAGGAGCGCCTAAACCCGTAAACGAAGGCACTAAAAATACACCATGGTCCAGCGGTACATCTTTAACCATCGACTCACTTTCGCCAGCATGGCTAAGTAGCTTTAAGCCTTCAACAATCCACTGCATAGTTGCGCCAGCCATAAATATACTGCCTTCAATGGCGTAAGTTGGCTTACCGTTTAATCTATAAGCAACAGTGGTCAATAAGCGGTTTTCTGAGGTCAGAGCTTTTTCGCCGGTATTGAGCATTAGAAAACAGCCCGTACCGTAAGTGCTTTTTGCCATGCCTTGTTCAAAACATGCGTGGCCAACAAGCGCAGCTTGCTGATCGCCTGCAATGCCACAAACACGAATTGGTGCACCAAAAATTTCAGCGCTTGTTGAACCAAACTCGTCAGCTGAATCCATAACTTCTGGCAGCATAGATTCTGGAATATCGAATAATTCTAGAAGCTCTTGATCCCACTGCTGGGTATGAATATTAAATAACATGGTGCGCGATGCATTGGTTGCATCTGTGCGGTGCTCTTTTCCGCCAGTTAGTTGCCAAAGTAGGTAAGTGTCAACTGTACCGAAGGCGAGTTCGCCCGCAAGGGCTTGTTCGCGTGCGCCTTCAACATTATCTAAAATCCAACGAATTTTAGTCGCCGAAAAATAAGGGTCGAGTAATAAGCCTGTTTTGTCGCTAATCGTTTGGCAAAGCTCATCAGTCGTTAGGCTTTCGCAATAATCACTGGTGCGGCGGTCTTGCCATACAATGGCGTTATAAATTGGTTTACCTGTTTTTTTGTTCCACACTAGGGTGGTTTCGCGTTGGTTGGTGATACCAATGGCAATAATTTCTTCAGGTTTTACATCGTTTTTAGTTAAGACTTCGCGGCTAGTACTAAGCACTGTTTGCCAAATATCGTTAGGATCGTGTTCTACCCAACCATTTTGCGGAAAATGCTGCGAAAATTCTTGTTGTGCTGTACCAAAAACGTCTGCATCTTTTGTAAACAAGATGGCCCGAGAGCTTGTGGTTCCTTGATCAATTGAGAGTATGTATTTGGACATGATATTTATGTTATTTATCTTATCTTATATATGACTAGATTGCCTTTAACCGAAGTTAATGGCAATGGTTTTTTCTTAAAATAGCCGATTAAAAAACAAACGCGCCAATATTTACTGGTAACTCTTTTATATAAAAGGCGTTTTGTTTTGGCATTATTTTAAGGGCGTACGCGGCTATTGATTAAAACAGCCGCTTAAAGCTTATTATTACTTGGTGTGAGGTTTGGCTTGTTGCCAATCCATACCCGTTGAAAAGCGATTATCAAACCCGCGCCACTGTGGCAGCGGCTTACCATCAACAACAGCTTGGTCGCCATTTTGTGGTAAATCTAAGTATTTACACTCGCTGGCGATACCTTTTACGTGGCAATCCATCATGGCAAGTACAAAGTGTTTGTTGATTTCGTTTAGTGTGCGCATAGACCACGAAGGCTCGTAGTAATGGCCTATATCTAGCTCACTGCTGCTTTGTGCAATAGCAGGGGCTGGGTGCGGTGCAATATTATGGCGTGCATTTTTGTAAGTAAGCATGTACTTATCTTCGCTACCTGTTTGGTTATAAAGGCTTTTAATACCTTCATAGCCTGATATGTCATCTAAACTACCGGCTATATAAAGCGACGGTACTTTAATATTTTTCATCGCTTTGGCATCAAATATATTATGCTGTCCGCCCCATGGTGCAAAGGCCACCATCGCTTTTATACGCGGGTCTACTTTTGGGTTTTGGTATTGCCCACCAGCGCAGCTGTTTAGTAATTGCTGTACTTTTTCAATTTGAGCTGAGTCTTTCATACCTGTAAACATAGCGGTAGTTTGCTCATTAAAAGAGTAACAACCACCTATTGTATTTACCGCGCCATAGCCACCCATTGAGTAACCAATTACGCCTGCGCTTTTGTTATCTACTTGCTTGCTTGCAAAGTTGTTTTGCTCATTAAAGTAATTAATAACAAACTGCTGATCGCGTGAGCGATTTATAAGCGTGCTAAAAAAGCCCGAAAACGGTGCGTTTTTAAAATCAACATCAGCATTGGTTGAGTCGGTATGATCAATCGCTACCACAATGTAACCATGCGACGCTAAATGCTCGCCTAGGTAGTACATAATCGTACGGTAACCGGTATAACCGTGAGAAAGCACAATAACAGGGTAATGCTCTTTATTATTAATGGCTACATCGCGCATAGCATCAGCTTGCAAAGTAAACTCTTTACCTGAGCGAGTTTCATTGGTGTAGCTGGTAAGTGGCGATTTTGCTGTATTTGCAGCCGGATACCATACTTCTACTTTTAAAGGGCGATCTTTTTGACCTTGTGTGGCGGGATCAAATTGCGCGGGGTTAACTAAATCAAGTGTTTGCACACCCACATTGTAATTACCTTTTGCCGCAAGTTCTGGAAGTACTTCGCTAGTGATTGGCGGATATAGCTGCTCTGGTTTATTAGATTCAGCAAAGGCTGCACTGGCAGATAAACTGCACGTAGCAAGTAATATGGCTTTTGAAAGCGCTTTGAGTGTGTGTGTCATTGTGTGTCCTTGTTGTGTATTTTTATCTTTTAATTAGTCAGTTCAGCCGACTCGACGGCATTGCTATATTGCAGCTGCCATTGTGTTCGCAAGGTATCCATTATGTTCATAACCCGTAAGCTAGTACCCAGTGGTAATACGCTGCTTTGGGTTTGTTTTTGTAATATACACTGCGTGACATGTGCAATTTCAAACTTAAAGTTTTCATCGTCACTAAAGTCGTATTCAAAGTGTTGCGGATCTTGGCCATTTATATGCAGTTCTATAGATTGCGCGCCTACAAATTCAGGAATACGCATATAGCCAAGCTCACCATTAATACATGCTTCTGTTGGGCCGTTTTGCTGAAGTGCGCTGGTAAGTGATGCAAATTGCCCGTTACCGTAATCAACTATAGCAGTGCTTCGCTCATCAACACCGGTTGTGCTTTTGTGTACAAAGGATTTGATGTGTTCTGGGGCTTTATTAAATACCACATCGGCAATCGAAATAGGATAAATACCTAAATCGAGCAGGGCGCCACCTGCTGTTGCAGGGTTCATTAAGCGGTGAGTGTCGGCAAAGCTGCCAGGTAAACTAAAGTTGGCATTAACACTGTGCACATTACCAATAACACCTTCACTTAGGAGCTGTTGTAATTTTACTATGGCCGGTAAAAAACGCATCCAAACGCCTTCCATTAAAAAGCAGTTTTGTTGCTTGGCAAGCTCAGTGAGGCTTTGCAACTGCTGAGCATTAACGGTAATAGGTTTTTCGCTTAGCACGTGCTTATTGTGTGTTAAGCATTGCGCTATGGCTTTAAAATGTTGCTCGTGGGTATTAGCTATATAAATGGCATCAATATTTGGGCATTGCATAAGAGCTTGATAGCTCTCATAACCTTTAATTGAATAGTGTGTGGCAAACTCTTTTGCACGCTGCTCGCTAGTCGATGCTGCGCCAATAAGTTGAGCATCAGCGCAATGCGCAATACTCTTAGCAAAGGTGTGAGCAATATTGCCACACCCAATAATTCCCCAATTAACCTTTGCCATGCTTATTCCTTAACTTTATTTAAAAAGACGTAATTTGTAACCCTGAACCCGCTGAACATACGTAAATGTCGGCATTTAAGTTAAAACGTTCAAAGTAATGCTGCTCCACCGCTGCTTTAATTAGTGGCACTTCTGCATCACGACATAAACATACAATAGCACCACCAAAGCCGCCACCCGTCATACGAACTGCACCGCGATCGCCCATCGCTTCTTTACAAATTTCTACTAGGCCATCGGTTGCAGGTACGGTTACTTCAAAGTCGTGTTTAAGTGATTGGTGCGATGCAGCCATTAGCGTGCGAAGTGCATCCATATCATTATTTTGTAGTGCAGTAGTTGCTGCAATTACACGGTCGTTTTCGCTAATTACATGGTGTGCACGTTTATATTCGTTTTCGCTTAATGTCGCTTTTACTGCTTGCAGGCCAGTCATGGTTGCTTGGCGAAGTGTTTTTACACCCATTTTTACAGCAGCTTGTTCGCAATCAATACGGCGCTGGTTGTATTCGCTATCTACCAATTTACGTGGGTAATTAGAGTTAACAATAACAATATTTAAATCATCCGGTACTTTTACTGATTTAGTCGCTAGGTTTTCACAGTCGATTAATAGCGCATGACCGTTTTCGCCTTTAGCTGAAATAAGCTGATCCATAATGCCGCATTGGCAATGCATAAAGTCGTTTTCGGCTTCTTGGCCTAGCAATGCAATTTTTTCTTCGCTTAAACCAAGCTGTGCAATATGGTTAAACATACCGCCAACAGCAACTTCTAGTGCAGCTGATGACGACAAGCCACTGCCTTGCGGTAAGTTACTGTCGATAAGTAAATCGGCGCCGCGTAAAGTATGGCCCGCACGCTTTAATACAAATGACACGGCACGGATATAGTTACCCCATTGCGATTGGCCTTCAGTGATTGCTTCATCAACACTAAAGCTGTCTTTTTCGCCTGGGTAATTTAAAGAATGCACAGTGATAATGTTATCGTCGCGCTCTTTAAACATTATTTGGGTCCGAAACTCTAACGAGCACGGTAAAACAAAACCGTCGTTGTAGTCGGTAAATTCGCCAATTAGGTTTACACGCCCTGGAGCGGCTGCAATACCTTGAGCAGGCACGTCATACAGTGACAAAAATTGTTGTTGGAATTCGTTAAGCTTCATCTGTGTGTCCTGCTGTATCTTTATAGTGTGTGGTACTGGCTGCTTGTAAAATAGAAGCGGCGGTTTCTGCGCTTAAATCGCGCTGGCTTTCGCCTAGCATTTCGTAGCCAACCATGTGTTTTTTCACGGTAGCTGAGCGAAGTAGCGGCGGATAAAAATGGGCGTGCAAGCGCCAATGTTGCTCATCTGAGCCTCGATTAGCCGGTGCATTGTGCCATCCCATAGAATACGGGAAGCTACAATTAAATACGTTGTCGTACTTAGTGGTTAATACTTTAAGTGCTTGTGCTAAAGAGTCGGTTTGCGCATCGTTTAGCTGGCTAAAGTTTTGAATGTTATCTTTAGTTACGATCATTGTTTCAAACGGCCACGCTGCCCAAAATGGCACCACAACAAGCCAATGTTCGTTTTCAAATACAACACGGGTTTTATCTGTTTGCTCTTTTTGCACGTAATCGGCAAGCATTGCGCTGCCATGCTTTTTAAAATAGGCAAGCTGCTGCGTATCTTCGGCTTCTATTTCGGTTGATAAGTGCGAATGCGCCCACACTTGACCATGTGGATGAGGTTGCGAGCAACCCATTATCTCGCCTTTATTTTCAAACACCTGCACACACTCATAGTGCTGTGCAAGTTCTGTGTAGTTGTCTTTCCAGGTTTTTACTACTTCATGCAGGGCGTCGTGCTCAAGCTCTGGCAGTGTTTTATTATGCTCTGGCGAGAAACAAATTACACGGCATTCGCCGCTTGCTTCGTCAGCAACAAATAAATCGCTGTCTGACTCTAAGCTTTGAGATTGCTCGCTGGTATTAGGCGTAAGTGCACCAAAATCATTTCTAAATACATGTGTGTATTTGTAATCTGGATTGCTATCGCCATTTGCACGGGTGTTACTTGGGCAAAGTGGGCAGCTTTCATCGTGCTTAGGCAGTACGCTTTCGTTTACTGCTTCTGTTGCGCCTAACCATGGGCGGTTATTACGATGAGGTGAAACTAATACCCAACGACCCGTTAGTGGGTTTTTACGTCTGTGAGTACTTTCTAATAAAGCCATGTTAACTCTCCAACCCACTAGGGTAATTAGTTTGCCAGCGCCATGTATCGTTGGTCATGTCGCTAAGCGTTAGTTCTGCGTGCCAGTTAAGTGTGTTTTGCGCTTTTGTGGCATCGGCGTAGTTACAGGCAATATCGCCTGCACGGCGCGGTGCACTCTTATACGGAATATTTTTACCAGCTGATGCGCTAAATGCCTTAATCATATCAAGCACTGAATAACCTTGGCCTGTGCCTAGGTTGTAAGCATGAAAGGCGGTATCTGTTTTATGCTGCATAAATGCCGCCACATGGCCTTTAGCTAAATCTAAAACGTGAATATAGTCACGTACGCCCGTGCCATCTTCAGTGTCGTAGTCGTCACCAAAAATATTAACCACGTCGCGTTTACCTACCGCCGTTTGAGCAATAAATGGCATTAAGTTATTAGGAATACCATTAGGGCTTTCACCTAATAAACCACTTGGGTGCGCACCTACTGGGTTAAAGTAACGAAGAGCTATGCCCATAAATTGACTATTGGCATTACATACGTCTTGCATGGCTTGCTCAACCATGACTTTAGTCCAACCATATGGGTTTGTTGCGCGTATAGGGTGCTTTTCGTCAATAGGGAGGTAGTCTGGCTCGCCGTACACAGTAGCTGATGAGCTAAATATAATGTGGTTAACATCGGCTTCTTGCATGCTTTGTAACATACTTAATGTACCCGACACATTATTTTGATAATAACGCAGTGGTTGCTCAGTTGATTCACCAACGGCTTTTAAAGCAGCGAAGTGAAATACAGCCTCAGCTTGAGTGTGTTTTAGAGCAAGCTTAAATTGTTGCTCGTCTTGTATGTCGCCCAAAATAAACTTAAACCGAGTACCAGTAATCTTTTCGAGTTGGTCAAGTACGCGAAGGCTAGCATTAGACAAGTTATCGTAAATAACAGGTGTAATGCCCGCTTCATGTAATGCAATGCATGTGTGGCTACCTATGTAACCCATGCCGCCAGTAACTAAAACTTTCATGTTATTTCTCGAAAAGTGTATTTATATGATAAATACTACTATTAAGGTGGTTTAAAAACAATAGTTATGATTGTTGGGTAATTCAAATAAAAGCATAAAAAACATTCAGCTTAAATACTCATCTGCCTTTTAAAGTAATATTTTTACATTAACTAACATAGGCTTAGCTTTATCAATTAATTCTATAAACTGATTCAACTATTGGCCTAATTATCAGCAGTAAGTTGGGGTGCTAACATAGCGAAAATAAAGTAAGGGGAGATCAACATGAACAAAACAATATTACTTACCGGTGCTACCGATGGCATTGGGCTTGAAACCGCCAAAATGTTATTAGCACAAGGTCACACTGTATTATTGCATGGCCGCAGCCAAGCAAAACTCAGCGCGCTACAAATAGCTTTAACCGAGCAATACCCAAGTGGAAGTACACATACCTATATTGCTGACTTAAGCGATATGAGCCAAGTACAGGTATTGGCACAAACAGTAATAGCCGACTTGGCCGAAAATAATAAGCAGCTCGACGTACTGATTAATAATGCAGGCGTTTATCAATTAGCTGATATTACAACGGTTGATGGTCTTGATGCTCGCTTTGTTGTAAACACGATTGCACCTTATCTTCTTACAAAACTATTATTACCTGTTCTTGGCCGTGATTCACGAGTGGTTAATGTGTCATCAGCTGCGCAATCAAGCGTTAACCTAGACGCGCTAGTAGGTAACATTGAACTTTCAGATAGTGCGGCTTATGCACAAAGTAAATTGGCTATTACTATGTGGTCGCGTCATTTAGGGTTGGAGCTTAAAGGTAGTGGGCCATTAGTTGTATCGGTAAACCCTAAATCATTATTGGGTAGTAAAATGGTAAAAGACGCTTACGGTATAAATGGCGGCGATTTAAAAATTGGCGCAGACATTTTTTGTCGCGCAGCGCTTAGCGATGAATTTAAAGATGCCGCAGGCCTGTATTTTGATAACGATACAGGACGCTTTGCGCCTCCTCATGTTGATGCACTTAATAATGTTAAAAACCAACAGCTAGTAGACACGTTAAACAGTATTATAACGCAACTTAAATTAGGTAAAGCATAATGAAAAATCACGTTACGTGGACTGTACAAGGCCAAATTAAAGAAGGTAAATATGACGAGTTTTTACTGGTAATGGCACAACTAATTGCTTCGGCTAAAAGTGAAGCTGGGACTTTAATATATGAGTGGACAGTAAGTGAAGATAAACGCAGTGTGCACATTTACGAGCGCTACCAAAATGAAGACGCAGCTAAAACACATCTTGCTGGTTGGGCCAAAAGTGGGCCATTATTTTTAAGCGTAGTTGATATGGATAAAGTAACGGTATTTAGTCAATTATCAGAAGAGTTTGCGCAAGCTTTTGCAGGCCCAAGCACAGTATTTATGAAACCAGTGGGTGGCTTTGTAAAGTTTTAGAGAAAATACCCATTGTTGATCTAAAGAGCTCACCTCATCAGTGAGCTCTTTTTTTTGCTTATTGTGTAGCTTGTTGTAAGTGCTCATACAGCCAATCTTTTAACTCTGATCGGTCGTGTTTTAATAGATGCATTTGCTCGTCGCTAATTGGCGCATCTTTAAGTTCTAATATTCTAATTTCTTTGTCTAGCTTATCGTACTTATCTGCTTTTTTTGCAAACTCAGTATCGCTTTCATTTAGCTTGGCAATGGTATTTAAATACTCTGGAAAGTCATTAGTGAGTGAGTGGTCTTCGCCTAACATATTTGCTCCTTAGTAGGATATAAATGAGTTGTTTAAGTGAATTACTGCCTTCATATAATACACTGGGGTTTAAACAATCATAAATCAACCATTGGCAACTTAATTTGATATAGCGCAAACAACCGCTTTTACTTTTTAGCAGTTGCTGCTTTTTCCCAATAAGGGACTTCACCAAAGTAAGCAATAAAATGATCGATAAACGCACGCACCTTAGGAGCTAATAATCTATTGCTTGGATATACAGCCCAAATATCGGCATTAGCTACCAGCGGGAAGTCTTTTAACACTTCTATTAGGCTGCCATCCTCTAAACATTTATAGCTACACCAATTAGAACTAATAGTAATACCTAACCCTTGTACACATGCATCACGAACCGCTTCGCCGTTATCAAAACGAAGTGCGCCTTTGGTTTTAATATTAAGAGTGTCTTTACCTGATTTAAAAGCCCAACTTTCTACACTGGCTAAGTTAATCGTTTGATGATTAACTAAGTCTTGTGGCGTTTTAGGCAAGCCGTTTTTAGCTATGTATTCAGGCGATGCGCATACAATACGGTTATCTGATGCCAGTTTACGAGCAATTAGGTTTGAATCTTTAAGTGCCGCATCGCGAATTGCAATATCAAAACCGCCTTCTACTAAATCAATAATAGTATCGCTAAAGCGACAATCGATAGTCAATTCTGGGTATTCTTGCATAAAGCTTTTTAATGCAGGAACTATATGCATGCGTCCAAATGAAGCAGGAGCCGTGATACGTAATGTACCTTGTGGTACTAAACTTCCTGCACCTACAGACGCACGGGCAGTTTCAAGCGTTGCTAACACTTCTTGTGCATGAGGTAAAAATGCCTCACCTTCTTCGGTCAGCGACACCTTACGTGTAGTACGATGAATAAGGCGTACTCCTAAGTTTTCCTCAAGCTTACTAATATATGCACTAGCGACTGCTGGTGATAAATCAAGCTCTCTTCCTGCAAGGCTTATATTATATGTATTAGCAATGCGTACAAACAAAGCAAGGTGGTCGTTATTCATACTTTATTCTCAATGTTATGTTGAAACTGACTGTGTATTTAGCCTTATTATCATTTATTAAAGGTAAAGCTACAATAAAACCTCATTACACATTATTTATAAACGGCTAGTAGAGGCAACACTCATAAAAGCAATGAGTGTTCATGGTTTTGGTGGTGCTGAAGAATTTGTAGCCGCTTTACAAGGCTTTATGTTTGTCGATGCAGCTAAAGTACATATCAATTTAACAAGTGGCCAAGTAATAAAGAACATTGGATAAGCGTATAATAATTAAATAACAAGACTGATCGTTTAATTAGTCACTATTTTTATCACACTTTTTATTTACAAACCCCCTTCAAAATCGATCCTTTTATATAGCAAAATATAAACAACAGTATCCACTTTAATTGTATATAATTACGTTTTTATATTTGTTGTTAATAATTATGAGGTCGTTGCAAAATTGACATGAAAATCTTCAATAATAAGTTTGCCAGTAAAGCGCGTCAATTTTACCTTGGGGTAGTAATCGTAGGTATTGTGGTATCTGCCATTGTTTACTTACAGGCCAATTCAATAAAAAATACCTCATCTAAGCTTATGGAGCAGCAAATCCCTTCGCTTCGCGATATTCGATTTGTAGAAACACTTATTGTTAAGCAAGAACGATTACTTTATGAATATTACGCAACGAACGATCAGCAGTTATACCTAACTCACTTTTTAAATAATCATGCCGAGCTGTTATTACTGCTCAACGCCATTGATGCAAACAATAAAGAAGCGCAGCTACAGCAAAAGTTAGCTGAGCCACTAAAAGGTGGATTGAGCCTTGCTTTAGAATTACATAATAATTTATCGGGGCCCAGTGTTGCTTGGGATTTAGCAAGGCAGCAGTTGGAGCAGTTAACAGCATTACAGGTTAAATTGGTCCACATATTAAAAGTAGTTGAATCGCAAATATCGTTAGGCGTTAAAGAAGGTTACCTTGAAACCGAAACTGACTTACAAACTACAGTACAAGTGGTCATTGTATTTTCATTATTTTTAATATTTGTAAGTATATATACAGGCAGATACGCATCAAAGTTTATTAAACTCAGCGCCCATAATGAGCGTTTAGCGCTATTTCCTACGCGCAATCCAAACCCCATTGTTAGTTTAAGCGCAGACTTAAAGCTCAATTATTGCAACCCTGCGGCTATCGCGATGCATAAAGAGTATGTAGCAGATAAAAACAGCACACCCATTGCATTATTGAGCCGTAATATAGAGCAACAACTACTTGAGGCTAAGCAAACATCGAGCTTTGTAAAGCGCTTTTATACTCAGTTGGACAACCATTACCTCACCTATCAAATACATTGGCTACAAGAAATAGATGCCTTTGATGTGCACATACGTGATGTAACTGAGCAGTTTGAAGCCGAACGCTCACTTGAGTATTTAGCATTTCATCATCCGTATTCAAAAGTACCTAATCAAGCGAGCTTAGAGAGCTACACCAATGAGCTTATTACTTTAGAGCAACCTTTTAGCTTAATGCTGATTGATGTAAATCACTTTAAATTACTATTAGAGCAATATGGGTTAACCGGTGCAAACGAGTGTATAAATGCATTTGCTAAGCATTTATCTAAAAGTGCGCGTGATTTTTCTAAGCGTTTAAATAGTAAAAATAAGCTGACTATTTACCATATTGCAGATGCTAACTTTGTGGTTGTTTATACCGCGCAAGACTGTTCAATCACTATAGATGATTTACTCAGCGGAGTTCAAAGTCGTTTAAGTCAAGCTATATCAACCCCTTTTGGCGAAATGCGCATGGGTTTTAATTGTGGTGTAACGCGCTTTCCTACCAGTAATAATTATAATGAGCTACTACTGCATGCAAATATAGCGTTAGAAGAGGCTGTAAAACGTAATGTACCATTTGCTCATTTTGATAGTGAAAGCGGTGCTAAGCATGCACGTAAAATATATATTGCCAGGCGCCTTGAAACAGCAATCGAAAAGCAGCAATTTGAGCTTTACTTTCAGCCTAAAATGCAAATAAAGACACAACAAATAGACAGCTGTGAGTGCTTAATTCGCTGGTTTGATAATGGTGAGTTTATATCTCCTGCGCAGTTTATTCCTATTGCAGAGCATAGTGGTTTTATATTACCGCTAGGGGAGTGGATACTCGATACTGCGTTTGAGCAAGCTAAAAAATGGCATCAACAAAACTTAAATATACGTTTAGCAATAAACATATCGGCTAGGCAATTTACTCAGCAGTATTTTGTGCAAAGTATTAAAGACCGTTTAGCGCACTTTGCTGTGCCGGCTGAGTTAATTGAGCTTGAAATAACTGAAACCGCTATTATGGACGATGAAGAATTTGGTATTAGCGTACTACGTGAATTAAGCGAATTAGGTATTAGCTTATCGATTGACGATTTTGGTACTGGGTATTCATCACTAGGTTATTTACAGCGTTTTCCGGTGAATAAATTAAAAATTGATCAGTCTTTTATACGCAACATGGTAACCGACACCCGTGATCAAGCATTAGTTTTAAGTATTTGCCAATTAGCTAAAAACTTAGGGCTCGATATTATTGCCGAAGGCGTAGAGGAAGTTGAGCAACTACAACAGTTAAGCGACTATGAATGCGATCAAATACAAGGCTATTTACTGAGTAAGCCAATACCCGCCAAAGACTTTGAAGCCTTTTTAGCTAAAGGAGTTAATTTTTAACGCTTTTTGCTAATTTATGTTGGCTAATTAATAGTGGTAGAATGCAGCGCTTAGCACCACTTGTGTAAAGTAGTGGTCAATAATTTATAAGGTTTTTTGTGTAATGCTGTTAATGATCGATAACTACGATTCGTTTACTTACAACTTGGTGCAATATTTTCAGCGATTAGATCAAGACGTGTTAGTAAAACGTAATGACGAGCTAAGCATTGCACAAATAAAACAGTTAAACCCGCAGCACATTGTGTTGTCGCCAGGGCCATGTACGCCTAACGAAGCGGGTATTTCGTTAAATGTTGTTGAGCAGCTAAAAGGGCAGTATCCTATTTTAGGGATTTGCTTGGGGCATCAAACTATTGCGCAAGCCTTAGGAGGCGATGTAATTCGTGCTAAAAAAGTAATGCACGGTAAAACATCTCCTATAGTGCATACTAATAAAGGGGTGTTTAAAGGTTTAGCTAATCCGTTAACTGTGTGTCGTTATCATTCTTTAGTGGTTAAAGCACAAACACTACCTAAAGAGCTTGAAGTAACCGCATGGACTCAAACTGAGCAAGGCGAGTTTGACGAAATTATGGGGTTGTTACACAATGAACTCGCTATCGAAGGTGTGCAGTTTCATCCCGAAGCTATTTTAACTGATCAAGGCTTAGAACTGCTTGATAACTTTTTAACTCGCTTCTAATGTTATAATACATAAAGCATTTAATACTTTATTAATGGATGACATGACCGAACTTGTAGCCCAGCAGCGCACTGCCAAAATACTAAGCCAACGAGCTCATGACTTATTGCTTGGGCATAGCTTTGCGCACCAGCAAATTGGTTTCATTCATACATTAGATATAGATTACGGCAAACCCATGAAGCAGCGCACCTTGCTTCAGGTTGAAGTGGCCGCTCAACAAAAGCGTCAGCAAAGCAGTACTGCACATCATAAGTACCGCGCTCAAGCGAGTGAGCAATTACACAAAACAATTGAAACTGCTATATATAAGCAGCTCGAAGATATAGATGGCGTAATTCATAGCACCATAGGTATTGAAGATGGCATTGCCAATATACTCGATATATTAGCGGTAAAGTCGGCATCAGTAGGGCGTTTAGAACCATTGGTGAATGACATAGGCTGGTTGGGTAGAGAGTTAGTAACGCTCGTTAATTTACCTTACTACCGTAATCAGCGTAGTAAAAACACATCTGTAAAAGTAGATAAACCGTCGCTAGCCCTTCGTTATATTGGCCTTGATAACTTACAGCTAGTTATACCTACATTTGCCGTGCGTCATTGGATGCCACATAGCACCGAACCTTTTTCACTTTTAAAACGCCGGCTACGTGACAGTGCAATGGCAAATGCCATTGCCGCGCAAAAAATTGCACAAATAAATAATGTGAATGACGTGCATGCATTTACCCTTGGAATGCTTTTAGATGTAGGGCGAGTTGCATTAGTGCGCTTGTACTTAAAAACATTTGAGCAAGTATGGCAACGCAAAGTACAACTAGCCCGAAATGAAAACCAAAAAAACTTACACACCGCATTATTAGAACTAAAGCCCGATCCATTATTTTTAACCACGTTGCTTTGTAATAAATCGATAGAAGTAAGCGCTAAGGTAATAGACAAAATGGCTTTTAAATATTTACCGTTTAAAGGTGTAATGCAGCAGTTGGTAAATGGGGTAGATAAAGGCGATACATTACTGCCGTTAACAGAGGTAATGCTAAAAGCACGTTGTTACTCTCAATATCTTAATTTAAAAGAGCATCAACTTATTGAGCCCGATGAAACTCTAAGCTGGTTTTCGCACTTTAAGTTCACTAAAACGGAACTAAAAACCCTCCAATCGAGTAATTTTACCAATTTAGCTATTCAAATTGACTAAAAATCTGAATTTTTTGTTAATTTTTTTGCGACTAACCATTCATTCTCACTCTATTGTTATATTGCATATTTGCCGATTAAAGCGTGCGCGCCTTGGTGCTCATGCGGTTAGTTGTCTAAAAATAAGCATAAATAGCTATGCAAATAGTTATTCACTATCTATGAAATAATATCTTTAGCCCTTTATTTTAAAGGGATACATGAAAGTTTTTAACGAGACAGATATAAGTAATTCTGAAATAATGTGCGTCTGAAAATTGAACCACAAAGCAATTTTGCGCAATTATCAGGTTACTGATCTTGCCTATAAAGTTGGTTACAAATATTAACCAAACACCTATTTTGATGTTTTGTGTTGCTCACAATTAAGAGGAAATAAAATGACAGTCAATCGCGAATTATTTGATCAAGTAATGGTACCTAACTATGCACCTTCAAGCGTAATCCCAGTTCGAGGCGAAGGCTCTCGCGTATGGGATCAAGAAGGCCGAGAGTTTATCGACTTTGCTGGTGGTATTGCTGTTAACTGTCTTGGCCATTGCCACCCTGCATTAGTAGGTGCATTAAAAGAGCAAGGCGAAAAAATCTGGCATCTATCAAATGTAATGACCAATGAGCCGGCACTTCGCCTAGCTAAAAAAATGGTTGATGCTACATTTGCCGAAAAAGTTTACTTTGCCAACTCAGGCGCAGAAGCAAACGAAGCAGCGCTTAAACTAGCGCGTCGTTTTGCACTTGATCAATTTGGCGCAGAAAAATCACAAATCATCGCGTTCAACAAAGGTTTCCACGGTCGTACATTCTTTACCGTAACTGTTGGCGGCCAAGCGGCTTACTCAGATGGTTTTGGTCCTAAGCCTGGCGACATTGTACATTGTGATTACAACGACCTAGCTGCTTTTGAAGCACTTATTAGCGACAATACATGTGCCGTAATGATGGAACCACTTCAAGGCGAAGGCGGAATCATTTCACCGACAGATGAGTTTGCTCAAGGCGTTCGCGATTTATGTACTAAACACAACGCACTGCTTATTTTTGATGAAGTACAAACAGGTGTTGGCCGTACTGGCGATTTATACGCATACCAAGGCTTAAACGTAGTACCTGATATTTTAACTTCAGCTAAAGCACTTGGCGGCGGTTTCCCAATTGGCGCTATGATCACAACAACTGAGATTGCACAGCACCTTAAAGTAGGTACTCATGGTTCTACTTATGGCGGTAACCCATTAGCGTGTGCCGTTGCAGAAGCTGCATTCGATACAGTAAATACCCCAGAAGTACTTGCTGGCGTAAAAGCTAAAGCAGCATTATTTACTGAGCTACTTAATGCGGTTAACGAAAAATACAACGTATTTAGCGAAATCCGTGGCCAAGGTTTATTAATTGGTGCAGTAGTAAGCGAGCAATACAAAGGTCGTGCAAAAGAGTTTTTAGTGGCTGGTACCGAGCAAGGTCTTATGTCATTAGTTGCTGGTGCAGACGTAGTACGTTTCACTCCATCTTTAGTAATTCCTGAAGCGGACATTCGCGAAGGTATGGCACGCTTTGAAAAAGCAGTAGCAAGCGTAGTAAACGCATAAGCTATCTAAGCCAACCAATTAAGGGCAAGCACTGCTTGCCCTGCAATTCCTATTTACCGTTATTTATAAGGGAGCAAGCGGACTCATGATGATCCTTCGCCCAATCCAGCAAAATGATTATTCAGCATTACTGAAAATTGCCCACGAATCTGGGCATGGTTTTACGTCTTTGCCTTTAAACGAAGAGCTATTACAAAAGAAGATCGACCATTCAGTAAGCTCATTTGCTAAACAAACGTCACAACCTGGTGACGAAGGCTACCTGTTTGTTCTTGAAGATAGCGAAACTGGTGAGGTTGTAGGAACATCTGCAATTGAAGCGGCGGTAGGGCTTGATGATGCATTTTATCATTATCACTTAAGTAAAGTGATTCACTCTTCGCGTACATTAGACGTATACAAAGCCGTTGATATTTTAACGCTATGTAACGACTACACAGGTGCGACAGAGCTTTGCACATTGTTTTTAAAAGATGGCTATCGTAAAAATTGTAACGGTAAGCTACTTTCAAAAGCGCGTTTTATGTTTATAAAACAGCATCAAGAGCGTTTTGCACAAACAGTAATCGCAGAAATGCGTGGCGTGTCTGACGAAAATGGCAGCAGCCCTTTTTGGCAGTGGCTTGAAGAGCACTTTTTCTCAATGGATTTTCCAACAGCCGATTACCTAACAGGTATTGGCCAAAAAGTTTTCATTGCTGAACTAATGCCTAAATACCCAATTTACGTAAACTTGCTAAGTAAAGATGCGCAAGCCGTAATAGGTAAAGTACACGACAACACACGCCCAGCAATTGAATTATTAAAAAGCGAAGGCTTTACGTTTAATGGCTACGTAGATATTTTTGACGGCGGCCCAACGGTTGAAGCAAAAGTAGATAACATTGCGACGATTCGTAATGCTAACAACTTTAACGTTGAAATTGGCGAAATGACTGGCGACACCATGGTGTTACTAGCAAACGAAAAGCTTGAAGATTTCAGAGCAACCGTTACACCAATGACATTCGACGAGCGCGCAAAAAGCCTTATTTTATCGCAAGAAATAGCAGATGCATTGCATTTGCAAGCTGGCGATATTGTTAGTGCAACCACGATTTAATTTAGGAGAAAGTATATGACTCATCCTGCACAATTTATAAATGGTCAATGGTCAGCAGGCCAAGGCACAGAATTTAATTCAGTAAACCCAGCAAATAACGACGTTATTTGGCAGGCTTCATCGGCAACTGCGGCGCAAGTAGACACCGCAGTAAATTCAGCGCGCGAAGCGTTTTATGCATGGGCTGATAAAAGCTTTACTGAGCGCTTGGAAATAATTAAAGCTTTCGCTGCGCAATTAAAAGAAAACAGCGAAGAGCTAGCTATTACTATTGCACAAGAAACCGGTAAGCCACTGTGGGAAACTCGCACAGAAGCGGGTGCTATGGTTGGTAAAATTGCCATTTCTGAAAAAGCATTTTTAGAGCGCACTGGCGACGTAGAAAACGCAATGCCACTTGGCCGTGCAATGATCCGTCATAAGCCACATGGTGTTGTAGCTGTATTTGGTCCGTATAACTTTCCGGGTCACTTACCTAATGGCCACATTGTGCCAGCGCTTTTAGCAGGTAACACAGTGGTATTTAAACCGTCTGAGCTTACTCCTAAAGTTGCAGAGCTTACACTTAAGCTATGGGAAAAAGCAGGTTTACCAGCAGGTGTCATTAACCTTGTACAAGGTGAAGTAGAAACGGGTAAAGCCCTTGCTGCTCACAAAGGTATTGATGGCTTGTTCTTCACGGGGTCTTCTCGTACTGGTCATATTTTACATGAACAGTTTGCGGGTCAACCTGGTAAAATTTTAGCATTAGAAATGGGTGGTAATAACCCACTTATTATTACTGACGTTGAAGACACTAAAGCCGTTGTTCACGATATTATTCAATCTGCGTTTATCTCAAGTGGTCAGCGTTGTACGTGTGCACGTAAACTATTTTTACCAACAGGTAGCAAAGGCGATGTGATACTGGAGCGTTTAATCACAGCAACTAAAGCGATTAAAGTAGGTAACTACGACGATGCAGATCAGCCATTTATGGGCTCTATGATCTCATCAGCTGCAGCAGCGGGCATGGTTAAAGCGCAAAACGAGCTTGTTGAGCTTGGCGGTCAAGTATTAGTAGAGCTTGATCACACAGCCAATACCGGCTTTGTAACACCAGGTATTATTGAGTGTACAAATATTAATGACTTCCCAGACGAAGAGCATTTTGGACCACTTTTAAAAGTATTCCGCTTTGATGACTTTGATCAAGCCATTGATAAAGCAAACGATACAACCTTTGGTTTATCGGCTGGTTTATTAAGTGATAGTGCAGCAGATTACGACCACTTTTTACGTCGTATTCGTGCCGGTATTGTTAACTGGAACCGCCCAATTACTGGCGCATCAAGCGCAGCACCATTTGGTGGTATTGGCGCATCGGGCAATCACAGAGCAAGCGCATATTACGCAGCCGACTACTGTGCATACCCTGTAGCTTCAGTAGAGCTTGAAAAAGTAGCGATGCCAGCAACATTAAGCCCAGGCTTAAAAATAGATTAAGCAGTACTTAATCACTAAAAAAGCAGCTTCGGCTGCTTTTTTTGTATTGCTATCGTGCAAAGCTAGTAATCAGCAGCGCTTTCTGCTTAAATCAAAATAATTAATTATACAAAGGTGGTACAAAAATGGTTTTAGATAGGCAAGGATACGATGATTTGATCATGTATCTAACTCAAAATTTAGCATTGTTTGAGAAGCCAGGCGAAATAAAACCAGGTGCCCCAACAGTAATGGAATTAATCGAAGACGTTATTGCACAAAATGTGATGCTTATTTGCGAGCAGCACACAAACCTCAACACAGAGCAGCGTAGTCAAATTGTACGCGAAGTTGACGGCATAGTTTACGATTTAGAAGAAGTCCTCAGTAGCATCACCTCACAGCCTGTCACGGCTGAACAGCATGCCTTTATAGATGAATTTGCAGGTTTAGTAAAAAACCTCTTTGATAGCGCTTTAACGCAACAATCTTAGCCATTTTATAGCCCTGCGTTGTATTTTCATTTGCAACTACGGCTAACTTGCTTACAATCAAGAAAATATTTTTTTGAGATATAACAATGCAAGCAAATGTAAAATGGGTTGAAGGCGATACATTCATTGGCCGTTCTAATTCTAACCACAATGTTGTGTTTGATGGCGGCAGCGATAGCGCAGCACCAAGCCCAATGGAAATGGTTTTAATGTCAGTTGGCTGTTGTTCATCAGTTGATGTGGTTAGTATTTTAAAAAAAGCTAAACAAGATTTTTCTGATGTACAGGTTCAACTAAGTGCAGAGCGCGCCGAAACAGCCCCACGCGTGTTTACCAAAATTAACTTACACTTTGTTGTTAAAGGCAATAATGTGTCTGAAAAACACCTTGCACGTGCAGTTTCACTCTCTGCTGAAAAGTATTGCTCGGTTGCATTAATGCTTGATAAAACAGTAGAAATTACGCATAGCCACGAAGTTGTGCAAGAACAAGCAAAATAACGCTTTTTCCACGAGGAAAATTCGTATAAAATCCGCGAACTTTTCATTCTGCAGGTGCAGAACCCACTAATTTATAGGTTGGTTTATTATGAACAAACCCTTCGATAAACTTAAACTTCATGGCTTTAACAATTTAACCAAAAGTTTAAGCTTTAGTATTTATGATATTTGTTACGCAAAGACCGAGCAACAACGTAAAGAATATATTGAATATATCGATGAGCAGTACAGTGCAGATAGACTAACCGACATTTTAGGTGAAGTTGTTGATATTATTGGTGCTAACATTCTAAATGTAGCGCGCCAAGATTATGAACCGCAAGGCGCAAGTGTAACTATTTTGGTTTCAGAAGAACCAGTAGAAGAGCAGCAAAATTACGATGCTGACGAAGCACCAGGCCCATTACCTGATTCAGTTGTTGCGCACCTAGATAAAAGCCACATTTGTGTACACACATACCCAGAAGCTCACCCTGATGATGGTATTTGTACATTCCGTGCTGATATTGAAGTGTCTACGTGTGGCATTATTTCGCCACTTAAAGCGTTAAACTTCTTAATTCATAGCCTTGAGTCAGATGTAGTAACTATTGATTACCGCGTTCGTGGTTTTACCCGCGACATAAACGGTGTTAAACACTACATTGATCACGCGATTAGCTCGATTCAAAACTTCATGACAGAAGATACAAAAGAAGCGTACCAAATGATGGACGTGAACGTGTATCAAGAAAACCTGTTTCACACCAAAATGATGTTAAAAGAAACCGATTTAAACACGTACCTATTCGGTATTTCGACAGCAGACTTATCAGAGGGCGAAGAAGAACAAATTCGCTCAAAGCTGACTCGCGAAATGCAAGAAATATTCTATGGCCGTAACCTGCCAGATACAGAATAATAGCAACGAATTAAACTAAAAATGGCGCTCAGTGAGCGCCATTTTTTTATGTTTAAAAAGCTCAACTAATTAGATTATACCAATCTGCATAAAGATTAAGTCAATTTGATCCAGTCTCTAGAGCATATGCTTTTAACCGTATCTGGAACAGAAATGAATTTGTTCCACGCTTGCGAAACCTGTTCAACTAT
>NZ_JADYXB010000013.1:0-122546 GCF_015864485.1 Pseudoalteromonas sp. SWN166
ATTTTATTGCTGCAGAATACGTTGCGCGTTTTAATTTCGTCATTTTTTCACCCAAATTTGTATGCTTATTAGCATAACATTTCTCTCTTAATGGGTGGCCAAAATCACTGTACCACTACAAGATGACAAAGCTCATTTTCTCTTTCACTAAAGAAACCCTTTTGATGCCATTGAGGTACGTAATGATTATCTCTTGTTTTAGACATTCAACCACCATAAGTCACTATAAATAATAAGATTATACTGAATACTGTTATCCAGCAAACTAAAAAAGCTTGATAGCCCTCACTGAGATTAGATTTCATTATCATTATTTTTGGCAATACGATAAATACTCGGCAAAATTAAACTCAAGTTTTTTCAAAATATCCCGTCCGAACACCATCAGCCAATAGCACTTTTAAATGTCGCATTCGGATAACTACTGGTAGGGAAAGTTGTTATGAACAAAGTGTGCATGAGCTTTTACTCTGAATCATAAAGGGGCAGAAACGAGTTTGGATTTCCCAGCTTTCACTAGACACCGGCTTATAATCTTAAAGTACAAAACGGAAGTAGACTTCCGATTTTAAGCCTATATTGCCATATTTCGGAAGTAAACTTCCGTTTCTAGGGCTTCAAAGGTAGTTATCGGAAATATACTTCTGTTTTTTGATAGCGGTGTTAACCTAGATAGCTATATGAGCTACTTTTCAGGGTCTTATTTGAGCTCACAGCGACAAGCGGTCATTCAGTTGTGTCGTTATTAACTTAGTAAGAATAAGAGGACACTTTCCTCTTTTTCACATGTTTATATAAACTACAGTAAGCATAATATTTATAGCTAGCAATAACTTATGCTTTTTGCTATTAATGGAAGCTCATGAAATAAGGACTTTTCTGCGCTGAAATAGGGAAAGTGTCCTCTGACAAAGCTGTTGAGGCTGTAGAATTACTCATATTTAAGAAAAACAGCCTGTTTTATGGGTTCTAAATACATTACCTAATGCTTTAAAAACGCTTAGAGTTAATTACAGGAGCTCGTTTTTTAATTGAATTTGGCTGTTGGGGTTATTCTACAGTCTCGTTAGGTTTAAGGGTAAATATGACAATTCTGTTTTGTAATATAGGTTGGATGCAGCGATATGAAGGCATCGATGGTGACAATATTGAGCGAGGCGGGGCTTATAACAAAACAGAGATTGGCCATGAGGTTTGCAATTTTTCCAATGTTGATGGAACCGTATTTGGTTACGTACAACCAACAGGTCAAATAAAAATTGAAAGGCTTGGAGCGGATAAAAAATCGTCATACATTGAAGGAGTAACCGTTGTTTGGTTAGCTGGCCCTGAAACTGGTGGGACTGCTGTGATCGGTTGGTATAAAGATGCGACTGTTTACAGAGACAAACAAAAATTACTACAGCCATCAAAAGAGCAAAGTCTTAATGGTGTTGATACATATCGTGTAAAAGCATTATGGGAAAATACAGTTTTATTACCTATAGAAAAGCGTACATTATTGATTCCTAGGGCAGTAAAAGGAGGCGTTGGTCAAAGTAATGTTTGGTACGCAGATTCCCATGATAGTTTAGTTCATGTAACAAAAGTAAAAAATTTAATTAACGGGATTACAGAGATTGATGAAACTCCAGATATAGACGAAGAAGCTTTTGGAGTTGAAGGGAATCCTCGTTTAAGAGCTCATATAGCCCGTGAACGTGATTCAAGTATTATTAAGAAAAAGCGAAATAAAGTCCTAGCTGAAAATGGATTTTTGAAATGTGAGGCTTGTGATTTTGATTTCTTTGATGTTTATGGTGAAGCAGGTAAAGAATTTTGTGAAATTCATCATTTGATACCTTTGCATAAGTGTGATGGTGTAATTAAGACAGAGTTGTCTGATTTAGCAGTAGTCTGTTCAAATTGTCATCGAATATTACATCGAGCTAAACCGATGCTTTCTTTAGAAAATCTGAAAGAAATTCTTGAACGCACAAAATAAACCTAACAAGCAATTAACAGAACAAAAAGCAGTTGGTTTTTGTCTCTTCGTCGCTTATTTTAACAAACTATTTTTTCCCTTATTTGGGCGTTACCAATGACTGCTTATGGCACAAACCGGAAATCACCCATCCATAAACTCCGTATTGATACATTAAGTTTTTTAAAGCCTAAAGTAATTAATTCTCAACCATTCAGATATTTACCTAAACCTAATCTTACTTAGATTTAAGGTGGACTCTAATTAATAAATCTCAATCTGAGTGCCACACCTTGCTTAAAATTAAAACTATTCTCAAGCTGCCGCGAATTCTCGACTTAAGTGGCGCTGGCCAAAAAAATTTCAAAAAATACATATATTTTCAAATAACAATTGATAACCATTTTCGTTTAGATTAGTATGCACCTACTAAATGAAATTGAGAGTGGTTTGTATTCATGTATATTTGTCTATGTCACGGTGTGACCGATAAAAAAATTGAGCAAACAATTGACGATGGTGCAACGACCATGCGTGAATTAACTAAAGAGCTTAAAGTAGGCAGCCAATGTGGTAAGTGTTGTGGTTGTACTAAAAAGATCCTTAATCGCAGACTTATTCAAATTGCTGATGTAACGGATCAAGTTGCTTAATTACATATAAAAATTTAGATATAAAAAAAGCAGCTTTTTAGCTGCTTTTTTTATGCTTGTTACTATTTACAGTTGAGATTGTAAGTAGTTTTTAATACCCGTATTTTTAATAAGTAATTGCTGGGTTTCTAACCAGTCAATTTGCTCTTCTTGCTCATTTAAAATGTGATCAAGTGCTTCACGGGTAATGTAATCTTTTTTGCTTTCAGCCAGTTTTACTGCGCTTTGCAACTCGGTAATAGTATCAAGTTCAAAACTCATGTTAGCTGCAATCATTTCTTCGCTGTTTTCACCAATACGTAATCGACCTAAGTCTTGAAGATTTGGTAAGCCTTCTAAAAACAAAATACGTTCGATTAAACGATCGGCGTTTTTCATCTTTTGAATTGATACTTTGTAATCTGCTTTGTCTAGTTGAGTGAAACCAAAATCTTTAAACATGCGTGCATGTAAAAAGTATTGGTTAATACCAACAAGCTCATTAGCGAGTACTTTATTAAGCGCTGCAATAACGTCTTTATCGCCTTTCATAATATGCTCCTACTAAGCCATTTGTGCTTGATGATAGTTTTCAGAACCAATCTTATCAATTAAGCCAAGTTGCTGCTCTAACCAGTAAACATGGTCTTCTTCGGTATCAAATAACAGTTTTTCTAAAATGCTACGAGATTGATAATCTTGTTGTTCTTCACATATTGCGATTACATCTTTAACACACGCAACTACTTCAAGCTCTAGTGTTAAATCGTTTTGCATCATGCTTTTTACATCGTTACCGATAAGTAAATCACGGCGCTTAGTCATATTTGGTACACCTTCTAAAAACAAGATGCGCTTAATAAGCCAGTCTGCGTGATCTTTTTCTTCTTCCATTTCATGGTTAAGGCGCTCGTATAGCTTGTTTAAACCCCAGTCGTCATACATGCGCGAGTGTATAAAATACTGATCGATTGCTGCTAATTCGTTAGCTAACAATGTATTAAACGCATCGATTACTTTTTGATTACCTTTCATGATAAATCGCCTTAACTATTTCAATTGTATGCAGTGTAGTACAAATAGCCTACATTGCAAGTTTTCTCTATAAAAATCATTGTGTTACTATTGGTTTTGATTCTTATTTAAGTTTGCGTTACTGCTTGGTTTATGGACAGTTTTTTATTTGTATTAGCATCTAATACAAGATCATGACTGCTAGATAAAAATTGAGACGTTTATTTATGCGGGATTAGTTGAGCATATAGGCATGCAGGGCATGCCTATAACGTGCGCTTATTTGTTAAAATTGATATTTAGCACCCAGCGTTGCGGTTGTGCCTAAGCCTTTAATGTTATATCCACCGTAGGTGTAAGCCTGTGCGCGGGCAGTGTAGTAATCGCTATTGAACAGGTTTTCTATTCCAAAATACCCACTCCATTGAGTGTTAACATTGTATAGGCCACTTAAGTTAAATGTATTGTAGCTACTAACAGGGCCCTGATCGCCAGAGTATTGGCCTTGCGCATTTTTATCAAAACGCTTTCTGTCGCCTACATATAAAAAGCTCATAGCAAGTGATAGTTCGTCATTTGTTTGCCATGTTAAATTAGCAGTGGCTTTAGGTGGGCTAATTTGGCTTGCGCCTAGATAGTCATCAGCTTCGGTGTTTTTACCTTCTACGTAACTGTATGTGGCACTTAATTTAAGGTCTTGGGTAATAGTGTAGTTAACTAACCCTTCGTAACCCCATATTTCTTGTGGTGCACGTACAGGTTCGTAAACACCCGTTACTTCATTATACTCATTACTTGTACCAAGCTCTGAGGTACTTCTGTAAAGTGCAAATTCAAAACGCACGTTTTCAAACTGTGAGGTAAAACCAACTTCGTAATTATCGATTATTGAAGCTTGTGTTTGAATTAGCGCAATATCGTCAACGGTCGCTGCGCGAAGTAAGCGACCAATATCAGAAATGTCAGAGCCTTGTGAGTAGCTAAAGAACGGGCTAAAGGTATCTGTTAAATTATATTTAATGCCTGCATTATAGGTTGTTGCATCGTAATTAATGGTGTCGCCACGAACACTTAATGGCACTGAACATTGTGATGCGGTTCTGCACAGCTTTAGTGTTTGATAATCACTTACGCTCAAATCAATGCTTTCGTTTCTTACACCCGCTTTTACAATAATGTTGTCGTTTATTACCCATTTGGTTTGTAAAAAGCCAGCAACACTTTCCATGTCCATTTCTGGCACCCAAACACGACCATCCACTAAAGGTTGCGATGTTTTATCGTTTAAAGCATCAATTCCATAAATTAAAGTAGCGGTTACGTTTTCAAAATCAAACTGGCTGTTAAATGTGGCTCTTGCCCCTTGTTTATCTGACTTAATAACCGATTGACCACCGCTATAACCTTCATCAAGATTGGCTAAAGCGGTTGAGAAAAAGAACACGTTTTCTATATTTTGTTTATACAGATCGAGGGTCATTTGTGTGTTTTCAAACAACGCGTAATCAACATATTTTAGGGTTATATTTTCGTTGCCTTCTGGGCCTTGCGGTTTACCTTGTTTTTGAAGCGCTAAGGGGACGTGTATAGCGTATGTTTTTTCCCCTATATTGACATCGCCAGTAACATCGCCTAAATCAGTTTTTTGCTGTGAACTATAAAAGTTATAGCTAAACTGCAGTTGCTTTTCGTCGTCAAAATCATAAGTTAGTTTGGTAAAATAGTTTTGAGTTTCAGAGTCGGATAAACCATATTGTAAACCTAAAATATCGCCTTCTGCATCGCGTTGTACGCCGTTTTCTTCATAGCTTGCTGTTAACAGATAGCTTAGTTTATCGAGCTTACCGTTTACCGCTGCCGATATTCTACCGCCGCCACTTTCTGCTAATTTAACCGCACTAAAGCGACTTGAAATACTTATTTCGCCTTCAGGCTTACCATCACTGCGAGCCTGTTTTGTTATGTAGTTAATAATGCCACCTGAGGCACCATTACCATAAATAGACGTTGCGCCTTTTATGACTTCAATGCGCGCTATGGCACTTGCATCAAGCGTTTTTACGCCTAAAGAACCATTACGAAGAGGGGTTGATTGCGGTACACCATCAATCATTATTAAAGGCGCACGGCCGCGTAGTGTTTGCCCAGAATTGCTTGAACTGCCAGTATCTGGGGCAAGGCCAGGAACCATTTGCGCGAGTAAACTACTTAGTTCTGAACTTACTTTTAAATGCTGTTGTATTTGTTGCTGATTAATAACGGTAATAGAGGCGGGTACTTCGTCTATGCTTTCTGATATGCGGCTGCCAGATACAATCACGTGCTCTAACTGATCAGAAGTGTATTCATTTTTATTATTTTCATTTGCTAACGTGTTAGCACTTATTGCAACAGCAATAAGGCAAAGCGAAGTTTTTAACATGGGGTGTCTTAGTTGATAATAATTTCCGTAATGGTAATTATTATCAACTAATGACGCAAGTGTTAATGAGATTTATTTCTATTTATGGCGTTTTAACCAAAAATACACACCGCTTACAATAAAAAACGCGAGTGAAAGGGCTATTAATAACCATAAAAACTGCACTATAGGACCTGCAAAATCACCAATGTGAAACTTATACTTAAAGTTCCATGCTTGTGTTGTGAAGTTAGTTTTACTGGCGTCAAATGAGTTTAATACTTTACCAGTAAATGGGTTGGTCCACACCCAACTGTAAGCGTGGCTTTCGCCAGGGTTTTGCATTCTCAGTGCTATTGCTTCGTCGGCTTTTTTAGGTAAATAAATTCTATATACTTTGCCATCTGGAAATACGTTCTCTGCATTTTTAATTGCTTTGTTATAGTCTAAAGTAGCCTGAGAGGGCTGTATTATTTTCGGTGCTTTAGGCCTTTGTTCTACTTTATTAAACGTTACAAATTCTAATACCGATTGAGTTTGTGTTTTCCAATTAAATGCCATGCCAGTGAAGGCAATAAGTACCAGCGGTATAAAAAAGTAAACACCCAGTACGGTATGTAATTGATACATGAGCACTCTAAATTTGGCTTTTGGTTTTATAGCTAAACGCTTAATTCTGTTTTTAGGTTTTACCCATAAATAAAAGCCGAGTAATACATTTATTAAAAGTAGCAATGCACACACCGACATCCAATTTCTAAAGGTTTTTTCACCCTCACTGTCTTCAAACAACAGCCAACGATGTAATCCCATAGCAAACCCATAAATCGTATCGGTTGATTCATAGACGTTTAGCACTCTCCCTGAGTAGGGATCAACACTGGCGTAGTATTTATTAGCTAACCTAAATTGCCATGCAGTTTCTGGTGCTTGCTCGGGCATAAAAAAGGTGATTTTTTGCTTAGTTTGAGCTTGTACATTTTGTATAAGCTCATCGTAAGGCATTAAATTTGCTTGTGGTGTTACTTGCCATTTTGCGGGTTCTATTAAGTGCTGTATGTCTTTTGCATAAATCATAACAGCACCGGTTAAGCTCACTATTAATAAAAATAGTCCGCTAATAAGGGCAAGGCCTAAATGAATTCTACGTAACCAAAGTTTCAAAAACGGTATCTCATTATGAGTTAATGGCAACATTGTAAATGATAATACGAGCTGTTTTCAATTAAATAGTTGTGTATTTGGTTGGATTTCTATTATGCAGTTTTCGATATTAAAATTGTCGTGTAAAAAGCTTTTTAAGGTTGGCAAATCAATTGCTTGCTGAGTGCTAATAACAAGCTCGCAGTAGTTTTCTTTATCGTCTAGTTGCCAAAGCTTAATACTGGTTACAGACTCGATATTAAATTCACTACCAATAGCATGTGATATAGCATGTGTGTCGATGTTATTGGGTGCTGCTTGCATTAAAATTTTGCAGCTTTGCTTTAATAGTAAAATGCCATGATAAATTACATAGATAGAAATAAGTACAGTGGCAATTAAATCGACAATGTACCATTGGTATAAAATAATTAAGGTGCCCGCAATAATTACCACAATAGACGCCATTGCATCAGATACGTTATGGATAAAAGCCGCCTTTATATTTATGCTGTGATTTGCACCTGCTCGGTAGGTTAAAAATGCGGTTGCTAAATCGATTACCAATGCTATTGCTGCCACCCACACAACTATCCAGCCATTAATTGGTTGAGGGTTTAAATAGCTCGAAATGGCTTCAAAAATTAAATACACGCCAATTAATATTAATGTACTGCTATTAAAAAGTGTGGCGAGTATTTCTGCGCGTTTATAGCCAAAGTGATGAGTGCCGTCAGCAGGTTTATTACCAACTTTACGTGCAACCAAGGCTATAAATATAGCGGCAGCATCACTTAAATTATGAAGGGCATCGGCTATAAGTGACAAACTGCCCGAAAATATCCCGCCAATAACTTGGGCTACGGTTAGCAATACATTAATAACCACAGCAACGGTGAGTTGTTTATTGCTTTGGTTTTCGTCTACATGACTATGTGAGTGATCGTGCGCCATAATGCTCTCAAATGCTTTGATTTAATATTGCTTATATCATGGGTGATTTAAAACAGCTACAGGAGTTATAGTGTAAATGAACGCAATTGTAAGTTAGTAATAAAGACGTACTTTTTTTGAATGCGCGAATTTAAGATTGTAACGCTAAATGTCGATTTTTTAAGGAGTTTACAGCTCAAAACTTGCGTCTTTATATATTTAGTGCATTAATGTAAGTAATATTAAATGATTAAAAGCTGCTGGGTATTAAGCATGGACAAAGGTTTAAACTTTGGTGAATTAACAGGTAAAGGACAATCTGTTCGAAGTAAGTTAATTATAACCTTTATAATTATAGCCTTAGGGCCACTTTGTATACTTACTTGGTTTAGTCTTGAACACGTAAATCGCACCCTTAAACAAAATGCAGACACTGAACTAAACGAGCTAAATAATATAGGTAAGCAATTTGCTGATATTTGGTTTGCGGACCATGTTACAGACCTATATTTGCTTAGGACACAGCTTGATATTAGCCCTGCTAAAAAGCAAAAATTAATCAGTCAATTTGTTGAGCAGTACGACTTTGTTAATAATGTAGAGCTTATTGATGTAGACCTCGTTAATTCACTCCCTAAATCCCCCTTTTTTAATGTTATTAAAGACCAACGTTTTAACGACATTCGTTCTGGTATTAAAAATACAGGAGAAATTCAATTTCAGTCAATGACTGTCTCAGGGCGTGAGTATCATATTATTGGTTTACCGGTATTAAATGACGAAAATAAGTTACAAACCATATTGCTCGCAGATATAAATTTAAACGGCTTATTGAATAATCTAAGTAAAATACACACAGCTAATAAAGACATAACATTTTATGTTATGCACAATAATAAAATTCAAAAAAGTAATAATACAAACGATGCCCAACCACTATTTTTCTCTCAGAATGGCTCACCAACACAACGTGTTTTTTCTTATAGTAATAAAGATGAAGCCACTTTATATGGGTATATTAATTCTTTAGAGTTTTTAAATGAATCTGGTTGGCAATTACTTGTATCAAAACCAAAAGACGTTGCATTGCAAGGATCTAATTATTATAAGCAGCTCGCTATATTAACAAATATGGGGGCATTACTACTTATATTAACGTCGTCGTGGTGGTTTGGTCGTCGGCTTTCTCGTCCTTTAATTAACTTAGCTAAAATTGTTGAAAACATTACCAAAGGTGATGTGGTTAAAGTGCCAATAATAAACGACAGCATAGAGTTTAATCAGCTTTCATTAGGCCTGCGTAAGTTAGTGGCCGTAAAAGCAGAACAGCAAAGCATACTGCAAAAACAACGCTCTGCGCTTCAAATTGCATTAAAACAATTAGCTGAACAAAAAAGCGCATTAGATGAACATGCCATTGTTGCAGTAACTGATTTGCATGGCACCATTACTTTTGTAAATAAGAAATTTTGTGAAATTAGTGGCTATGATGAGCATGAATTAATAGGTCAAAACCACCGTATTTTAAATTCAGGAAAGCACGAAAAAGAATTTTTTAAAAATATGTATCAAACGCTTAAACGCGGAGATGTATGGAACGGGCAAATATGCAATAAAGCGAAGCATGGTGGTTTTTATTGGGTAGATACGACCATTGCGCCATTTTTAGATGAAAGCGGTAAACCGCAAAGCTATATTGCTATTCGTACCGATATGACATTTCTTAAACTGCAAGAACTAGAACTTGAGCAGCATAAAACACAGTTGCAGTTAGTGATAGATACAACTGCTGTAGGTATTTGGGATTGGTATATTGATACTAACGTAGCTGTTTTAAATAACCGTTGGGCTGAAATTATAGGGTATAAACTCAGCGAAATAGAGCCTTGTACAATACAAACTTGGTATAAATTTATTCACCCAGAGGATTTAATTGAATCAGACTTAAAGCTAAAAGCGCACTTTGCAGGCGAAACAGATTACTACGAAAGTGAAGCGCGTATGAAGCATAAAAATGGCCACTGGGTGTGGGTGCTTGATACAGCTAAAGTGGTTGAATGGAATAGTGATGGTTCGCCTAAGCGAATGATAGGTACTCACTTAGATATCTCAGATAAAAAAGCAACTGAACTTGAACTGCAAGGAAGCCGAGATAGATTTGCATCTTTGGTATCAAATATACCGGGTATTATTTATCGGTGTAAATTTGATGATAAATTAAGCACGCTTTATATGAGTGAGCAAGCAAGTGAGATAACAGGCTATTCACCTGATGAGTTGATAGGCAATGATGCTCTAAGCTTTTTTGATTTAATATGCGAAGACGATTCTAAAAAAATAAAAGCTGAAATTTTACGCTGTGCCAGTGCTAAGCAGTCATGGTCTGTTGAGTATAGAATTACAGCTCGCGATGGCTCTTTGCATTGGGTAAATGAAAAAGGCCAAGCGATTTACGATGAAACTGGTAACGTTTTGTATTTAGATGGATTTATTTTAGATATTACAGAGCGATACAATACGCAATTAAAAATAAATCGTCAGCAAAGCTTGCTAGAGTCAATGAGTAAGCAAGGGCAGATTGGGGCATGGGAAATTGACTTAGAAGCACATACGCTTTATTGGTCTGATGAAGTTAAAGTTATCCACGAAGTACCAGAGGGTTTTGAGCCTAGCATAGATACCGCAATTGATTTTTATAAACCAGGAGTGCACCGAGATACTATAAATACTTTGTTTGAATGCGCAGTGACATTAGGCGAAAGCTGGAGTGTTGAACTTATTATTTTAACCTATGCTGGGCAAGAACGCTGGGTTAAATCGATGGGGCAAACAGAGTTTAAAGGTGGTAAATGTGTGCGTGTTTTTGGCTCATTTCAAAGTATTGACGCACATAAACGCCTTGAACTTGAAAGCGAAAAAGCCAACAGATATAACAAAAACTTAGCCGCGCTTACGGTTGCACCTGAAGTACAAAATAGTGATGTAGAGCAAGTTAAAAAGCTAGCGGTTAAATCTATGTGTGAAGTGCTAAATATTGCACGTGCGTCGGTATGGATTTTTAACGAACAACGAGACGCAATGGCGTGTCATAGCTTATATATAGATGGGCAAGGGTTTGTAGATACAGATGCTGTTTTAACTGCTAAAGACTATCCTGCATATTATAACGCCATTTATGAGCAAAACTTAGTGGCTATTGATGATGTTTATACTCACCCGGCCACTGTTGATTTTATAGAAGCGTATGCAAAACCACTCGATATTAAATCAATACTTGATGCTGTTATAGCAACAGGCGATGGTAATTTAGGTGTTTTATGTGCTGAAACTGTTGGCGAGCACCACTATTGGACGCAAAGTGAAGAAACCTATCTTCGATCATTAGCTACTTTAGTGGGCAGTACGTTGGTTTCTCAAAAACGAAAAGTAATTAGTGAAGAGCTTAAAATTGCGCTTGTAAAAGCAGAGGATGCAGCTATTGCTAAGAGCCAATTTTTAGCAACGATGAGTCACGAAATAAGAACGCCAATGAATGGTGTACTTGGTATGTTAGAGCTTGTTCAATTAGAGTCACTTCCTAAACCAATAGAAACAAAAGTCGATATAGCCAAAACAAGTGCACACTCTTTATTGGGTGTAATTAACGATATTTTGGACTTTTCTAAAGCCGAAGCGGGTAAAATTGAGCTTGAAGAAATTAACTTTAATGCCCGCGATTTAATTGGTGAAGTTGCTGCCGCGCAAGCATTTACAGCTCAAGACAAAGGGATTGAAATAATTTTGGATTTGGTTGCACTTGAGCCTTCGCAGTTATGCGGTGATCCTGGGCGAATTCGCCAAGTACTTACTAATTTACTAAGTAACGCCGTTAAGTTTACGAGTAAAGGCGAGGTTGTTGTAAGTGCGAAAATTAATAAAGTGGCTCAAGGCTTAGAATTTATTGTCAGTATAAAAGACTCAGGTATAGGGATCAGTTTAGAAAAACAGCAGCAATTATTTACTCCGTTTTCTCAAGTAGATGCATCAACAACGCGTGAATACGGGGGCAGTGGCTTAGGGCTGGCTATTTGTAAGCAGCTTTGTGAGCTAATGGGTGGGGCAATTTCTCTTAGTAGTGAAGCCGGCGAAGGAAGTACCTTTACTGCCACTATAATGCTGACCCCTGGCGATCAAAAAGAGCGTTATATTCCTAATATTAATATGAAAGAGTTAACGGTTTTAGTTGTTGATGATAACGAAACAAATCGAATTGTAATTTTACAACAGCTTGAGCATTGGGGCGCTAAGGTTGCGCTTGCATGCGATGCACATCAAGCACTTGATATGTGCGCGCAGCAATATGAAAGCAAAAATTGTATGTACGATATTGCAGTGCTTGATATGCAAATGCCAGGAATGGACGGCATAGAGCTTTGTAAAGCACTAAAAGCACATGCACATTATAAATCAATGCCACTTGTAATGATGACCAGTATTGCTGGTATGGAAGGCGCTCAGCGTTATTCTGACGCTGGCTTTCAGGCATATTTTCCTAAACCTGTGACCACTGCCGATTTAATTTCTGCACTGTCGGTTATAACGAGTAATGATGCAGGCGAGACACTTCCACTTGTTACGTCAGGCTATATTTCGTCACTTAAAAAAGAAAAGGTGCAGGAATCTGCCCAAATACTACTTGTAGAAGATAATCCCATTAACCAACAGGTGGCTAAATTAATGCTCAAAAAGCTTAATTGTGACGTTACGATTGCCGGGAATGGTCAATTGGCAATTGATATATTAAAAGCGCATGATTCAGGATTCTTTAAGCTTGTACTTATGGATTGCCAAATGCCAGTTTTGGATGGCTTTGGGGCAACTGCAGCTATACGCGAAGGGGTCGCGGGTGAGCAGCACAAAAATATAAAAATTATTGCTATCACTGCTAATGCAATGGACTCCGATAAAGAGCGCTGTATAACTGCTGGAATGGATGATTACTTGAGTAAGCCTATTCAATTAGATATTTTAAAAGATAAATTAGAGCTGTATATTTAAGGTCAAAATACAATGAGTAACCCCGTTATAATACGTGATGCAAAACCAAGTGACGCAAAAACAATTTTGCACTTTATTACCGAACTTGCCATATACGAAAAAGAACCTGATGCGGTAAAAACAGATGAACAAGCAATTCTAGATACTTTGTTTAGCGAAGGATCAACCGCGCACAGCATAATTTGTTTAGAAGGCGATGAGCCAATTGGTTTTGCAGTATATTTTTATAATTACTCTACCTGGTTAGGTAAAAATGGCCTGTACCTAGAAGATTTATATGTAAGCCCTGATAGTCGTGGCAATGGTGCAGGCAAAGCCATTATGAAGCACTTAGCTAATAATGCGATTAGTAATAACTGTGGCCGTTTTGAATGGGTGGTCCTTGATTGGAATAAACCCGCTATCGATTTTTACAATAGCATTGGTGCAAAGCCACAAAACGAATGGATTATATATCGCTTAACAGGGCAGGAATTATTAGATTTCGCTAAATAGTTAATGAAAATCATTTGCATTTGCGTTGTTGGGTGTGTAAGTTAAATACACACTCAATAATTAAATGTGCAGATGATTATATGATCTCAAGTCAAAAACAGCCCCAGCCAGATCTACTCTATTTTGAACAAGCATTAAGCCCTTGGCAGTCGAACATAATGCAAGGTAATTATGCATTTGAACAAGGTGCTTTACTCGAAGCACGCGATAAATACTTATTAGCCAAAACACTCGCAGATCATCTCCTTCAGCAGTTTTTATACGCTCAGATTAATAATAATGCCATTCATGCTATTGAGCATTGTATACCCGCACTTGTTGTTGCTTCACATAATTTAGCTGATACCTATATTGCTATGCAACAGCCTGAAAATGCATGTAAATGGTTATGCGAAGTACACTTAACACTCTCTTCATTAATTAAGCATACTCATTACGATATACAAAAAGTGAGTAAGCATCATTACCTCAAAACCTCTGCTGAACTTATTGCATTTGCACAGCGTTATCCTTCTTTTCCAGAACTGATTGAGCAAGTGAATTTTTGCTTATGTTCTAAAGACTCAACAAACAGCCTGCTACATTAAAATAAAGGAGTAATTTATGGCGTTTACCTTGCCAGCACTTAATTATGAATACGATGCGCTTGAGCCTCATATAGACAGTAAAACAATGTATATTCATCATACTTTACATCATCAAACCTACATAAATAAGGCTAATACAGCATTAGAGAACACTGAATATGCCAACGTAAATGCTGAGGAGTTACTTATTAATATAAGTAAGCTGCCCACTCAATTGCAAAAAGCGGTTCAAGAACACGTAGGTGGGCACTTTAATCACAGTTTGTTTTGGCAAGTAATGAGCCTGCAAGGAGGTGGTAAACCTGAAGGTATTGTGGCCCAAGCTATAAATGAGCAACTCGGCGGTTTTGATGAATTTAAAGAGGAATTTACAGCCGCTGCAATTAGCCAATTTGGTAGTGGCTGGGCGTGGTTATGCGTCACTCCAGATGAAAAGCTGATTGTACAAAATAGCGCTAATCAAGATTGCCCTTTAATGCAAGGGAATATCCCTATTTTGGGACTTGATGTATGGGAACATGCCTATTACTTGAAATATCAAAATAAGCGCCCTGAGTATATCGCTGCTTTTTATAATGTAATTAATTGGACTGAAGTTGAAAAGCGCTACTTAGCTTCTATTAGTTGAGTTCCGAATATGGCTAGTAATACAGTTTATTTTCTATAAGCTAGACTCTATTAGGTTATTTTATAGAGTCGCTTATGGACATTTTACATTGGCAAAAAGCACGTCAGAGCCGCGATCCACGTTTTGACGGGCTTTTTTATGTTGCTGTTAAAAGTACCGGTATTTATTGCAGACCTATTTGCCCTGCGCCAACGGCTCATGAAAAAAACGTCACGTATTATCAGTGTGCACATAATGCAGCCCAAGCTGGGTTTAGGCCATGTATACGATGCAGACCCGATAGCGCACCAGGCAGCGCAGCATGGCAGGGTACAAAAACAACTGCACTTAGAGCAAAACAGTTAATAGATCAAAATGATGAGCACGACTGCGAAAAATTAGCCGCTCGTTTAGGTGTAAGTAGTCGTTATTTAAGACAGTTATTTAAGCAGTATTTTGGCGTGTCGATTACGCAATACCGATTATTTAACCAGTGTCACTTTGCTAAAAAACTGATTCAAGAAACACACTTACCCCTTACCGAAATAGCATTTGCCGCTGGCTTTAAAAGTATTAGGCGTTTTAATGATGCTTTTTTACAGCAGTTAAATATAGCTCCCTCAAAGCTGCGCAGTGGCGATAAAAAACCAGCATCAACACTCACTTTAACACTACCATTTAGGCCGCCTTATAATTGGCCTGCTTTGCAGAGCTTTTTACAAAGGCGTTTGATAAAACCAATGGAGTGGATAACGCAAACGAGTTACGGGCGCACTTTTGCAAGTGAGGAATATAAAGGAAGCTTTACCGCTGAATTTATAGCGAGTAAAAACCATTTTAGTGTATCTATCAATATAGATAATACGGCTTATTTGCAATCGGTTATAAATAATATACGTCGTGTACTTGATTTAGATGCCGATATTAATTTAATTCAAATGCATTTAAGCGCCAATATAAACAATGCGTTTGCAGTGTGTGAAGGGCTCAGGCTTCCGGGAATTTGGTCAAGCTTTGAAGCTGGTATAAGGGCAGTACTTGGGCAGTACTTGGGCAGCAAGTGAGTGTTACTGCTGCGCATAATTTAGTAACAACGTTAGTTGATGAATTAGGCGAAAAAGAGGGCGATGTTATTTACTTTCCTACGGCTAACATTGTTGCTAATAGTGACTTTGCATTTTTTAAAATGCCACAAGCGCGTAAAAATGCACTGCATAATTTAGCGCAGTTTTGTGCTTTAAACCCTGAGAATGACGATTTAGACGAATGGCTTATTTTAAAGGGAATTGGCCCTTGGACGGTAAATTACGCAAAGCTGCGAGGACAAAGCCAACCCGATATATTACTTGATGGCGATTTAGGTGTTAAAAAAGCACAAGCGGCGGCAAACCCGTTTGAGCCCGCTAATTGCGCTCCCTTTCGGTCTTACTTAACTTTTCAACTTTGGCAGCAATTATAATGATAATTCAAACATCAATCTCAAGCCCAATAGACGACATAATTATTCAAGCGACCAATAAAGGCGTGAGTTACGTCGGGTTTTATCCTCCAGTTGAGCACCCTCATACGCCATTTGAGCAAGTCGCTAACAAGGCGGTGCTTATTTGCGCTGCGCAGTTAAACGAGTACTTTGCAAAAAAACGCACTACTTTTAATGTACCACTTGATACAAACGGTACAGTATTTCAACAAAGCGTATGGCAAGCATTATTAACGGTACCTTTTGGACAGTCGCAAACATACGGCTATATTGCAAACCAACTCAATAACCCAAAAGCAGTGAGAGCGGTAGGCGCTGCGAATGGTAAAAACCCGATTAGCATAATCGTGCCTTGTCATAGGATCATTGGCGCAAATGCAAAGCTAACGGGTTATGCTGGTGGGCTTGATAGAAAACGTTGGTTACTGAAACACGAAGGATTAATGTAAATTAATTTAATATTAAGGTAGCATAAGCGCACTTTTTATAAAATGGCACTGCAATGGCTCAATTATACTTTTACTACTCTGCAATGAACGCAGGTAAATCAACCACGTTATTACAATCTGCATTTAATTATAAAGAACGTGGCATGGAACCTGTGATCCTTACTGCAGCCATTGATGATAGACAAGGCGTGGGTAAAGTATCGTCTCGTATAGGCTTACAAGCTGACGCGCATGTATTTGATGCTAGTAAAGATGTATTTGATCTTATTCAATCGCTTAACAACGACAAAAAACGCCATTGTGTATTAGTTGATGAATGCCAATTTTTATCAAAAGAACAAGTAATGCAATTAACCGATGTGGTTGATGAATTAGGTATACCGGTATTGTGTTATGGCTTGCGTAACGACTTTAGAGGCGAGCTATTTATAGGGTCGCAATATTTGCTTGCGTGGGCTGATAAGTTAGTTGAGCTTAAAACTGTATGCCACTGTGGACGTAAAGCAAACCATGTACTGCGTACCGATGAAAATGGTGAAGCAATAGCCGATGGTAACCAAGTAGAAATTGGCGGCAATGACCGATACGTTTCGGTATGCCGCAAACATTATAAAGCCGCGTTAAATATGGGCCGACAAAGCATTTAAAAATGTATCAATATCTTCGCGCGTAATATCTAAATGCGTCACTAGCCTAAGCTGCTTGCTTGGGCTAAATAGTATACCTTGTTGTTTAAGTGCCTCAGCAATCTCTTCAATGTTTATACTGCTAGTGTATGTTGCGTAAACCATATTAGTGGTGTTACTCATATCTACAGTAAAGCCACTGATTTCACTTAATTGTTGAGCCAAATAACGTGCATTTGCATGATCGTCTTTTAAGCGCTCTACATTGTGCTCAAGTGCAAACTGCCCGGCAGCTGCAAGCATTCCGGCTTGGCGCATACCGCCACCAAGTACTTTTCTCCATCGTCTTGCTTTATTAATAAGTGCTGGTGAGCCTAATAATAAAGAGCCTACGGGCGCCCCCAAACCTTTAGATAAACAAATAGAAATTGAGTCAAAGTGCTTTGTGATTTCAGTGATATCAATATTTAGCTCAACAGCGGCATTAAAAGCACGTGCGCCGTCTAAGTGCAGCGCTAAATTATGCGTATTAACAAAGTCACGAGCTTGGGCTAAGTACTCAAGCGGGAGCACTTTTCCGCCTATGGTATTTTCTAAGCTAAGTAATCGCGTGTTTGCAAAATGGCAATCGTCTGGTTTTATTGCTGCAGCTATTTTACTGAAGGGGATGCTACCATCGGCTTCATTTTCAATAGGCTGTGGTTGCACAGACCCTAAAACAGCTGCGCCGCCGCCCTCAAACTTATAATTGTGAGCATTTTGGCCACAAATGTATTCGTCACCTCGCTCACAATGCGCCATTATTGCAAGTAAGTTGGCTTGTGTACCTGAGCTACAATAAAGAGCAGCTTCAAAGTTAAAACGCTCACACGCATAAGCTTCTAGCTGGTTAACGCTTTCATCATCACCGTATACATCGTCACCAACCGGTGCGCTGTACATAATATCGCGCATTTCTTTTGTTGGTTTTGTAACTGTATCAGAGCGAAAATCTATCATGATTGCCTTATCCTTTTTATTGTTTTTAATAAAATTGGTACTAAGCCAGCTCGCTACAAATTTGTTCACGAGTTTCTTTATCAAAGTAGCTCCATGCAATAAAGCGGCTAATTTTTTGACCTTGTGCCATATCAACTATTTTATATTGTGCTATTGGGTGGGCTTTTAATACTTCTTCAAGGGCTGCAATATTATCTTTTTTAGAGACTAACGACGTAAACCACAGTACTTGCTCTGCAAAGTCTTCGCTCTCTTTAATCATGTTAGAGATAAACTGTACTTCACCGCCTTCACACCATAATTCATTATTATGACCACCAAAATTAAGCGTGCTACTGGGTGTTTTTCCTAGGTTTTTCCATTTACGTTCACTGCCTTTACTTGCCTCTTCTTCACTTGCATGAAACGGAGGGTTGCAGAGCGTTAAATGGTATAAATCTTTTTGATTTACAACGCCTTTAAAAATATGTGATGCGTTTTTTTGTTGTTTTAGGGTTATTTTTAAACTATTAAACTGAGCAATTTGCTTTGCTATTTTTACCGAAGCTGCATCAATATCAGTCCCTGTAAAATGCCACTTATATTCACTTGTACCAGTAAGCGGATAAACTAAGTTAGCGCCAGTGCCAATATCAAGCACTTTAATTTGCTTACCTAAAGGTATTTGTTGTTGATTATCATCACTTAATAAGTCAGCTAAGTAATGAATGTAGTCAACACGCCCAGGTATAGGTGGACATAAATTGTGCTCAGGAATATCCCAAAAATCAATATTATAATGTGCTTTTAAAAGAGCTTGATTGAGTGTTTTAACGGCTTTGTTATCACTAAAATCAATACTTTTAGTACCTGCAGGTGTGGTTATAACAAAAGGCAGTAGAGCAGGGTGCTCTGTTGTTAATAAATCGAAGTCGTACCCATTTTTATGTAGGTTACGAGGGTGTAATTTTGAACGTGCTTTATTTTCTTTCATGGCTTCATTTTAACAACAGATATGATGTGGTGATTGTAACAAATGCTGATGAGTAAAGTGCAGACATTTCCTTTGGTATATTTAATATTGCTGGTAGGATGAGTTGAAAATAATAAAAAGGAATAACTGTGGCGATTTCTCAGCAATCAATAATTATCAATTTAGACGCTCACCAAACACTTCATTTACGTCGAATCAGCGATGATAATCAGCAAGGGCCTGTCGTATTTTTTATGCATGGAGCTGTAGAAAACGGTAAAATTTTTTACACCCATTCTAATAAAGGGCTTGCCCCTTTTTTGGCTGAGCATGGGTACCGATGCTATGTGGCTGATTTACGTGGACGAGGTGATAGTAAGCCAATTATTTCGAGCGAGTCCGAATATGGACAAACTGAGTCTATCCTAGAAGACATCCCTACCTTTATTAAGCAAATAGAGTTGATTGAAGGCAAGAAGCCTGACTACTGGGTCGCTCACTCTTGGGGCGGGGTATTGATGAACAGCGCGTTTGCACGTTTTCCAGAGTATATTAATGATGTAAAAGCGTGTGTGTATTTTGGCTCTAAGCGTTCTTTATTTAATAACCATCCTCAAAAATTATTACAAGCCAATTTAATTTGGTATTTTATGGCACCTTTACTTGCTAAAAAACACGGCTATTTAAATGCTAAAGGTTATAAGTGGGGAAGCGATAACGAAACTCAAAAGTCGCATTATCAAAGTATGCAATGGGCTAAAAAGAAGCCATGGATAGATTCTGATGATAATTTTGATTATGCAAAAGCTCTAAACAACCTGCATTTACCGCCAACGCTTCATATTGCTGCGGTAAAAGATAAAGCATTAGCGCAACCAATCGATATTCAAAAGTTTATGGACGAATCAGGGCCTGGCATTCAACAAATGCGAATTTACGGTCGTAAACACGGGCATAATTTTGATTACGATCATATTAATATGCTTACCCACCCAAGTGCGCGTGATGATCAATTTAAAGATTTACTTAATTGGTTTAAAGCACATCTGTAGGATCTGTTGACCTTTCAGGGTTGAACCCAAAAGGCAGCGCATGTTTGGTCTTTATGCTACGTTATCGCCTATTTATGGGGAACAACCACACTACATAGGCTCTGCCTTGCCTAAATACCAAACAGCCTACTGCAAATTTAACCTCGAAAGATAAACAGGCCCTAATTAATTCTCATCAAGTAACTTTAAAAGCGGTGTTTTGTAACGCTCCCACTTAGCGATTGCGGCGTTATTAATAGGTTGGCGAATAGCATGTTTACTCAACGTGGTTACCGGTGTTTTTTGTTTATAAAACGCTAAGCAACGCTGTTCAAAATGACAGTTTAAAAAACCAAGTAACTGCGTTAGCTGCTCTTTTGGGTTGCTCACTAAATCTTCGTAACTGACATCATAAATTGGCATACTTTTAAAGGAGTACCAATGGCTCATCAGTTTTTCATACACACTATGGTAAAGCTTAAACTCAGGTAGTGAGCAAAAATAAGGCTCGTTTTCGGCAAAGTAATTAGTGAAAATAGAAAACGCAGTAGCATTAAAGTTGCGACTTAAGTTTATAAATTTGGCATTTGGAAATAGGATATATATTAGTCCGAGCGACTGATAATTACTCGGCAGTTTATTTATTATAAAAGGTCTGATGGGCGATGCTGTTTTTAATGTTGCGATATAAAGCTCGCGGGCTTTTTTGATTAAGTCAGGCGTTAAATGCGCTAAACATTGCGGGTAAGCAACTCCCGTTTTTTGCTCGATAAAAGCAACCGCGTTATTACTAATACTCGTACTTTCTCCTAGGCTCGAAAACTGACTATGGCTTGCCAACATTTGCTCCAGGAGGGTAGAGCCACTACGAGGCATACCAATAATAAATACAGGTGTAATATTACCTGTAAATTTTTTATCGGCAGAGGCAATAAATTCCTCGGTGTTGTATTTTATTATTTCATCGTAAAAAGGGATTAAATCTTTAGTGTTAAATTCACTTAATTTTCTTTGTAATTTATTTGCCAATATAAAATAATTAAATGCTTGCTCGGTATCTTCAAGTGCATCGTAACTGTTTGCTAATGCGTAGTAACACACCATTTTTAAACGTAAATTGCTCGTTTGAGTTAGTAAGTGGTGCAAATTACTTACATAATTATGCTCTTTATCAAACCGGCCTAACTGCACAAGTTCAAATAAAATATAAGCTGTTACAGGGTATACCCCAATACTGAGTGCATGAGCAAAGGTTGTATGGGCTTTATCTAACTCGCCATGTGTTAAATAGTGCTGTGCTAAGTAATAATGAGGCTCTGGGTTATGACTTGCTAATTTTTTTGCGTATTCGAGCACCGTTAACGCATCGTTTGGCGAATTAACACCGTTAAATGCATCAGCAAGGGCATGTAATGGTTCAAGCATATGAGGCATGCGCTCACACGCTTTTTGGAGTAAGTACACGGCAGCGTCATAACGCTCTAATCGTAGGGCAATTCTGCCTAAGCCAAATAAAGCTTCACCATTTTCGGGATTACTATTTAATAGCGTTTTAAAATGAAACTCAGCTTCTTTGAGTTTATTTTGTTGCAGTAGTTGGTTAGCTTTTTCAAGTAGCATAGTTAGGCATTATTATTATTTTTATTAACTATAAAATTAAAAAGGCGAAATGTCTTTAACATTTCGCCTTTGGTTCTTCATGAAAATAGTTTAAAAAGTATATGTTGCTTTAGCGTAGTAAAAGCCACCGTTAATACCAAACGGAGATGTTTCGTAATATTTACCACCCCAGTTATTATTTGGTGCGCCTGCGGCTTCTGCAAAATCAAGTTTTTCAGCATCTTGGTCAAACAAGTTTTGAGCGCCTACAGAAAAGCTAACTGATTCATTTAAGAAGTAAGTTACTTCAGCATCAATAGTGACTGCAGCATCTGCTGTTTTAGCTGTTGCATCATAATCAACGTGAACACCTTGGTATTCACCGTAGTAGTTTGCACGAGCAAATGCAGAAACTGATTCCCATTGTTGAGACAATGTGAACGTTGCACGATGATTAGGTAAGTCTTCTTCTAGGCGCTTAACTTTAAACGCACCTGTAATCTCACTAAATTGAGTTACTTCAGTATCATTCCAGTTATAAGCAAGACTAAATGTAGAGCTACCGCCCATTAGTTCAGCAGTATAGTTTGCAACTAAATCGATACCTTGAGTTGTTGTATCAAAGTCATTTGTAAAAAAGCTTACCTGAGCAAGACCTTGTACATTAGGAACTCCAGCGGCTGTAAGTGTATCTTTATCTGCTTGGCTTAAGTTGATTTTATCTGATTGACTAATACGGTCATCTACTTGAATGTTGTAGTAATCAAGCGTTAAAAATAACTCGCCGATTGTGTATACAGCACCAAGTGTATAGCTTTGTGATTCTTCCGGCTCAAGCTCTGTACCACCTAATTGCACTGCAATAGGGTTTGTTGGTGGAAGAAGCGCTGAATCTTGTAATACACCGCTGTCTAAGCTTGTTTGTACGTTACTTACGTTAGCTTGACCAACTGTAGGTGCACGGAAACCGCTACTTACAGAACCACGAATATTTAAATCTTCAGTTAAATGGTATTGAGCCATTACTTTGTAGTTAGTTGTAGTACCAAAGCTGTCGTAGTCTTCAAAGCGAAGCGCTAAGCCCATTAAGAAGTCTTCAGTAAAGGGTGCTTCAACATCAACATATGCTGCATAGTTACGACGAGAAAACTCACCAGCTTGTGATGGTTTAAAACCTGGGAAGCCGTTAGAGCCAATACCAAAACCTTGTGCTGTTAAAGGGCCAGCTGTGTAAGATGCTTCATCACCAGAGATGATAGTGAATGTTTCTTCATGCCATTCAAAACCACCGGCAATGTTTACATCATAAGCTAAACCAAAGTTGACACCCTTTGATAAATCAAAGTTAAAGTTTTTCTCTAGTTGCTCATATTTACCTGGGCTGAAATCACGTGGTGTATCTGCACCTAAAGAGGCATTAACCGTATCGTAAATAAAGTAACGTGATTCATTTAAACCCACAGTACCACTTAAGTCATAGTATGTATCTTTTAAGAAACCACCAGTGAATCGACCTTTAGTACCAATAGTTAAAGAAGTATCAGTAATGTTGCCGCCAAAGTTAGGTGTAAAACCACCTGGAAGCATCTCATTAAAGGCAAAACAATCTGGGTTGTTTGCTACACCATTTATATAAGCAGGATCATCTAGTACGTTGCCATCTGTTATTGCAATAGTAGGACAGTTAGCACTCATATCAGGTGTTGTGTCGGCAACGAGTAGTGTTTCACCACCATCGTTTGAGTAAACGCCAGAACGTGTTTGCGGGTTACGGTAGTAAAAGCCGCCGCGTACATCGCGTTCAGAGTAGTTACCAAACATGTAAAATTCAGAATCGTTCGTTAGCTCTAAACCTACATTACCAAAAATTGTAATATCGTCGTTTACTTCTGGTGCGCCCCATACTTGTGCAAGAGAAGATACATCAGGAACACCGGCTGCTGAAAGTGCAGCAGCATCGGCACGTTGAACTGATCGGCTTGTTGCATCAGCTGTTTTATATTGAAAGCTTAAATTAGCAAAGCCATTGTCGGTAAACGGTAAACCCACGTTACCCGACACTTGTGTTGTATCGCCATCACCTTCATAAAATTGACCATGGCGGATTTCTAATTTACCACCTTCAGAAGCGTCTTTTAGTTGGAAGTTCATTACACCGGCAATCGCATCAGAACCATACTGTGCAGCTGCGCCATCACGAAGTACTTCTACTTGTTTAATAGCAATGCTTGGAATAACTGAAATATCTGCGCCTTGCGCGCCATCGTTAATACCACCGCCTAAAAATGCAATTACAGAAGCACGATGACGACGTTTGCCGTTTAAAAGAACCAATGTGCTGTCTGATGGTAAACCACGTAAGTTAGCTGGGCGAACAAGAGAGGCCGCATCACTAATAGGATTTTGATGTACGTTAAAAGATGGCACGGCACCTTTTAAAAGCTCAAGCATGTCGGTATTGCCTGATCTTTCTAATTCTTCGCCGCCAATAATATCGATTGGAACTGGTGAGTCACCGATTGAACGTGGAGCTGAGCGCGTACCTACTACGGCAATTTTCTCTACGTTTTTATTTACTTTAGTTTGCTGTTGCTCGTCTGCTGCAATAGCAGAACCCGAAAAAAACAACCCTGCAGTGGTTGTAGCTAAAGCAAATTTGATTGCTTGGTTTAGCGCATTATTTTTTAATTTCATTCTAATTTTCCCCAGTTAGAATAATTCTTATTTTTGATGCTAATTTCACATCATTTATTTTTAACTTAATTTTTTGTTTCACATAAGTTTGAGGGTTTAGCTCAAAAGCCTAATCAATTAAGCTTACTTTTTGTGAAGTCCTATTTACAGACTATAGGTAAAAAACGGGAAGGGCAATTACTAATTAACCATTTGATAACAAAAAGATTCAATTTAAGAAAAAATGCAACAATGGTGCAAAGTAAAGCTAAAATGAATTAAATAAGTGCAAATAGGGTTGTTGAGAGGAAAATTAATGCGTTATCAGTATTTAAATGTTATTTATTTGTTTCTTTTTGGTGGGGTTTTCAATGTTTTGTGCACATCGCCAAGTTGCTAATTTTTCTTTATATTCATCCCACACGCAGGGGCAGCAACTGCCACCACCACAACATTCATCAGATTTTGGTTTTTCAGGTTTTTGCGGTAGTTGGTTTGTCATATTCAGTGTTGTTGTATGTATTTAATACTAATTTGGTGCAAAGGATAAGTTAAAGGATGTTGTAAGTAAATTATTCTTTGTGAACCCGTGCTGCTGTGTGAAAATAAAAGTTATGCGATTATATAAAGTTATTCACCGTGCACCTTGGCGGGTAGTTAAAATTAGTAAAAAACGCCAACAGCTGCGTTTTCGCCGTGCTATGGTGGCGCTTAAAATTGCACTTGCGCAAGAAAAACAAGAAACCAAAGAAATGCTCTCTATTTATAGGCGCTACACTCAAGGCCAAACAAGTAAAGAGGAGTTAAAACGCGCCAATGAACAGTTTGTTGATATTTTAAAAGGGTTAGGGCTCGGTGTGTTTGCAGTATTACCTTTTGCCCCGCTTACAATTCCTTTAGTTGTTAAATTAGGGAGTTTAGTGGGAGTTGATGTACTGCCAAGTTCGTTTAATATGAACAAATCTATTAAAGAACTTGATGCTAAAATAGATCAAGAAAATCAAAAGCAAGAATCCAAAAATAGCTTAAAAAAGTAGCTAAAATCCCTTCAAATTAGCGATACCTTTTAGGTGCGCTTATTGATATGCTCTTAAGTACCATTTTTATATTATATGAGCTTTTTAATGAGTGCATTACTACGTCATACATCTTCTGGTATTCCTTTATCTTTTATTCTTAAAAACGAATTATCTGACTGGCAAGCACAGCAGCCTGCATTTATACAAAATTGGTTAACTAATACAGGTTTCGAAAAGCAAGGTGTTGCTTTAATCCCTGATGCTAAAACGGGCGAGTTAAGCCAGGTATTTTGTTTAATGCAAAGTAGCGATGATTTTTGGGCTGCGGGTAATTTAGCAAATACACTTCCTACTGGTACTTATCAAATTCAAGGTGAGAGCGCTTTTGTAGAGCAAGTTGCTTTAGGGTTTGTGCTTGGTGGTTACGAATTTAGTGAATATAAAGAAAAACCAACAGCAAAAGCGCAATTAGCCATTAGCGATAAAGCGTTGTTTGAGCGTATTAGCCAACAAGCTGATGCTATTACACTTGCACGTGATTTAGTTAATACGCCAGCGGTAGATATGATGCCGCAACATTTATCGCAAGTAATGGAAGATTTAGCTGCAACTTACAATGGCGAATTTTCACAGTGGATTGGCGATGAGTTACTAGAGCAAAACTACCCGACTATTCACATGGTGGGTCGTGCAAGCGAAAATAAACCGCGTTTACTCGATTTAAAATGGGGTGCAACAGATGCTCCATTAATTACACTAGTAGGTAAGGGCGTATGTTTTGACTCAGGCGGACTTGATTTAAAACCGAGCTCTGGCATGCGTAACATGAAAAAAGACATGGGCGGCGCAGCGCACGTAATAGCACTAGCGCAGCTTATTATGGCAGCTAACTTACCAATTAGGTTACGAGTGCTTGTACCAGCTGTTGAAAATGCGGTATCGCGTAATGCATTTCGTCCAGGCGATGTAATTAAAACCCGCAAAGGCATTATGGTCGAAATTGATAATACCGACGCAGAAGGGCGCTTAGTATTGTGTGATGCGCTAAGTGAAGCACAAAACGATAACCCTGAACTAATTATTGATTTTGCTACGCTTACGGGCGCATGTCGTGTTGCATTAGGCACAGAGCTTCCGGGCTTTTTCTCAACAGAGCGCGATGTAGCAAACGGTATTATTGACGCTGGTTTAAGTGTACACGACCCTGTTTGGCAACTTCCGTTGTTTGAGCAATATAAAAACTTACTAAAAAGTGATGTAGCCGATATGGCAAACTGCGCAAGTACACCGTTTGGTGGTGCTATTACTGCAGCGCTTTACTTAAAAGAATTTGTTGAACCAACAACACCGTGGGTACATTTTGATGTAATGGCGTGGAACTTACGTGCATTACCAGGTCGTCCAACGGGTGGTGAAGCATTAGGTATTCGGGCTGTATTTAACTACTTACAAAATCGTTTTAATAAATAAGTTTTTGATTCAATAGTAAGAACTTGAGCTTATGAGTTTTAAACCTCATAAAGCTCAAGTGGCAAGTTATCTGGATCGGCAAAAAAGGTAAACTTTTTGCCGGTTATTTCATCCACTCTAATATCCTCAACGTTTACTTCGCACGACTCTAAATACGTTTTAGCACTCTGTACATCCGCTACCTTAAAAGCTAAATGTCTTAAGCCGTGTGCTTCGGGATAGCTTGGTCTTACAGGCGCTCCATCAAACGAAAATAGCTCTATTTGGCTACCATCGGGCATGGCTAAATCTAATTTATATGAATTACGATCAGCTCTAAAGTGCTCATTAATAACGTTAAGTTTAAGTACATTACTATAAAAGTGTTTAGAACGCGCATAGTCACTACAAATAATCGCAGCGTGATGAATCCCTAAAAGTTTCAAATTTAATTCCTTAAAAAGCAAAAACGCACTTAAATAAGTGCGTTTTAAATGTGGCTTATTACATCTCGTGTTAGCTTGGCTGCGCTTCTTTACATGCTTTAACGGCCGGTGCTACAAGTTCTAAACCGGTTTTATCACATGGCGGTAAAGCGGCATCGCTTACACTAATAGGCGTTACGCGTTCGCCCCATTTTATGTAACTTGCAGCCCACGTAAGGCCTGCACCAAATGCAGCAGACATAATGTTTGAATGCGGTTTAATTAACCCTTGCTCAACGGCTTCACATAACGCAATAGCAATCGTAGCAGCAGAGGTATTACCATACTCACCAATGTTAACCATTACTTTTTCGTCAGGTACTTTTAAACGATGCTGAATAGCCTGAATAATACGTAAGTTAGCTTGGTGTGGAACGAGTACATTAATGTCATCAAGGCTCAAATCGGCTTGTTTAAGTACATCGTCGCACGCTTCGCTCATGCCTTTAACAGCACGTTTGAAAATTTCACGACCTTCAAATAATAAATCAGATGGACCAATTGGCTCATATTTATTTAAATCACTACCAAAGTTAGTGATGTGTAAAATATCGCGGTCTTCACTGTCACAACCAGTTTTGGTTGCTAGTAAACCAGCTGGCGTATCTGCCGCTTCAAGTACGACAGCACCTGCGCCATCGCCAAATAAAACAGCGCTGTCGCGACGTGCCCAGTTTACATACCAGGTCATACGCTCAGCGGCAATGACCACTGCTTTTTTGATCATACCCGCTTGAATTTGTGCTGTAGCAGCTTGCAATGCATATAAAAAGCCCGAACATGCCGCGTTTGTATCCATTGCGGCAGCGCCTGTTGCACCAATATTTTTTTGCACTTGTGAGGCAGTATTTGCCACAACTGTAGAAGGTGTACAGGTTGCTAATATCACTAAATCAATATCTTTAGGATCAACGCCTGCGCACGCAATAGCATGCTTAGCTGCAACGGTTGCCAGCTCGGCGGTACTTACATGGCTCACTCGGCGAGATTTAATGCCTGTACGCGAGGTTATCCACTCGTCGGTGGTATCAACTATTTCACTAATTTCATCGTTGCTAATGCTTGCTGGTGGAATGCATTTACCCCAACCAGTGATATGTGCGTAAGGCATAGTATGTTCTCTTAAGGTGGTCTGACATGTATTACTAATGGGTGAGTTATACCAAAAAACGGCTTTCAAGACTAGTTTATAGCATGCTTTGTGTCGTAAATATTCGCAATTACAGGTTATTTAAGGTAATGCTAGTATAAAAAAGGAGCAAGTATGAAAACAACACTAATAACAACATTCACTGCAATAACGCTGGCATTAATAGCAAATGGGGCTTTTGCTCAACAACATAAAATTATTTATGCGGGCAGTTTACTTGCATCCGAGGATCAAAAAGTAAAAACAGAGCAAACGTTAGTCATAACAGATAATACAATAACAGCCATTAAAAACGGCTACCTCACAAAAGCAGAACTTAACCTACCTGATGCCGATATTATCAATCTTAAAAATCAATTTGTAATGCCTGGTCTTATTGATATGCATGTTCACGTTACGTTTGAGCGAGATGCTAAAGCAAACCCTCACCGCTGGGCAACAGAATATGACGCCGATTATGCTTTGCGCTCAATTAAATATTTACAACGTACGCTCGATGCGGGTTTTACATCAGTGCGAGATTTAGGTAGCGATCACAAAGTTATATTTCCGCTAAAACGTGCTATTGACCGAAATGATATTAACGGCCCTCGCATTTTTGCAGCGGGTAATACAATATCGCCTACCGGTGGACACGCAGATATGCACGGTTATCGAAAAGATATTACAGATGCGGTTACAGGCGGGATTGGTATATGTAATGGCGCGGATGATTGTAGCCGTGCGGTACGCGAGGTAATTAAAAGTGGCGCTGATGTAATTAAAATTACTGCCACGGGTGGAGTACTAAGTAATACCGCAGCAGGTGTTAACCAACAACTTACAGATGCAGAGCTGATTGCAATTGTTGATACGGCTCACCACTTAGGGCGTAAAGTTACAGCGCATGCACACGGTACACAAGGTATAAAAGCGGCCTTAAAAGCCGGTGTAGATTCTATTGAGCATGGCTCTTATTTAGATAAAGAGGCAATAAAGTTATTTAAAAAAACGGGAGCTTATTTAGTACCGACGCTTTTAGCGGGTGCAACGGTCAGTGAAGAGGTGCTTACAAATCCAAATATGCCACCGGCAATAGCCGATAAAGTGCGTGAAGTAACTCCAAAAATGCAGGCTTCGTTTAAACTTGCACTGAAGAATAAGGTTAATATAGCTTTTGGAACAGACTCTGGGGTGTCGCGTCATGGGCTCAATGCTAACGAATTTAGTTTAATGGTAAACAATGGTATGAGCGAAGCCCAAGCTATTAAATCAGCAACTATACAAGCAGCTAAACTGCTGGGACAAAGTGCACTCATTGGCGACTTGAGTGTTGGTAAACAAGCAGATATTATCAGTGTGAATGGCTCACCGCTTAAAAATATCGACGTACTTAAAAACGTGCAATTTGTTATGAAAGCTGGGCAAGTTTATAAACAATAGGGAAGGTTATGAGCAGCAAAATAAAAGTGTCGTTGTTTAATCATTTGATTGACGCTGAGCGCCAGTTACTAGACCCAGAAGTTCGCCAATCTGAGCGCGCATTAGATGCTTTACTCGATGATGAATTTATCGAAATTGCTGCCAACGGCACTACGTTCAATAAATACCAAGTGCTTACCCGCTTACCTACCGAGGTTGTGCCACAGTTTTATAATCAGCATTTTAAGGGCCGAATGCTGAGTGATGATGTAGTGCAACTTAGTTATCAAACTGCTTATAGGCGCTCTGCTCGGGCGGAGTTTAATTACTCGTTGCGTATGTCGCTTTGGCGTAAACAAGGCGAGCAATGGAAAATGGTGTTTCATCAAGGAACGCCTTGTGCGCCGTTTTCAATTTCGATGGATGATGATTAAAAACCATATACCCGTTAAAATACCTTTATTAAACATTTGATTGGGCAATTACCTCTTGTTAATGCGTACCGACCCCACTATTAGTCGACTATTAATGCTGCGAAGCGGCGCTATTGCGGTGCAATTAATTGCTGTGCTTAGCGTTTATTTTTTACTAGAACATCAAATCGCATTACTGCCTTTACTGATTGTTATTGCCATTGAGGCTGTTTTTCAGCTTATTAGCCTGTTTGCCTATCGTAATGTAAGCCGCGCTAAACCTTTGGGTATGTTGATGCAGCTAACTGCTGATGTATTATTTTTAACGGTTTTGCTTTCGCTAAGCGGCGGTGCAACCAATGCATTTGTATCACTGTTATTGCTCCCAATAATGATAGCTGCTGTTACGCTGCGAGAAAAAGGATTAGCTTATATTGCGGTATTAGCCATTGCCGCATACAGTTTTTTGCTGATAAAGATGCCCGATCACAGTATGCATCAAATGAATATGAGTGGTCATTTTATTGGCATGTGGGTTAATTTTGTTTTAAGTGCTAGCGTAATTGCATTAGTGATTGGCGCAATGAGCAGGGCACTTAAGGAGCGAGAGCGTATTATTGCAAATGTGCGTGAAAAACAATTGCGTAACGAACAGCTTGTTACCTTAGATGGCGCTGCTGCGCAAATAACTCATCAACTAGCGACTCCTATAGCAAACTTACAGTTACTGTTTGAAGAGTTATTAGAAGATCAACCAAACAACCCTATTGTTAAGCACATGCAAGCGCCGCTTACTCAGTGTAGTACACAGCTTAACGACTTTAGAAAACTCTCAGAGCAATTACGCCTTAAAAATTCGCAAGAGCATACCACGGTAAAGCAACTGCAAACACAAATTACAGACACACTTTTACTGCAATACCCTGATCAGCACATTAAATGGATTACGCCACCTATTGCGGCAACGCTATTGAGTGATGCGATGTTATTGCCTGCTATTTTGAATTTATTGCAAAACGCCGCGCTCGCCAATCAAAAACAAGGTCAAACTCAATTAGAGCTGAGTTGGCAGCAAGATAACTTACATAGCGAATGCGTTTACTTGTTAATTCGTGATTTTGGCCCTGGCTTTTCGTCATCGCAATTAGCAGAGCTGGGTGGGCAACTTATGCCAAGCGATCAGGGAATGGGGCTTGCTGTGCTTTTATCAAATGTTACTTTTGAGCGTTTAAATGGCTCACTTACCTTATTTAACCATGCAGATGGCGGTGCTGTCGCCAAAGTGAAACTCGCTATTGTAAACACCGAGAAAACAGCCTCATGAAGTTACTTATAATTGAAGACGACATTAATTTAGCCAGCACACTGGCAAGGCGCTTAACTAAACAGGGCTTTACTTGCGAAGTAGCACATAATCAAAGTGATGCGTTACTCACTGCACGCAAACTATTGCCTGACTTTGTTTTATTAGACATGAAACTAGGTGACGACAACGGACTTGCACTCATAAAGCCGCTGCGTAGTTTGCTCCCCCAAACTCATATTGTTTTACTAACTGGGTTTGCAAGTATAGCAACCGCAGTAGAGGCAATGCGTTTAGGCGCAAACGACTACCTTACTAAGCCGGTTGATATGGCAACATTATTAAAAGCGCTTAACACCGAGCCTGTAGCATCTGCATCGTGTGCTATTGGTGATGCAGTTATGTCGCCGGAGCGCTTAGAGTGGGAGCATATTCAACAAGTGCTTCACAGCAATAATGGCAATGTGTCGGTTACCGCAAGGCAACTTAATATGCACAGGCGCACGTTACAGCGTAAATTACAAAAAAAGCCGGTGCAGCAGTAAAGTACTTAATTTAAGGAAAGTGTTATGAGTAATGATGCAGCAGCATTAATGCAAAATCAAAAAATTATATTATTTGATGCGCAATGTAAGCTATGCAGCGCGTGGTGTAATTTTATTATTACTCACGATACAAATACCATTTTTAAACTATGCAGCGTGCAATCTCCAAAAGGGGAACTGTTGTTAGAACACTTTGGTTTTTCAACAACTGAATATGCCTCAATGGTGTTTGTTGAGGATGGCAAAGCATTTACACAAAGTCATGCTTTTTTTAACGTTGTTAAGCAGTTAGGTTACCCATATAAACTAGCAAACGTATTTAGTATTTTGCCAAATAGGTTTAATAATTGGTTATACGATAGGGTTGCCTTAAACCGCTATACCTTATTTGGAAAATATCAGTATTGTAGAATTCCCAACCCTGATGATGCTAAACATTATTTATAAATTAGGCATTAATACACTGCAGTATAAGTAGATGCTAGGTTTATGGGGTTGTGTTAAAATCGCCGCGTTTAATTTTAGCTAACGGTATAAAAGGCTTTTTTCATGGCAAACACAGCACATGCACTTCACATTTTGGTTAAGCACAAAGAGATTGCAGAAGATATTATTAAGCAATTAGGTAAAGGTGCAAAGTTTCAAACCTTAGCTAAAAAGTATTCGTCATGCCCTTCGGGCAAAAAAGGCGGAGACTTAGGTGAATTTAGACGCGGACAAATGGTTCCTCAGTTTGATAAAATTGCATTTAAAGGTGCAATTTTAGAACCCCACCTAGTTAAAACAAAATTCGGCTGGCATGTAATTAAAGTACTTTATCGAACTTAATTTACTTAAGCAGTTTGGCAATTGACGCGCCTTAACAAGCGTCCACCTCAACACCTATCCAAAACTTTACACTTTGACGAACTAAGAATTAGGATGGGTGTCATCTTAATTTTCTTAATTTGTAGTGATTTGTAGTGATTGCTCTAACTTAGTTTGCTAGGAGAAAAATGATGGGAAATCCATTAGGAATAATTTTACTAATTTTTTCAGTACTTTTAGTCTTATTTTCTTGTAATAGTTTATTTATTTTTTTTAGAGCCTTGTGGTTTTATAAAACGTTGAAAGTTAGAACTATATTGAAGGGAGGAGCGGGGCTTCTTATAGCGTACTTTATTGCTATTTTAATTATAAATAATCCTGAATACTTTGAATTGAAATATTCAAAGCCAAATGAATCCATTTTACAGAGTAAATAGAGGGCCTATTAGCAAGTTACTGTAAGCAGGTAATAGAGTTATCTAACCCTTTTAATAAAAAGAGCTAATGAGCCAGCCAAGTTGCTCAGGCCATTCTTTTTTTTGTATTACGTTTTGCTTTAAATTAACGTGACACCCATCTTAATTGCTGTCTCTTGATCACATCTCCTGTTGTTGCGCTTGCATGAAGCGAGCGCCTTCTAGTAAATTAACAGCGAAAATTAACAAGAAGCGAAAATTAACAAGACACCCATCCTAAATTTTTGCGAAAAAGCCAACAAAAACAGCATGAAGAGCGTATTATTATAAATAATGAATTACGCAAAAAGCTGAGCTATGTAGACAAAATGAAAGTAAAAATAGATAGCCCAATGGGGCGACGATAGCTGTTTATTAAAGAATGGCAAACGACTAGGCTGTATTGACCGGCTTACCTTCAAATAAAAAGCGGAACATTACAGTGAATAAAGGGATGAATAAACTGACCTTACGAGGTCAAGCGAAAGTGAATACCTGTATTGCCTTGTTCATAATATAGAAAAACTGCAAAACACGATGCATTAAGAAGGGGAAGCCCTTTTAACCTCAAATAAGCCATTCAGACACCTGAAATCCCTTCCAAAACACCAATTGAAACAACACCAAACCAGCTTTTTATATTCTATGAAAAACACAGTAATCGATTGAACCAAAATAGGAACTCAGCTATGGTTTATTTATCAATAAAAACAAATTAAAAAACGAGTTAATCTACAGGCTCGTTATGTATTAGGAGGAAAGGTTGGACAAACGTTATCAAGTTTTTGTTAGCTCAACGTATGCAGATTTAAAGGATGAACGCCAAAAAGTCCTCCAGACCTTAATGGAAATGGATTGCATACCATCAGGAATGGAAATGTTCCCAGCCTCTGATGAGGAACAGTGGGAGTTTATTAAGAAAGTAATCGACGACTGTGATTATTATCTATTAATTATTGGTGGTCGTTATGGTTCTTTGTCTAGTGACGGTATTAGTTACACAGAAAAGGAATATCAATATGCTGTTGAGAAAGGCATAAAAGTAATAGCCTTCCTTCACGAATCTCCTGAAGATTTATCAGTTTCCAAAACTGATATTGATCCTGAACTTATGGCCAAACTTAGCGAGTTTAGAAGCCAAGTTTCATCTGGTCGACTTGTTAAATTTTGGACGCACGCAAACGAGCTGCCAGGTCTTGTCGCTTTAAGCTTAACAAAGACAATTAAAACTTATCCTGCCGTTGGGTGGGTTAGGGCTAACAATCAAACTTCATCAGAGTCGCTCTCAGAAATAAATGAATTGAGAAAACAAAACGATAAACTCAATAAAGATTTAGCTGAGCTAAGTATTAAGCCAAAGTCTTCAATCGATAATTTAGCTGATTATACTGAAGTTATTAAGCTAAGTGGTAGTTATAAGAAACAATGGCAAGGTAGCACTTATCAATGGTCAGAAGAAATGACTTGGCAGGATGTTTTTTCATGTATAGCGCCATATCTACTTGAAAATCCGAGTGACGGCTCAGTAAAAATAACAATTAAAAAGAATGCTATAAAACGTACGGTTAGTGACTATCTTGAATCTGATATAGATGACCAGATATTCCAAACAATAAAGATTCAGTTAATGGCTCTTGGTCTTGTTGATGTTGCTTATTCTAAAACGACAAAAGGTGGAATGATGCTTTTTTGGCGCATAACCGAGGCAGGAAAGGACTTAATGTTGAAATTAAGAACTGTCCGAAAGACTAATACATAACAAGTTGCTGCACGCAGAAAAATTACTCGCTGCGCTCCCAATTTTCCGGTGAGCAAAGCGTTATGTGCTTCAATAAGTCTGAGAATTACTCAAGCAAGGAGAGGGTATTTTGACATTAGATGAATACAGAAAAGAATTTGAACAATCTTCAAACAGATCTATTTCAATGCCGGTTGCTGGAGCCATTATTTGGAGTTTAGTTGGGCTTTTAAGTACATAATTTAGCGCAAATATTTCTATTTACACAGAGTTAACGTGACACCCATCTTAATTGGGATAGCTTTGCTTGTTCAATTAAGATACCTGTCTTGCTTTTTTTGCTATATAAATTAGCTGTTTATGTGTTTCGAAACTCAAATAAGTTACTGTGCCAGATGACGCTTTGCTTATCCGAGCACCATTTTCAAATATATTTGAAGGGTGGTCGTTACCTTCTCTGCCAGGCTAGTTGTCTAATATTGAATATTCGTTGGGTTTCGCTACGCTCTACACAACCTACGTGTTTAACTTAAATTTTTACGCAGACGAAAATAGCGTTGCCTGAGCGTTCTGCCCATCAGCCGAAATTAGTTGAGCACTACAAATACCCATTCTAATTTTTATACGGTGAAGAGCATTTTATGAGAATCCAAGAGGGTGTGTTAAAGATAAATTACTTTTAATATTACGAATAATCACGCGCATTTAATACTGTATGTTGACGATAAAATATCAAATAAGTTTATAGTAAGGTGATTATTACTCGCTTACTTATACGCAATAGAAAAGGCTGCAATGTGCAGCCTTTTGAAGTGTTAAACAACAATTTTACTCGCTAAGCGTCTTGCTTGGCTTCTTCTTCACTAATTTGTTTTAGTGCTTGAATGAATGAGTCGCTTGGTTGTCCGCCAGTAAGTGCATATTTATCGTTTATGATAAATGTAGGGACGGAAGTAATACCCATCTGTTTAAAGTTGTCTTGCTCTTGGCGTACGTCTTGTACGTATTTATCTGAATGTAGAATACCGCGCGCAGTTTCTTTATCAAGACCCACTTTTTCAACTACATCGAGCAGTGCTTCTTCTTGATTTAAGTATTTTAAATCGGTGAAGTGCGCTTCAAAAAAGGCGAGTTTTAACTCTGTTTGCTTACCTTCTTCACGTGCCCACATTAATAAACGATGCAAGTCAAAGCTGTTGATCATGATGCGTTTGCCATCAAAATTAAAGGTGAATCCAGCACGTTGACCTGCTTCGAACATGTTTTTACGATTTTCGTCGCCTTGCTCTTCACTTAGGTTGTACTTTTGCATTAAGTGTTCGTTTAAGTCTTGACCTTCAATTGGCATATCTGGATTTAGTTCAAAAGGATGCCACGTAATATCTGCGCTCATTTCGCCTTTAAGTTGCTCTAGTGCAGTTTCTAGGTTTTTATAACCCACTACACACCAAGGGCACATTACGTCTGAAACGATATCAATTTTAAAGTTTTTCATATTTATCCTTTTGAGGATTGCTTATAACTAAGTATAAAAAAGGATATTGGGACGAAGTATGCATTATCAATCCTCAAACTAAAAAGAGCAGCTAAACAGCTGCTCTTTTAGATGGTACTAATCTTTAGGCGTTAAGCCCAAATGGGTCGTCGATGCTATGGCTAGGCTCTGTAAACCAGTGAGGGCCGTTGTCGGTCATGTAAAAATGATCTTCTAAACGCACGCCAAATTCATCGGGTATAACTAACATTGGCTCGTTACTAAAGCACATGCCTGGGGCAAGTGGGGTTTTATCACCGCCAACTAAGTATGGCCATTCGTGAATGTCTAGCCCAATGCCATGCCCCGTTCTATGCGGGCAACCCGGTGTTTGATACTGCGGGCCTAACCCTTGCGCCGCTAAATAGTTACGTGCGCCCGCGTCTACGTCTTCGCAGGTAGCGCCAATTTTAGCGGCATTAAATGCGGCCATTTGCGCTGCTTTTTCGTGATCCCAAAACATACGTTGGCGCATTGTTGGCTCGCCAAATACATAGGTACGGGTTATATCCGATAGGTAATCGTGCACTTTACAGCCGGTATCAATTAATACCATATCGCCTTTTTTAAGTACTTGGGCGTCTTTAACACCATGCGGAAAAGATGTTGCTACACCAAATAAAACAATACAAAAATAGTTACCTGGCGCACCTACTTTTTGGTGTGCTTGCTTAATAAAGGCTTCTACTTCGGTGGTGCTTATTCCCTCATAAAGCATGCTTGCTGTGGCTTGATGCACGGCTAAGGTCATATCCATAGCGCGCTGCATTAAGCTAAGCTCGTGAACTGATTTATGCATACGGCAATGCGCAGTTACAGGTTGTGCGTTTATGAGTGTTAAACCCGTTTGCGCTTTATTAATACCGTCGAATATAAAAAACTGTGCGCTTTCATCAATGCCAATGGTTGCGTTTTCATTAATGTTTAATTTTTTTAATACTTCGACAAAAAGTGCATAAGGGTTTTCGTGCTCTTGCCACCCATGAATAGGCCCATCTATTACTTTAAACCCGTTTAACGAGCCAATTTCAAAATAAGGCGCAATGTATTGTACTTCACCAAGGGCGGGTAATATTGCGCCAACCATGCGCTCGCTCGCGTACCATTTCATACCTGTAAAGTAGGTTAGATTGGTGCCAGCGTTTAAATAAATTGCATCTATGTTGTTTGCTAGCATATACGCTTGCGCCTTGGCTATGCGCTCTAAATGTTCGTCAGCAGCAATAGGGGTTAGCGTTTGCGTCATATTACTTAAGCTTGCCAGTGCTTGCTCGCTTGATTGTGTACCTATACCTATGGTGGTCATGTTTTTCTCCTTGGTTTTTAGGCATTGTGCGCAATGTGAAAAGGGAATTCAATTTTATGAGATAACATGCACGCTAAGGTTTTTTTGCATAAGGCAGGCGCATTAATTTATTACTGGTATGGTAGCTATCAAGCCCGGTTACTGCCACTGTTTCTATTGCTTGTAAATCTAGGAAACCATCGCTTTGTAGTGCTGCTTTATCTACATATACATCCATAATTTCGCCGATAACAAGCTCGGTACCATTGATGGCTAAATGTTGGTTTTCTACAAATTTAACCGAGTACTTTAAACGGCTTTCTTGTACAAAAGGCGCTGTAAAGTCGTTTAAGTACTCAGGTGTTAAGCCTGTAGCGTCAAACTCAGACTCGTCTTTATCGTAACGGGCTGAAGTTTGATGAGCTTGCTTATAAATTGACTTATTCACTTGGTTTATGGTGTAAGTGCCCGTTTGTAATATGTTTTCAAACGTATGACGCGGCACACTGTGAGGGCGCATAATCATTGCGACTAACGGTGGGTTAGCCCCAAGGTGAATAACCGAACTTACAATCGACAAGTTGGTATTGCCGAGTAAGTCTTGCGTGCCAATTAAATTAGCGCTTTTAAAACCCGAAAGAGAATTAATTAAATGTGTACGGGTATGTTTTTCAAGTGCGTCTATTTGCGCTTTAGTAAAATGCATTAAAAGTCCTTACCACGGTATTGTAGAGCCTTGCCAGTCTAAATAAGCAGGCTCACCGTTTAGTTTTAAATCAGGGTTATTGTTTGTTAATTCAAATAGTTGCTTGGCTACAAATTCAGGGGTAAATAATTTGCCTTCAGGTACATTCTTTTGAAAGGGCTTTGAAAGTGCTGTATCGGTAGTGCCAGGGTGAAACAGAATGAGTTTGGTATTTTTAGCACGACGAGCAAGCTCTATAGCGGCAGTTTTAAACAACATGTTAAGCGCCGCTTTAGACGCTCTGTAAGTATACCAACCACCTAACTTGTTATCGTTAATGCTACCTACGCGTGCACTTAGTGCTGTAATTGTGCACTGCGTTTTATGGGTTAACAGCGGCAATATACTTTGCAAGCACAGCAATGGGGTGAGGGTGTTTGCACTTATAATCTCATTAAAATAATCAGCGTTTAAATCTTCTAATTTTTTCTCTGGCATGTGCTGAGCGTTATGAAGTTTACCATTGAATATAATAACTTGGTGTAAATCGGCTTGCGTGTCTTTTAAGTGCTGGGTAAAAATAGCCAAGCTTTTAGCGCTGTAGTCAGTGCTAAAGTGCTCAATATTCGTAGAGGCACTACTGCGATATTCACTTGAGCTTACACACAGTACTTTAAATTGCGATGCATGGTTATTTAAGTGCCCAACATACGCTTTTGCAATTGCGCTGCTAGCGCCAAATAAAACAATGGTTTTCATTTGTCACCTTTTGTTTTTATACCACATTGGCCGTTACTGCACTGAGTATTTGGCATTAAAAAGCGACTGATGGGGTGCCGATACTTTGCAAATAGTAGGTATCCGCAGTCAGCGAAAAAACTAATTATTGGCAAGCGAAAAATTTTCAACCAGCTGTGTTTACCTACAATTTTCCATGCCTGATAGGTTACATCTAACCCATAAACCATTTCGCCTGAATGTGTTTGCGCTTGTAAATAGGTCATTGCTTTTTCTTTATCAATATATGAATAGCGCTCACTAAAATCGGCGGCGTTAAGATCTTCAAGCACAATTTTATTGTCAGTATCAAATTGTTTTAGTTGTGTCATTTCGGTGCTGCAAAGAGGGCAGCTGCCATCATAAAAAATGATCATAAAATAGGTTAGCGTTTATTTTTCATATACTTTTTTACGACACGGCATTGCAAATGGATCTATTAAATTTTGCTCCATGATGATATTAATAGCACTCCACGAAACAAAGGAGAATGAGAAATGAGTGAACAATATACCGCCTTGCGAGGTAATGTAAACTTACTAGGGCAACTACTAGGACAAACAATTAAAGATGCCCAAGGCCAAGCGATTTTAGATAAAGTTGAAGAAATTCGTGCTTTATCAAAGTCATCTCGCAGTGGTAATGAAGACGACAGACAAGCGCTGATAGATATACTTCACGCGCTTAGTGATGAAGAGCTTTTACCGGTTGCCCGTTCATTTAATCATTTTTTAAATCTTGCCAATGTAGCAGAGCAATTTCATACCGTTTCGCGTTTTAATGATGTTGGCTTTGGTCAACAAAACCCTCTCACTCAAACATTAAAAACGTTAGCTACAAAAGCAGACCAAGGCCAGCTAGACAGTAATCATTTGGCCGAAACACTCTCAAAACTCCACATAAACTTAGTATTGACTGCTCACCCAACCGAGGTTACGCGCCGTACTATGATTAACAAACAAGTTGAGCTAAGCGATTGTTTAGCATCGCTTGAGCGAAAAGATAACTTACCGCAAGAGCGTGATAATATTTTAAATCGCATTGAGCAGCTGATTAGCCAAGCTTGGCATACTGACGATATTCGTCGTTCTCGCCCAACGCCTGTAGATGAAGCTAAATGGGGCTATGCGGTTATAGAAAATAGCCTGTGGCACGCCGTTCCGCGTTTTTTACGTGAGTTTTCAGCTAATGTTAAAGACCAGCTCAGCTTGGAGTTACCAATAGATTACAGCCCAATTGAGTTTACGTCTTGGATGGGTGGAGATCGTGATGGTAATCCGTTTGTAACTTCGCAGGTTACAACAGAGGTGCTTGACCATGGCCGTTGGATGGCACTTAATTTATACATTCAAGATTTAAAAACATTATGTGCTGAACTATCAATGTCAGATGCCAGTGATGAGCTTATTGAGCTTGCAGGGCAAGAGTTTGAACCTTACAGAGCAGTAATTAAAAAGCTTAAAAATCAAGTTGCAGAAACCGTGGCGCACTTAGGTGCTAAAATTAAAAATAAGCGTAGTGATTCACAAGACTTAATTACTAATATTAATCAGCTTAAGCACCCAGTAGAGGTGTGCTACCGCTCATTATTAAAGTGTAATATGAAAGTAGTTGCCGATGGCCTATTGCTTGATTTATTGCACCGTATAAATAGCTTTGGATTGCGTTTAGCTAAACTTGATGTTCGCCAAGATTCATCTCGTCACGGCGATGTGTTTTCAGAGCTTACTCGTTATTTAGGTTTAGGCGACTACAACCAATGGCAAGAGCAAGACAAACAAGCGTTTTTACTTGCCGAGCTTAACTCACGCAGACCGCTTATTCCAAAACATTGGCAACCAAGCCCAGATGTACAAGAAGTACTTGATACCTTTGATGTAATTGCCAAGCAAGACGAAGAAACATTTGGTTTGTATATTATTTCGATGGCGCGAACAGCATCAGACATTTTAGCAGTACAGCTATTGTTAAAAGAAAGCGGCTGTAGCTTTGATTTACCTGTAGCGCCGCTGTTTGAAACACTCGATGATTTAAATGCAGGCAGTGATGTAATTACTACATTGCTTGATAATGTTTGGTATCGCGGGCATATTAAAAATACCCAAAACGTAATGATTGGTTACTCTGATTCTGCCAAAGATGCCGGCATGATGGCAGCAGGTTGGGCGCAGTACGAAGCAATGGATAAACTAGTACAGCTTGCTGATGCTCGCGGTATTGAGCTTATTTTATTCCATGGACGTGGTGGTACAGTAGGGCGTGGTGGTGCACCTGCGGCGCAAGCGCTGCATTCACAACCGCCAGGTTCGTTAAAAGGGGGTTTGCGTGTAACCGAACAGGGCGAGATGATCCGCTTTAAATTTGGTTTACCCGATGTAGCACTGCAAAGCTTAAATATTTACGCAGGCGCAGTTCTGCAAAGTAACTTACTACCGCCGCCGGAGCCAAAGCCAGAATGGCGCGAGGTAATGAAGCTAATAAGTGAAGAGTCGTGTGAACACTACCGTAACGTAGTTCGTCACGATGAAAACTTTGTACCTTACTTTAGAATGGCAACACCTGAGCTTGAACTGTCTAAATTACCGCTAGGTTCACGCCCTGCAAAACGTAATCCTAATGGCGGCGTTGAAAGCCTGCGTGCTATTCCGTGGATTTTTGCGTGGAGTCAAAACCGTTTAATGCTTCCGGCATGGTTAGGTGCGTTAACGGGTTTAAAAGCAGCGCTTGATAAATACGGCGCAGAAACTCTAAACGAAATGAGCTTACAGTGGCCGTTCTTCAGGTCGCGCTTAGAAATGCTAGAAATGGTATTTAGTAAAGCCGATTGCTGGTTGAGTGAACATTACGATAACGCGCTGGTGGAAGATATATACAAACCACTAGGTGTAACGCTTCGTAAAGAGCTACAAGAAGCTATTAGCCTAGTGCAGTCACTTAGCCCACAAAAAAGCTTGCTGGCTGAACAGCCTTGGATTAAAGAGTCGATTAGTTTACGTAACCCGTACACCGATCCACTTAATTTATTGCAGGTTGAGCTTTTACGCCGTGCTCGTTCAGAAGAAAAACACAACGAAGGTGACATTGATAATGCATTAATGATCACGATGACAGGTATTGCGGCAGGTATGCGTAATACCGGTTAACATGTTATTTTGTTAGGTATACCAATTAATTATTTTGTTGGGTATATCAGTTAAAATTAAAGGGAGCACGCGATGTGCTCCCTTTTTTGCGTTAAATAGGCTGGTATTTAACACCCTAACCTTTTAAACTACTTAGCCATTGAATAATTAAAAAATGTTATGGCTTCAGCAACTTTTACTGTACAGCAAGATACAGCACTTACAAATTCGCACATCACATTAAACGTAGCGCAAACGGCATCATTACGTAGTCAATTAAAAAACCAACGTGGCATATTAAATTCCAATAATATTAAACAGCTATGCTCACAATTCAACGTATCTGATGATTCATTATTACAAGGTTTAGTGCCTTTAGCTTCTGAGTATGCCGTTGCACCGGTATCACATTTTCATGTTGGCGCAATTGTTAAAGCACTTGATGAAAACGATGAGATAAACTTTTACTTTGGTGCAAATGTAGAGTTTGATCATCAGGCTCTTAGCCTTGTGGTGCATGCAGAGCAGTCGGCAATTAATAATGCATGGCTAAACGGCGCTAAAAAAATAGTTAAAATAGCGATTAGCGATGCACCGTGTGGGTATTGTCGCCAGTTTATGAACGAACTCGCTGATGCTAAAGAGTTTGATATTTTATTGCCAGAGCAGCACTTTAAATTAGCAGAGTTACTGCCTCATTCGTTCGGGCCGACTGATTTAGGCAACGCGTTTAGCTTGTTTAATCCAGAGCCTCACCAGCAAGTATTTGCAAATACTCAACTAGATGAAAAGCTAGCAAGTACAGCATTAAACGCATACGTACCCTATAGTAAAAACTTTAGTGCAGTAAAAATTAGTACATTTGAAAATGGTGATTTTTACGGAAGTTACGCAGAAAACGCAGCATACAGCCCAAGCTTGTCGCCACTACAAAGTGCACTTAGCCAATTATTTATCGCAGGGCTTAGCTTTAACGAAAGTACGGTAAAATCAATTACACTTTTAGAAACCGCAGGCCATGAAAACCAAGCGGGTGTAGCACGTGCTGTACTTGCAAGTTTTAATAATCTACCGGCAATAGAAGTAATTAGTGCGCAGCTAAAATAACCTTTCAAAACAATAAAGCACAGCCAGAGCTGTGCTTTATTAAAATGCGCTATTCTATCGAATTAAATAACTCACTAACTGCGTTAAAAATTATTCATATAAGACAACTATACTTCATAATTTTTGCCTTGTTACTGAGCCATTTTCTTATCGTTATAATAGCCCATTAATAATAGAATCCGTATTAATCAAGTAATACTTTAGCCGCTTCTAATACTACCGCTACAGATTTACGCTCAATTTCACCATGGTCAACATTTGGTATTTCTTGGCGAGTACGATTAACAAGTACGCCTGCTACACATGCTGCTTGTAAACCAAGGGCTGCACACATAGTGAATAATGTTGCAGATTCCATTTCGTAGTTCATCACGCCAAGTTTTTGCCATTCTTCGCAGCTACCTTGTAGTGATTTAGGAACGTAGCCAGAATGCGTATCGTAACGCTCCTGTCCTGGGTAAAATGTATCGCTTGATGCCGTAATACCAATATGGAAATCGATATTTAAGTTTTTACATGCTTGTACCATAGCTTGCGTTGCATAAAAGTCAGACACAGCAGGGTAGCTAAGAGGGGCAAAATGTTGGCTAGCACCGTCTAAACGTACAGACGCTTGGCTAATTAAAATTTCGCCTTCATTAATATGTGGTTGAATCGCACCGGTTGTACCAATACGTAAAAACTTACGCACGCCAAGTTGTGCTAATTCTTCTACTGCAATCGACGTAGATGGACCACCAATACCCGTAGAACAAATAACCACTGAGTGGCCGTTTAATTGACCTAAGTAAACATGAAATTCGCGAGTTTGAGCTAGGCAGGTTGGGTTGTCTAGGAATTGAGAAATACGTTTTGCACGATCAGGGTCGCCCGGTACAATCGCAAGTTTTGCACCTTTAAGATCGTCAATACATAGTCCTAAGTGAAATACCTTTTCCATAACTAAGCCTTTTATAATAATTTGTTGTCAATCTAGCATCATTACTAGAAACGTATATTAAGTACAGGACGATTGTCCGATTTATCTTAACTCCTCCAATTAAACCTTAATAATTTTAAGTACTAATTTGATTTATTCACCAACTATGAATATTCAATCAAGCACTTATATTCGCAGCTCCGTTACGGTGTTGACTTGTTCAAGCAGACATAATAAGTATCACTCAAGCGCGTAACTACAATTTAAAAGTTGATTGCCGAATCATTAAAATATCATTTAAATTCATTTGCTTATGGCTTTGTTAGTTGCATGGAAGTAAACGTATTTATTTACATTAGGCGCCCACTTATTTAGAAAAACGAAATTTATTTGAAGTTTAGGCATTTTTAGTAATTTTGCATAACTAATCAAAAGTAATCGAAACTAATTAGCTGCGTACAGAACAAAAACCGAAGGAGTTTACTATGAGCACACAATTTGAAGCATTTAAAAACAAAGTTGAACACTATTTATGTTCACCAGGCGATGGTGTATTTACAGTAAACACCGCTAAAGAGCGCAAAGCCGCACTACGTAATAAGCTTTATGGGCAAACCGAAAACGTAGATTCACTTTGGCGCGACTCTTTAAATGAGCTACCAAATTCTCCACATAAAGCCGTAATGTTAGGTATTAGCTCAGACTGTGGCGGTGGTATTTTACGCGGCGCAAATTGGGGGCCGTTATTTGTGCGCTCAGCATTAATTGATCAGCAGCCGCAGTGTCATTCGTTTGATTTAGGCGATGTACGTGTAATCCCACATTTACTTCACGATAAATACTTAAATGATGCAACTATTTCTAATTGCCAAAAAGCCCTATACGGTAATGAAGATAACGACTATTACGTAAGTCCGTTATCAATCACAGAGGATGTATGCGACAGCTTTTACGCAACATTTAAAGATAAAGGCATATTTGGTATTGGTGGCGATCACTCAATTAGTTACCCACTTACTAAAGCGTACTTAAAAGCAAAGCGTGAGCAAGGTAAACGCACCGCTATTATTCACTTTGACGCGCATACCGACTTACTTGTTGAGCGCTTAGGCATAGATTTATGTTTTGGCTCGTGGTGTACACATATTTTAGAATTTTTACCGGCACCGCATCATTTAATTCAGTTTGGTATACGCTCAAGTGGTAAGCCAAAAGCGCATTGGGAAAGTACATTTGGTGTTAAACAGCACTGGGCACATGAAATTATTGAGCGCGGTGCAGCGGCCGTTGCTGCTGATGCAATTGCACAGCTAAAAGCCGATAACGTTGATGAAGTTTACGTAAGCTTTGATATTGATGCGCTTGATGCCGAGTTTGCATCAGCCACAGGTACGCCAGAGCATAATGGTTTAACACCACAGCATGCGCTTGATATTTTATCAGCTATTGCGGATGAGTTTCCGATTACGGGTGCTGATATGATGGAAATAGCGCCCTTTACCGACAGCTCTTTAGTGGGTCAATCAAGCTCTGAAACAACACTTAGAGAAGGCGCCAAAATTTCAGCATTTTTAATTAATGCAATGAACAAGTAATACGGCCTATTAGATAAACGTTGAAATAGCGCTTATAGCTAGCTTTTATCGCTTTAGCCTTTATAAACACTTAACTTTCCTCCTGTTATTTATATTTTAGCGTAAATTACGCGTTTTTAATCCTCGATTAACTTTATAATATTATGAAATTTAAAGATTTATATGTATTTAATAAATATAAATTGCTGCGTTTAAAAAACCGATTATAATCCAGCTGCTTTTTGTTTAAAAAAGCGCTAACTTTTTGGAGCGTTAAATGGGTGATTTAATCGGGATTAGCTTATTGATCTTGATCAGTGCGTTGTTTGCTATGTCAGAAATAGCAATTGCAGCGTCGCGTAAAATAAAACTGCGTGTAATGGCAGATGAAGGAAGTATAAAAGCAGCAGCGGTATTAAAGCTACAAGAAAATCCAGGGGCTTTTTTTGCCATGATCCAAATAGCACTCAACGCGATTGCGATATTGGGTGGTATTGTGGGCGAGCAGGCGCTATCTCCTTATGTTGAAAGTGTATTGGTATTGTTTTATCAAGGTGTGCATTTAGAAAAGATTAGCTTTTTACTTTCATTTTTTACTATTACATCTTTGTTTATATTGTTTGCCGATTTAATGCCAAAGCGTTTAGCGATGATAATGCCAGAGGCCGTTGCAGTTCGTGTAGTAACCATTATGCGCTGGGTTACATTTGCGCTTACGCCTCTTGTTATGTTTTTTAATGGGGTTACTAACTTTGTGCTGCGCTTATTTAAAGTACCCGCTGAGCGAGAAGACAATGTAACAACAGAGGACATTGTTGCCATGATGGATGCAGGTGCTGCGTATGGTAGCTTGCAAAAGCAAGAGTATGAACTCATTGGCAATGTGTTTGACCTAGAAGCCCGTTTTTTATCAAGCGTGATGACGCCACGTGACCAAATTGTGTATTTTGATTTAAACGAATCTAGCCATGATATTGCCACTAAAATTATAGATCATCCTCATAATCACTTTTTAGTGGTATCAGGAAATTTAGATAAGTTGCATGGCTCTGTTGAATCTAAAGATATTTTACGACAAGTCCTAAAAGGCGAAGCCGCCAATATAAACGACGACTTGATTGATAAAGATGTTTTTTACTTACCTGAAACACTAAGCCTATCAGAAGCTTTAAATGCGTTTAAAAGTGCAGCAAAACCATTTGCGGTAGTAGTAAACGAATATGCGCTTTCAGTGGGTATTGTTACGGTTAAAGATTTAATGAAAGGGTTTATGGGTGATTTAATAACTCACCAAGGCGACGAATTAATCATAGAACGCGATAAAAACTCATGGCTTGTAGATGGACTAACGCCAATTACAGATTTAGCAAAAGTACTTGATATAGAAGAGTTTCCTGCTCAGATGCACTATGAAACAGTTGCTGGATTTTTAATTTACAACATGAAGCGAATACCTAAACGCGCAGAGCATTTAACTTTTGCAGGCTTTAAGTTTGAAGTTGTTGATGTTGAAGGGATTAGGGTAGAGCAATTGTTAGTTTCAAGGGTTATCACCCCGCAGACTACTATTACCCCTTAAAAAACTAGGTATGACGCTAGTCGTTTATATAAATAGCCAAGCTATATTTGCTTGGCTTTTTTGTGTTTGTTAGAAGCTTTGTTCCTAAAATAAAAAATCATTTCAATATGTTAAGTTGTTTTATTTTCATACAAGTTTAATCCTGTTGTCATCTAATTAACATCAAATACGACCTAATACGTATATTGCACTGGGGAGTGTAAGTTTGTGTAAATTTCTTCTAATTAAGATTCATTTTCAGCGCGTTTTAATTTAGAATGATCGTTCACTCTAAACTGAAAGGTATTTAACATGCAGCGTTCCCGCATCGCTTTATTTGTATTATCAGCCCTCGTCGGTTCTGTTGCTTTAACTGGTTGTGACCAGGCAGCTGAGCAGTCACAAGCTTCAGCTCCTAAAGCTGTGCCAGTGGGTGTACTTACATTAAAAAGCCAAGCGCTTACTCTCAAAAAAGAACTTCCTGGTCGTATCAGTGCATTTCAAATTGCTGAAATACGCCCTCAAGTAAGTGGTATTGTGCAATCTCGTTTATTTGTAGAAGGTAAAGAGGTTAAACAAGGCCAGGCTCTGTATCAAATAGATCCTGCGACATTTGAAGCTGACTTAGCAGCAAGTGAAGCAAGCGTAGCGCGCGCACAAGCAAGCATTGCAAGTTCTAAATCAAAAGCATCGCGTTATAGTGAATTATTAAAAATTAAAGCCGTCAGTCAACAAGATTTTGACGAAGCAGACGCTGCTTACAAGCAAGCAAATGCTGAATTATTAACGGCTAAAGCGCAGTTAAAATCGGCGCAAATTAACCTTGATTACAGCCATGTGTCTTCACCAATTAGTGGTCAAATTAGTAAATCAAGCGTAACAGTGGGTGCACTAGTCAGTGCCAATCAAAGTACTGCACTTGCTACCGTAACTCAGCTAGATCCAATTTATATTGATTTAACACAATCAAGTAATGAGCTTACAAAACTTAAAAAAGCATTATCATCAGGTGCACTAAGCGTAGATTCTACTAGCCAAACTGACGTTGAACTTATTATGGAAGATGGCTCTGTTTATCCTCATAAAGGTACATTGCAGTTCTCCGAAGTGACCGTTGATCCAAGTACTGGCTCAGTAACATTACGTGCTAAATTTTCAAACCCAGAAAAACTATTATTGCCAGGAATGTATGCCCGCGCTTCTATTGTGGAAGGCGTTAAGGCCGGTGCTATTTTAGCCCCGCAACGTGGTGTTAGCCGAAACTCAAAAGGTGAGCCAACGGCAATGGTTGTGAGTAAAGAGAATACTGTTGAAAGTCGTGTTTTAAAAGTAGACCGCACAATAGGTGCTGACTGGCTTGTTACCGATGGCTTAATGGATGGCGATAAGTTAATAGTTGAAGGCTTACAAAAAATCCGTCCTGGTGCACCAGTGAATCCTTCTGAAATTCAATCGCCTGCTAAAGCCGATCAAGCGCAATAACGGAGAGTTTTAATGTCACGATTTTTTATCGATAGACCGATATTTGCTTGGGTACTCGCTATTGTAGTGATGCTTGCAGGTATTTTGGCGATTAGGAGTTTACCTATTTCGCAGTATCCTTCAATTGCACCACCTGCAGTGAGTATTACGGCAACGTACCCTGGTGCATCTGCGCGTACACTCGAAGATACGGTAACGCAAGTTATTGAGCAAAAAATGAAAGGGCTTGATGGCCTGCTTTATATGTCATCAACGTCAGAATCTAGCGGTTCTGCTACGCTTACACTTTCGTTTAGCGCCGAAACAGACCCTGATATTGCACAAGTTCAAGTGCAAAATAAATTAGCAACAGCAACTCCACTTTTACCAGAAGCCGTACAAAGGCAAGGTGTTGTAGTTGCAAAGTCAGCGCGTAACTTTTTAATGGTTTATGCTTTTGTGTCTAAAGATGGCAGCATGACCAATATTGATATTGGCGATTATGTTTCATCAAACGTGCAAGATATTGTGTCGCGTGTTGAAGGCGTAGGTGAAGTGCAGCTGTTTGGTTCTCAGTACGCGATGCGTATTTGGTTAGACCCTTCAAAGTTACAAAACTATCAGCTTACACCTGCCGATATTAGTGCCTCTATTTCTGCACAAAATGCACAAGTATCTGCCGGTCAACTTGGCGGTATGCCAGCCGTTGATGGTCAGCAACTTAATGCAACAGTAACAGCGCAAAGTCGATTACAAACGCCAGAGCAATTTGAAAAAATCTTAGTTAAAACCAACCCAGATGGCTCTTTTGTTCGCCTTGAGGACGTTGCTAGAGTAGAGCTTGGCGGCGAAAGCTACCGCGTTGTTGCTCGTTATGACGGTCAGCCAGCATCAGGCTTAGGTATTAAACTAGCCAGTGGTGCTAATGCACTTGATACTGCCGCTGGAGTTAAAAAAGCAATTGAAGAGCTAAAACCGTTTTTCCCTGAAGGGTTAGATGCTGTTGTACCTTACGACACAACGCCGTTTGTATCGCTCTCTATCGAAAAAGTTATTCACACCTTAATTGAAGCTGTTGTACTTGTTTTTGTAGTTATGTATTTGTTCCTACAAAACTTTAGGGCAACACTTATTCCAACTATTGCCGTGCCAGTGGTTTTACTAGGTACGTTTGGTATTTTATACACCTTTGGTTATTCGATAAATACGCTAACGATGTTTGCAATGGTACTTGCCATAGGCTTATTGGTAGATGATGCAATCGTTGTTGTAGAAAACGTAGAACGATTAATGACTGAAGAAAAGCTCTCAGCGCTCGAAGCTACGCGTAAATCAATGGACGAAATTAAAGGTGCGCTGGTAGGTATAGCGATGGTGCTTTCGGCTGTATTTATTCCAATGGCATTTTTTAGTGGCTCGACGGGTATTATTTATCGTCAGTTCTCTATTACATTGGTATCGGCAATGGGGCTTTCGGTATTGGTTGCCCTTATTTTAACACCAGCACTGTGTGCTACGTTATTAAAACCAAGCCATGTTCACGACGATGGCTCGTTTATTGGTAAGTTTTTCTCTGGATTTAACCGAGGTTTTGATAAAACGAATCGCGGTGCACAAGGCTTTGTAAGCCGTATGATCAATCACTCTAAGCGTTACTTACTTATTTACGCTGTGATAGTGGGTGGCATGGTTTATGTATTTTCACATTTACCAACCGCATTTTTACCAGACGAAGACCAAGGTATTTTGTTTAACCAAGTTTCATTACCAGCAGGTTCTACAACACAGCAAACGCTTGAGGTTGTTAAAAAGGTAGAAAATCACTTTTTAAACGATCAATCTGAAGCAGTAAACGGTATTTTTACCGTGACTGGTTTTAGTTTTGCAGGCTCTGGTCAAAACTCAGCAATTGCCTTTGTTAACCTTAAACATTGGGATGAACGTCAACGCGATGACTTATCGGTACAAGGTGTTGCAGGTAAAGCGATGGGTTACTTTTCGACTATAAAAGAAGCGTTTGTGTTTGCATTCCCGCCACCTGCAATTGTTGAGCTGGGTACTGCTAATGGCTTTAATATTTTCTTACAAGACCGTGTAGGCCTAGGCCACGATGAGTTATTAGCTGCACGAAATCAATTATTAGGTTTAGCAAGTCAAAGTCCAATTTTAGCGGGTGTACGTCCAAACGGACAAGAAGATATGCCAGAGCTGCAACTTGATACAGACCTTGCAAAAGCCGAAGCGCTTGGCGTGTCGCAAAACGATATCAACAGTACACTTTCGACAGCATGGGGTAGTAGTTATGTGAATGACTTTATTGACCGTGGTCGAGTTAAAAAAGTGTATATGCAAGGTGACGCACAATCGCGCATGGTGCCTGAGGATCTAAATAAGTGGTATGTGCGCAATAATAATGGCGATATGGTGCCGTTTTCAGCCTTTGCTAGTGCCTATTGGACTTACGGATCACCTCGCTTAGAGCGTTACAATGGTTTTTCAGCAATGGAAATTCAAGGTAGTGCAGCGCCGGGTTACAGTACAGGCCAAGCAATGGATGAAATGGAACGTTTAGTTAAACAGCTACCAAATGGTATTTCGTCTGAATGGACCGGTATTTCATTCCAAGAGCGCTCTAGTAGTGGTCAAGCACCTTTACTATATGGCTTATCGCTGTTGTTTGTATTTTTATGTTTAGCCGCACTTTATGAAAGTTGGTCGGTACCATTTGCGGTAATGATGATTGTGCCACTGGGTATATTTGGTGCAATTATGGCGGCGCTTGGTGGTGGCTTATCTAACGATATTTACTTGCAGGTAGGCTTGTTGACCACCATTGGTTTAGCCTCTAAAAATGCGATATTAATTGTTGAATTTGCTATTCATAAAATGGATGAAGGACTAGGGCTAGTTGATGCTGCAGTTGCTGCGGTACGCCTTCGTTTACGTCCAATATTAATGACTTCAATGGCGTTTATTTGTGGTGTAATCCCACTAGCAATCGCCTCAAGCGCGGGCTCTGGTGCGCAAAATGCACTAGGTATTTCAATTATTGGTGGCACACTTGCATCATCAATATTAGTCGTTGTTTTTGTACCTTTATTCTTTGTTTTAGTTCGCCGTGTATTCCCAGGTAAAGCTAAAGAGACAACGAAGGAGAGTGCAGAATGAGTATTAAAACATTCAGCCTAAGTGCCATTGCTTTATTAGTACTAAGTGGTTGCCAACTTGCACCAGAGCAAAAAGATCTTGCTCTACCAGTATCTGATGCTTATGCATCAGGTACTGAGCAAAGCTCAGCACAACAATTAAATTGGCAGCAGTTTTTTAATGATGAAAAACTACAAACATTAATTACGCAAAGCCTTGAGCATAATAAAGACATGCAAATTGCTGTACTTAACGTGCAGCGTGTGCGTGGTTTGTATCAAATTGAAGATTCTGCTTTATATCCGTCGCTTGATTTAAATGCTTCTGGTACTCGCCAGCGTTTACCGGCTGATTTATCGGGTACTGGCGATGCAGCTATTAGCTCGCAATACAGTGCAACGGTAGGTATTACCTCATACGAGTTAGATATTTGGGGCAAAGTGCGCAATCAATCAGCGCAAGCATTGCAAAATTTATACTCTACAGAGCTTAGCCAATACAGTACGCAGGTGTCTTTAATTTCAGAGCTTGCAAATGCATGGCTTAATTACGCAACAGACTTACAACTACTAGAGCTTGCAAAAGAAACGTTAACCTCTCAGCAAGAGTCATTATCGCTTACACAAAAAAGCTTTGATTTAGGTGCAACGTCTTCAATTACGCTTGAGCAGCTTAGAAGTACAGTTGCTACAGCAAAAGTAGACATAGCAACGTATAAGCGTTTATTAAAGCGTGATAAAAGCGCTCTAGATTTATTAGTGGGTAAATCTGTTTCGGCTGATTTACTGCCTAATAAAGACCTTACTAACTTGATTAGCATGCCAGAAGTACCGGTTGGCTTACCGTCTGATTTGCTCTCGCAGCGCCCAGATATTAAAGCCGCTGAGCATTTACTGCTTGCCGCAAATGCCAATATTGGTATTGCACGTGCGGCGTTTTATCCAAGTATTAGCTTAACGGCCAATGCGGGGTCTGCTTCAAGTGATTTGAGTGGCTTGTTTGATTCGGGCTCAGGTACATGGAGTTTTGTACCGTCAATTAGCTTACCTATTTTTAATATGGGACGTAACCAAGCTAATCTTGATGTAGCAAAAGCAGATCAAGAAATTGCAGTGGCAACGTACCAACAAAAAATTCAAAATGCGTTTCGCGAAGTGGCCGATGCACTTGCCGACAGAGAAGGCTATCAAGAGCAATTAAGTGCGCTTGATATGCTTATAAGTAGCCGACAAATCACGTTTGATTTATCAAAAATGCGCTACGAAAAAGGCGCAGACAGCTACTTACAAGTACTTGATGCTCAGCGTACTTGGTATGGCGCGCAGCAACAGTTAATTAGCGGCCAGCAATCATATCTTGCTAGTCAAATTAACTTATACAAAGCACTTGGTGGCGGATGGAATACGAGCGACAAAACAACTCAGGAAGAGCAGTAATATTAGCAGCTCGCTTGCGAGCTGCATTTTAATGATACAGCGAGGCTATTTATAGTACTCGCTTTACTGAGTTTAAGACTTAGTAGTGGAGTTGAACATGAAGCCTAAAGCAAAAAGGCAAACAGATCCCGCGATAGCACTGGCTAGGCGTGAGCAAATACTAACAGCTGCTGCAGAGTGTTTTCGCCGAAAAGGTTACCACGGTGCAGGCATGGCTGAAATATCTAAAACGGCAGGGATGAGTGCAGGCCATATTTATAATTACTTTGAAAGCAAAGAAGCAATTATAGAAAGCATTATTGAAAAAGACATGGAAGAGATGTTTTCTATCTTCCAACAGTTTGAAGATCATCCTGGTGATGTACTTCAAGCGCTCATTGATGGCTTAAACATTGGTGTGCAAAGGCACATGGACACGGGATCGTGTGTTATTGATTTAGACATGATGGCTGAAGCAGGTCGAAATGTTAAAGTGGCAACACTTTTACGCGAAACTGATGTTCAGGCAAGAGATCGCATGAGACAGCTTTTAACAAGTGAGCGAAGTGCGCTAAAAGATATTGATGAACTTGAACTTGAAAGCCGAATTAATGTTATTTTTTCGATGATGGCAGGGTTATTACTTAGAAAGTTACTCTACCCAGAGTTAACCGAAGAAACAGTATTAATAGCGCTTCGTCCAGCGATGAAAACATTACTAATGCCATTTGATAAAGCACAGTAAAGCGCAAAATAGATAACTAAAAAGTAAGCTAGCCAACTATTGGCTAGCTTTTTTATACTTTAAAAACGCTCTATTGACCATTGCAGAGCAATTATTGCTATTGCTACAGAACCCATTGGCATTAACCACTTGCTATACCAGGTATAGTTTCGTACATAAATAAGTAATGGCAGCGCAACCAGTAATATACTGAGCTGACCTATTTCGACACCTAAATTAAATGCTAAAATGCTCAATAATTGATAGTCGCTCGACAAGCCAAGCTCGCCAAGTACGCTTGCAAATCCCATCCCATGTAGTAAACCAAAAGCAAAAGTAAGCCAACCTAAACGAAGTATCAGCGGCCAAACATTATTTAATGCTGCAAATAAAACAGAGATAGCAATTCCAAGCTCTACCCAACGACTATTTGGCGAGACTAAGTTCATAGCGGTGGCGGTAAGCGTAATAGAGTGCGCAAGTGTAAACGCGGTTACTATCCATGCTGTGTGTTTAATAATTTGTTTTTTAGAGCTAATACCTTGCCATGTTTTTTCACTACGCTTTAAAACACAGGTAAGTAATAGGGCGATTAAAAATAAAATATGATCAATACCTATCCAGATATGTAAAACACCTTGATATACGTATTGATTGAACGTGCTTAAATAACTAGATTTTTCAAAGCTAAATGTTTGCTGAGCCTCGTTGATATTAAATACACGAGATACACCATTTATATTTACGATGGATTTATGATTAGCATCGGTTTTAAAAAAAGCAGAATAAGAAAGAGAGATTGTTTCACTGTCATTGCAACTAAACATTATCGGAATAACCAAATAAGGCTGGTTAAAATGGTTATCTAACTGATAGATACCTTCACTTGTTAAATGGCAAGCTTGCTCGTTTTGCGTGATATTTAAATTTTCTGTAATGAAGTTATTAATTGAGCTGCGCTTTGCTTTTATTTCTGCCCATGAAATTTGCCCGTTTTTGTCTAAATCCAGAGGCACTGCGTGCTCTAAGTCGGCTATATTTATTTGCCAGGTACCCGTGTATTGGTTTTTGTTGGTGTCGTTATTGCTCTCGCTATTTAAGGTTATATAACTTGTACTTAATTGATGGGCAAAGCTGTAAGTTGAAAAAATGCACAGCATTAAAGTGAGTATAAATAGATAAAGCGTTTTCATAGTGTGTCTCGTTGCATCGCTTTTGCTTGAGTAAGTAATTGCTCATCGGTGCTCATTTTAGCCTGTTGCCAATTAATATGAGCCCAGTAAAGTGCTTTTTCGCGATTTGGTTGTACATCAAGGTAATATTTAGCTAAGTCACTTGCATGAAAAGAATCTTTGCGAAGCTCTCGTAGTGCAACTCTTTGCGTCATTGTATTTTGCCATTTTTTATCGCGTTTATTTAGTTTTTTTTCTGCGATTGAAAGTCTTAGCAAAATAGCATCCTCTAAATTACTTTTATCAGGAAGCAGTACGCTTAATGTATTTAATACTTGTTGTGGTTGATTTAGAGCAATTTGAATATCGGCCCATAAAACAATAAGGCTCACTGGGGCTTGAACTAAATCTACACTTTGTAAGTGAGACATAGCTTGTTTGTAGTTATTTAAACGGTAGCTCATTTCACTTAAAACATGGTTTGTAGCTAGGCTAGTTTGATTATTATTTATAATTTTTATTAATGCTTGGTAGCTGCCTAAAACGCTTTCATGTTGGCTTTGTACATCGAGTACACAGGTGCTAGCAGTAATAGTGCTTACTTGCCCAATTAAGGCTACGCAGTGTTTTTTTGCTTGTGCGAACTTACCTTGAGTCATAAATATATTGGCTAGCAATAAATGGCTATTACTATGTTTTGGCTCTCCAATCAAAACGTTGTTAGCAATATCAATAGCTTCGTCAAAAAGGTGCTCTTTTTGTAAAACGCGAGCATATAAGTAACCAATTTGAGATGAGGGTGTGTGTTTATATAGCTGGGCTAAACGGGTTTTAAGTAGCCCCTGTAAGCGCTCTGTTTGGCCGGCATATTGGCTGTTAGTGACTAATGTATTTATTTCGTCAACAGAGAGGGAAGCACTAAGCGTTGAATTACTTTTAGCAATAACTGCATCATCTTTTGGGGTAAAAGGCGCAGCGCTTAACGCAAGGGGTGTTAGGCATAAAGTAATAAATGCGACGGACTTAAAAATTGATAAATGCATTATAAATATCCTTTGAAAAAAGCCATCCATGGCCTGTCAGCTTAATTACTTGGTTAGTTACCGTTTGTTGAAATCAATCCATCAACATCGGTATCGGTGTTTGTAAACACCCGACCGTTAACAGTTAACGGCTCTGCATTTGGGGCTTGATTAAATGCATCGGTTGAAAATTGAGCAAAGTCGACTTGTAGTGCGTCAATTGTAATGTTCACTGTTGCAGTTACTTGCGAATTAACGCCATCACTTACACCAAACATAAAACTATCTGAACCTGTCACTTCTTTATTCGGTGTGTAGGTAAAGTTACCATCGCTATTAACGGTAACAGTTCCAAGAGTTGGCTCACTTGTTAACGAGTAAGTAAGCGAATCGCCATCATTGTCGGTTGCGCTAAGCATATCGGTAATGCTTACTTCAGTTTGTGTAGTTAGCATTGCATCACTTGCTGTAGGCGCTGTGTTTACAACCGGAGTAGGCTGTTTTTTATCATCATCGCTACTACATGCTCCCAATGTTAATGCACTGAGGAGAACACAAATATGGGTAGTTTTTAAATTACGCATTAGTTAACTCCTTATTTAGATCCTGCAATAGGTGTTGCAAGGTATGGGAATGCTGAGTCCATCATTGTTGCATCAACAGGTGCGCCATCAGTAAATGGAACTGTACCCGTATTAGCATCCTCTGGTGTACAAAGGCCTAAGTCAGTGTCTTCGCCATTTACAGGAATAGGATGACATAAACGCCCCATCACAACGCGCAGTGCAATATCAACCACATCATCACCCGGGCGACGACCATTTGGGAAACCCGCTAAATCATTGCCAGCTACACCAAATGCAGATTGATCAGCTTGCGCTGTTGCAGCAATGGCTGTGTTTAAACGCAGCATTTCTGAAGGTGTTACCGTTGCTTGCTGATTAACGTCTGCAAAACCCGTTAAAAATGCAGTGATTAAATCAGTACGCGGGAAGTTAGTGGGTGCCAGAGTTTCAAAGTTGGTATCTAGTGTTGTATTAACAGCATCTTTAAATAAAATATTTAATAACTCTGGTAGTGCAGGGTGAGATACATAATCTAAAAATTGTGCATCATCTTTAGGGTGCGCTGTTGAGAATGTATCTTTGTCTTTAATACCAATTACAAGCTCATTTACAAGCGGGCTACCTAGGCGTGAAACCTGAGTTAATGCACCACCGTTTACCGCATTATTAGCAAATTTAGCATTTGGGTTTAATACACGTGCTTGAGGTAAGCTTGCCGTTGTCCACGAGCCAATTACACCGTTACCTTCACCAACAATACAACTCTTTGGTATTTCGATAGCGATTGATGTGACGTTTTTATCTGCAAGATCGTCGTTATCAGCAGATTGCGTTATACCACCTGGAAAACCACCGCCGTCACCAGCACCTGGGGCGCTGTCACCCTCTACAGGTACATAGTTAACTAAATCAAATGTTTTACCTAGGTTAACTACAAACGGGTCTTTACGCAGCCCTACAAAAACTTGTGCCATGCTTTCACAGTTAGGAATTAAAACCTGATAAACAAATTGATCCGCATAAGTTTGGTAATCACTCATCGATCCAAATGTTTTATTACCTACATAATCAAGTGGTTTAGAGAATGTACTTGAGTTTGATGCTGTATTATTTAACACAGTAGCTTCGCCAGTACGCTGTGCGCCGCTTATCATGCTCATTGTGTATGATTCGCTAAAGTTAGCTGCGCTGTCATCACCTGCAGCCACGCCGCCAACATTTTTAAGTGGTACCGAAACTGTACGTTGATTTCCTTCAGGTCCAACCGTTAATTGCACGCCTTGATTATCGTTAGGGAGCATGCTTTTAAAGTTAAACGCAAATGTAATATCTTCAACAGCATCGCCATCGTTATCGATATGAATGCTGTAAGTTGCATCCGGATCCATTGCAAAGTAATTAGGGCCGCCGTATGCGTCTTGTAGCGGGATGTAGTTAGCTATTAGTGTTACAAAATCGCCACGGCCTTGCTCGTAACTATTAAATACATAAAAATCGGTTGAATCTAAAGTCGGGAAACGGCTTATATTTGGCGCTTCTCTGTGGCTAGATGCTTCACTTGGTGCACTTACAAACGTACTACATATTACTACTGCGAGTATTGATGGAGTTAAAGCTTTCATGACTTTGTCCTTTAGTTTTGATTGAAGTCATAGCTAATAACGGGGCAGGATTTAAATTGGATGCAAAAAAGTTAAATTAAATTTATATTTTGTTAAAAAAATTGAATTAAGGGTTGGCTACTTTATACAAGCAGCCAACATTGGTCATAATAGCAAGGTTATAAAAGTACCAGCTCTGTGGTGTATAACACCTCAGTCGGTAATCCATTTGGCGAGCCACCAATAGGCTCTAAGCTTACTGCAAGCAACGCTATGTCGGTTGCTTTAAAGCGGCTATCTTTGAAAAGTATTTTATTGCCTTGTTTTGGAAGTAAACCCAATGAAATAGGCGTATCCTGCCCCTTTAAAATCATCCACAGCTCGTAATCTTTATTTGATTGAGCAACCAATTGGCTACTGGCTTTAATTGAAAGCCCTTGCTCGTTAACATCAATAAACCACAATGATTGCTTATCTTGGTTTTGAACCAAGGCAATTTGTTGCGTTTGAACAACATTAGTAGAGGGTTGAATAACCAAAAAGGCTAAAACAATACATGCGGCAGTTGCCACAAAAGACCATGTACGCCAAATAGAGGGCTTAGTATGTATCACCGTTTTGGTGGGTTGCTGGTTTTCAATTCGCTGTAATATATTTATCCATACATCGTCACGTGGCGTTTGTGGTGTAATAGCACTTGCCAAGTTATTTAGGTTCTGCTCCCACATACTTGTTGCTTCACGTGCTTGGTTTGAACTAAGCAACAGACGTTGAAAACGCTTACGGGCAAGCCCTCTAAGTGTGCCAAGCACATACTGCCCAGCAAGTGCGTCTAATAGTTCGGGTTTATTATAATTCATAATGTTAAACACCTTTGCAGCTGCATAAGCCCACGCCTGATCCAGCTTTTAACTGTACCTAATGGCGTTTCTATATGATCCACTAACTCGCTATGACTCAGCCCTTTGTAATAAGCTAAGTGAATAGCCTGCTTTTGTTGCGGCTCAAGTTGTTCTATACAATTAACTAGTTTTGTTTCTTCATCGTAATTAATGTCAATGCTTTCATTCTCATATTCATCATCGCCTAGCGACTGCTCTTTTCGTACCTTGTGATAGCGCAGCGAATCAAGACTTCTATACCTAACTATACTTATCATCCAACTAATAACAGTGCCTTTAGAGGCGTTATATTCAGATGCGTTATGCCAAATTTTTATAAAAGCGTCTTGTAGTGCCTCTTCCGCATAAGCTCTGTTAGTGAGCATATTTAAACTAATAGCAAAAAGTTTGCCGCTAGTTTGTTGATATAAACTTGAGAAAGCATTTTTGTCTCCTTGTGCTGTTGCGCACAAAAGAGGGAGTAAATCATCGTTATCCATAGGGGTCCTGTTTTTCTTATTATCATTGAGTAAACGGTTTGGGGCGTGATTTAGATGCAAAAAATTTAATTGATTTTTAGATTAGCTGCTTTATACGTTAGTACAAACAATAACCGATCAGTGTTTGAAATATAAACGTATAGGTATAATTTATTCACATGTTTGTAAAAAATGCACAAAGAGCAGATTGCACTTAAATTTATTTTATTATTAACATTATATATCAATAGCCTATGATTTTAATTTGAATTTAAAATGCCATTTACATGGCGTGATATTTGCAAAAGACTACATAAAGCCGTTTAAATTAAGATTATAAATCGGAATTATTTTCACAAAGGAGAGTCTATGTGGGCTGCAATTGGTTATTTATTATTAGCGCTATTACTTACTTTTATTGGTTGGGAAGTAAACTCTGTTTATTTTGCTATTGTTTTTTATTGGACAGCGCTTTCTCTTTTACTTGTAAGCGCGGCCTATATTTTTAATGCTGCAAAAATATTCAGAAAGCGTGAAAATGGGGTGCTCCCTTTTTATATACGTTGGGCGTTTGTACCATTTTTATTTGGTGTGCAAATCTATAATGCCTGGTCACGTAAGCGCGATAAAGTACCGCCAATTCAACAAATAAACGATAACCTATTTTTAGCATGTAGGTTGTTTCCCTCAGATATCGACACATTAAAAGGTAACGGAATTACGGCAATTTTAGACGTAACGTGTGAGTTTGACGGACTTGAGTGGAGTTCAACACAAGAGAATATTAATTACTTAAACATTCCGGTGCTCGATCATAGCATTCCTACCCATTCGCAGTTAAATCAGGCTATTAATTGGATACATCACCATATTAAAGAAAACCGCCGTGTGGTTGTTCATTGTGCTTTAGGGCGCGGACGCTCGGTATTTGTAATGGCAGCTTACTTATTGAGTCAAAACAAAAATGCAGATGTACATCAAATTCTCGCACAAATAAAAGAAACCCGCGAAACCGCAAACTTAAATAAGCATCAACTTCGCCATTTAGCTAAGCGACATAAAAAAGGCGAATTACTGATCAAAAACAAAGCCGTGTTAATTGCAAATCCAGTATCGGGCACGCGCTTGTGGGAAGAAAAAGAGCACTTAATTGTTGCGCGGTTATCGGCCTATTACGATTTAAAAGTACTTACTACTTCACAAGATATTAACGGTATTGAGCTTGCTAAAAAAGCGATTGAGCAAAATCCAGATATAATTATCGCGTGTGGGGGAGACGGTACCGTGGCCGAAGTTGCAAGCGTACTTGTAAATACACAATGTAAGCTAGGTATTATACCAATGGGCACTGCAAACGCACTTGCGCATGTATTGATGGGGATTAGCTCTAAATTTATTCCTGTAGAGCAAGCATGTGACTTAATTATAGATGGTCAAACAAGCACAATAGATACCGCTTATTGTAATAACGAATTAGTACTGTTACTTGCAGGTATTGGTTTTGAGCAATCAATGATTGAAAAAGCAGATAGAGAGTCTAAAAATAAATCGGGGCAGCTTGCCTATTTAAACGGTTTTTTTGAAGCCTTTGGCGAGCAAAAATCACAGCTACTTAGTGTAAAACTCGATGATAATGAACCGAAAGAAATATGTACAAATAGCTTTATTGTGGCAAATGCCGCGCCTTTTACAACGCTATTGGCTCAAGGTGGTGGGCAGCCAGATCATAGTGACGGGCTTCTGGATGTAAATTGGCTAACACCAAATAGTGAAAATTCTACGACAATATTGAGTATCGCGGAGCTGATGTTTAGTAGCTTAACGCAAACACATTTAGCTATAAATTCGCATCATACAAATGCTAAAAGAGTTGAGGTTACAGGCGAAGGAGAGCTTAAGTACGTACTTGATGGGGAAGTTAAAACAGCTCACAAACTCGTTATTACTATTGAGCCGGCCTCATTACATGTGATTTGCAAAGAGCAATAACATCGCACTTGTTACAATTAAAAAAGGAGCTGAAATAGCTCCTTTTTTTACATCATTTTTTAATTGATGGCCAAACAAACCCTGTTGTATCCGGTGCTTGAGAAGATGTTTCTCTTGGTGCACTTTTTGGTCTACGAATAGGTCTATTATTTATAGTGTGAATATAAAGTGCTTCCACTTTATCGCGAGCCCAAGGTGTTTTACGCAAAAACTTTAAACTCGATTTAATGCTCGGTTGATCAGTAAAACATTTAATTTTTACTTGCTCGCCAAGTGTTCTCCAGCCAAGTCGCTGTTCTAACTCAACAAGTATTTGTTCTAACGTTACCCCATGTAAAGGGTTTTTAGGTTGATTATCCATAGCCATACTACTTATTTAAACTGCGTGCATTGTAGCTCAAATCAGCTTTTAGCGCTAATTCACAGTGATTGTTTTAGGAGCTGTTGGGTAAATAGCATTACCTTGTTTATCTATTTTAAGCCAAATGAGTTGGCTGTTACTGTGCTGGGGTGTTTTAGCACCGCACAAAAGTGTAAATGAGTGAATTTGTATTAATGCGCCTTCGCTGTAGCGTTTGTTGTCGTACCAACAGTTTGATTCTTCATTTACAAACTGGTTTGCATCAATAATTGAATGGGTTTTAAGGGTTGTAGCTTCACTAAGTATTGAATACGATAAGCTGCTAAAACAAAAGCATAGAATTAAAAAGTTACGCATTAGAGGCCTTTAAATAGGGAGGGTTAAAAATAATACATTAAGCTAAAAAACGTGCTAGTGTAAAGTACACAAAGTGATTTTAATTATAAACTTAGTTACTCACAGAACAACTTAGATTCAAATAAAAAGGTGCACACAATGCAATTTAATCAAACAATGATCGAAGAATTCACACTATTAGCAAAGTTTCCTCGCGACAGCAAAATGCAGGGTATTAAATTACACTCAGACGCAGAGCCAAGCTTACTTAGTGCAGCGCAACGTTTATTTGAAAAAGGGATTATAGATAGCCCAGATGGCGGGTATTTAACTGATCTGGGCTTAGATTTAATTGAGCACGTTACGGTTATTCATAGCGCGCTACAAAGTTAATCTAAATTAGCTTAATTTGCATCGGGTTGATTTTGCGGTGCAGCATCATTAAATGCAGCTAATTTATTACAGTGTTCGTAAATAGCTGCAATTTTTGGGTAAGCGCTCATATCTACGTTAAAACGAATTGCATTAAATACTTGCGGCACTAAACAAATGTCAGCAAGTGTTGGTTGGTTACCAAAACAGTAGTCATCATTTTTGTTTAGCATCAGTTCTATTTTTTCAAAACTCACTTCTATCCAATGTCGATACCATTTATTTTTAGCCTCGTCATCAATACCTAATTCGTTCGATAAATACTTCAGCACGCGTAAATTATTAACAGGATGAATATCGCAGGCAATGGCAAAGCTTAAGTTTCTTATTTGTGCTTTTTGCCACGCAGTTCCTGTAATTAATGGCGATTGTGGATAAGTTTCATCAAGCCATTCCAGTATTGCAAGCGACTGTGCTAAAACACCATCATCGGTTTCAAGTGCAGGTAGTAAGCCTTGTGGATTAGTTGCTAAGTATTCCTCCCCAAGTTGCTCCGATTTTAAAAGGTTAACAATAGCAAGTTCATGATCGATTGCTTTTAAGTTAAGCGCTATACGGACTCTATAAGCCGCTGATGAGCGAAAGTAGCTGTATAATTTCATAATTAATCCTGTGAACCTGTAAATTGTTTTTTAATAGTACGCCAGCAATCGGTGTAATTTGGTTGGCGATCTTTGCCTTCTAATGCATATTTTGTTGGTGAAATTATATAGCGCGACTCAAACATAAAGGCCAAAGTGTTTTCGTATTTTTGTGGTGTAAGCTCTGCGTTTGAGGCTTTTTCAAATACGTCGGCTTCAGGTCCATGTGGCGACATACAATTGTGTAAACTTGCGCCACCAGGTACAAAACCATGCTCTTTTGCATCATACACACCCTCAATTAAGCCCATAAATTCACTCATAATATTGCGGTGATAATAAGGCGGGCGAAATGTATTTTCAGCTACCATCCAACGCGGTGGAAATATCACAAAATCGACATTTGCCATACCCTCAGTAGCAGAAGGAGAGGTTAGCACAGTGAATATAGATGGGTCGGGGTGATCAAAGCTCACTGTATTCATTACATTAAAACGCGATAAGTCGTATTTATAGGGTGAGCTATTACCCGTCCATGCAACTACATCAAAAGGAGAGTGCTTTATTTCACAGCTAAATAAATTACCGTTAAATTTAGAAACAAGCTCAAAGTCACCTTCTTTATCTTCAAAGGCAGCAACGGGGTATTGAAAGTCTCTGTCGTTGGCATAACCATTGGCACCAACAGGTCCTCGCTCTGCAAGCTCTAACGCATGGCCATAATTTTCACAAATATAACCCCGGGCTGTATCATCAATTAAATCAACAGAGAACTTAATTCCTCTGGGAATTACAGCAATTTCACCTGGTTTAATGCTTAACTTACCGCACTCGGTGTGGATTAATAACTCACCTTGCTGAGGGACAAACAACATTTCGCCATCGGCATTGCAAAAGTAACGCCCTTGCATTGACTGATTAGCGACATATACATGAATGCCAATACCCGATTGCCCATTAGCACTGCCATTAGCTGCCATTGTTACCAGGCCATCAATAAAGTCAGTAGGTTGTGAAGGCATATCAATAGGATTCCAACGTAGCATTGTTGGTGGTGTTACGGCTTCAGTGATTGGGGCTGTTCTTATTAGGCCGTTATCAATTGCTTGGTAATCACCTTGCACTACCGACGGGCGAAGGCGGTAAAACCAAGTGCGACGATTTGAAGCGCGAGGAGCCGTAAATGCAGTCGAGCTAAATTGCTCAGTGTATAAATCGTATTTAACCTTTTGTGGGCTAAATTGTCCTATTGGCAGTGCACCGGGTAGCGCTTGTGTTTCAAATTCATTACCAAAACCTGTCATATAACTTAATTGTGTCGTCATTACTGACTCCTGTGAGAGGAGGGTTGGTTTAATATTATTTTTATTTCAGTTAAGATACTCTCAAGTGAGACTAATATCAAATGTGTAACTGCGCGCGTCCGTAAATATAAATGGACACTAAAGTAAAGCTTACAAAGCGGGGATAACCAAAAATGAAAATTGATTTAGCAACGTTTTTACCCTATCAATTAACAAATATAGCAACACGCGTAAGTAACGACTTTGCCGAGGTTTATCAAACTAAATACGGTTTAAATATTCCTCAGTGGCGAATACTTGCTAACTTAGCGCAGTATGGCCAAAGCAACGCAAAGGATTTATGCACGCAAGCAAACATGGATAAATCGACCGTTTCACGCGCGGTAAAAGTTTTAATAGATAAAGGTTTAGTGAGAAGTGAGTTAAATGAGCAAGATAAGCGCGCAGCCTTACTAGTGCTGAGCCAAGCAGGGCAAAACTTATATGAAAATATAGCACCTGATGCATTGAATTGGGAAAAACAATTACTGAGCACTTTAACCACCGAAGAATATGAAGTGTTAGTGAGTATTTTTGAAAAGTTAAATAACAAATTAAAGGCATAAAAAAGCCCACAATGTGGGCTTTTAAAATATTAACTAATTTAATAAGCTAAATTAGAAAGTGTAACGAACACCTACACGCATTTGCCATACAGATGCATCAGTTTGAACTGATGTATTAGCATTGTTTGCATTAAAGTCAGAGTAAACGTAGCGACCTTGATCATCAATTGATGTTTTGATCATGCTAGCGCCTACGAAAGGACCTTTTTTAAGTACGCCCCAATCATCGTTTAACAGATTTGTAAGGTTATCAATTACAAAGAACGCTTCACCTTTATGTCCGTCCATGAAACCAGGAAGCTCTTGTGTTAACTTAAAGTTAAACTTAACAAACCAATCAGAGTTTTCAGCGTTACGGCTAGTAGTTTGGCCACGTTCTAAACCATTTGATGCAATAAAATCATTGAATTCATTGATATCAGCAGCGCTCATGTCGTAAACAACGTTAGGATCGTTTTCAAGTGGAACATACAATAGCTGGCGAGAATCATTTGAATTAAAATCACCGAATGTATCTTCGTCGCTACCATTAAATGTGAAGCTGTAAGGTAAACCTTTGTATGCTTCACCAAATAGGTTAAAGCGCGTAGCGAAACCATCTACAAACTCATGAGAGTAACCAAGCGTCATAGTAAAACGATGTGGAATTTCGTAATCTGATGATGCAACACCTGGATTATTAGGATCAGTCAGTGCAATGTTACCGAAGTTAGAACTTGCTGTAGAGCTAGTCATTGGGTTGACATCATCAGAATCTGTGTAGGCATAACCGAAGTTCATGCTAATACCATTATCAAACATTTTGCTAACAGCTAATGAGATAACTGAAGAGTCGCCGTTATCACCACTTACATTCGTAAGTAAAAGATCGCCGTTACGTCCATCAATTTCTTCATAAATCGGGCGACCATCAAATGTGCTCACACCGCTATTTTGAATTGAGATATCACGCAGTATTGCAGCATCTTTCTTCTTAGAATATAGGTAATCAAGTGAAATAACATACTCGTTTTCAGTTGTGTATGTTGCACCAATTGAGTATTTCCACTCTGAAGGAATTTCAAAATCAGGGTCTACAGCATTAACTGGACCATCACCAGAACCTACTTCTGTATCACCAATAATGTCGAATAGCTCTTGTGGAACTTCAAAACCAGGAGTGCCGCCATTCACATTTGGCGTATTAAATAAATCAATAGTTTTTGAAGCCGAATCATAATTACTTAATTGAAACTCTCTTGTGGCGATTTGTGTAAAACCATCATTCGAGTAAGAGTTAGAAAGCCATACGTTAGGGTTACCACCAGAGAATAAGCCTACGCCAGCACGTACTTCAAGTTCGTCTGTTGCATACCACTGAAAACCAACGCGTGGTTGTAGTAAGTCAATACCATCAAATGTAGCTTGGTTGTTAAAACCATAGCGACTAGCGAAGTTTGCATTAGCGTTTGGTACATCGTCACTTGTGTACTTGTCGTAACGTAAACCAAACTGAATAGTTGCATCTAAATCAGTAAATGCATACTCATCTTGTACGTAAAACGTGTGTTGCGCATACTCAAAGCTAGCACCTGAATCAGTTGGATCGTTTGTACTTACTGAGTTGTTGTAGTAAATACGGTCAGCTATGCCTGATTCAAACTCATCAATTGAACCAATGCGATACTCACCTTCAGTGTGCTGTACGAATAAATTGAAAACGCTCAAGTTTTCATATTCATAACCAGCAGTAATAGTGTGTTGGTCTAGGTAGTAAGTACCGGCAACTTTAAATGTAGTCGTATCGTAATCTAAATCGTTCGATTGACGAGAATCATCTGGGCCAATGAAAACTGTACCGCCATTTGCGGTTTTGATCTGCATTTCACCAAAGCTACTTGCTGCATCTAGTGATTGTACTGTTGCATCTAGCTCAGACTTACCAATACGAACTTCAGTAGAGAAGTCATCTGACCAATCAGAGTAAACAGATGCAATGATTGAAGTGAATTCTGCACTTTGATCATAAAAGTGATTAGATAGTGATACACGGCTAGAGCCAGTATCAGACTGTGAAACAGTATTACCATCGTTGTAGTTGTAGATTAAGTTTGCGCGGTGATCTTCGTTGATGTTCCAATCTAGTTTAACTAAGATTTTTTCATCTTCAACAGGCATACTTGAAGGCATTCCGCCTACATCATAACCATATACAGTTTGGGCAATGCTTGTGATACGCGAGATATCATCAGCAGTTACACTGCCGCTGCTTAAACCATCGTAGTTAAACTGTTGAACACCTTCAAGTTTTTCATATGAAGTGAATAAAAATAGTTTATCTTCAATTAGTGGAAGACCTACGTTGAAACCGTAACGTTTTTCAGTATAGTTACCGTTATCAATGTCATCGCCTTCAATTTTATCACCTTTGAAAGAATCGCTAGTGTAATCATAGAAAACAGCGCCATGAACATCATTGCCACCAGATTTGGTTACAGCATTAATGTTACATGATGTAAAACCACCGTATTGAACGTCAAACGGTGCAAGTTCAGCTGAAACTTGTTCAATTGAATCGAAAGAAAAAGGTGCGCGAATAGTCGGGTAACCATTTGAGCTTAAGCCGAAGTTATCGTTCATACGAACGCCGTCTAGCGTTAAGCTGTTGAAGCGAGGGTTACCACCACCACAGTTAATTGAGCCACGGCTATCATCAATTGTGATACGCGGGTCAATACGAATAATATCTTTTAAATCACGGTTAATAGCTGGCGTATTTTCAAGATCAGTTAGCGTAAATGTAGACGCCGGACCAGTACCACCAGACATTGCGCTAATTGGCGCGCCAGTAACTACAATTTGTTCCATGCTTGATTGTGACTCAAGAGAAACATTTACAGGGTAGTCGTTACCAATATTAAGAATAATGTTATTGAATTCTTGGTCTGCATATATATCTGAATCAACAACTACTTTATAAGGACCGCCAACACGCAGGCCTTTAGCTGTAAAGTAACCTGCGTCATTTACTTCAGTTGTTTTTACTGATCCAGAAGGCACATGTAAAATTGTTACTTTAGTGCCGGCTGCTGGGTTGCCGTTTGGCCCCATTACTTGACCTTTAATTGCAGAGGTCGTTTCGTTAGCCATTGCAGCGCCACTTACACCAACACATGCTGCAATAGCAAGTGAAAGAGCTGTTTTGCGTAATTGAGTTTTCATTTAATTTTCCCGTGTAGTTATTAATTAAATTTTTATATTTTTATTTTAAATTTTGTAAAATAAACAGTTGAAGTTCATTTATTCAAAATCCGTTACTAGTGTACCTTATTTATTCGTTACAAATAAAATACAACTGCAATATATTTTTAATAAATAGTACTATTTTTGTCTATTTGAGTGTTTTTTTGAGCAATAACTCTATATCGGGGTATATATTACGTGGGCTTTATGACAAACATGTGAAATTGTAGGGGTGAATATAAAAAACCCATTACAAATCTGCAATGGGTTTATTGTAACTTACAAATAACTTAACAAGTTATTGATGCAGTTTTAAGACTTAAAACTTGTAGCTAATACCAACTTTAGCCTGCCAAGCTGATGACGAAGAACTGATTTGCGAATAATTACGGACATCTGCACCGTCGTATGCTGAATCGATAATATAACGACCTTCATCATCTAAACCACCGAAGTCATAAATAGTTTGGTTTGCATAGCTTAAGCGTTTTTCGATTCCCCAGTCACTGTTAAGTAAATTGGCAAAGTTATCAATCATGAAGTAAATTTCACCACTGTGGCCTTGTGCAAAACCAGGAATTTCTTGCTTGATGCTCACATCCATGGTTGTTACCCAAGGCTGAGTCGCTGTGTTTTTACCAAGTATTTGCCCTCGTTCAGATATACCTGCTTTATTTAACAGCAGCTCTAACTGATTCCAATTCATTCCTGATTCACTCCAGTTTACGAGAGAATCATCAGCTCCTGTAGGAATATAAGGTAAGTATGCGCCGTTAGTGTATAACGTACTCGTATCGCCTAAATCACTATCTTGGTACATATTCATCGTGTAGCTAAATGGACGACCTGAACGACGTTCAAAGTAAACATTAAATTTGGTTGCGTAGCCTGAGAAAAATTCAGTATTGTAACCCAAATTAATTTTAAAGCTGTGTTCTACCTCGTAAGAGCCTCGTGCAGCAAGGTCCTCGTTACGGTTAACAGTAACATTATGTTTGTAGTTACCTTCAGCTTGCGATGCTGAACCAATAGAAGATTCAGTTACATCTTGATGTGCATAACTAAAAGAGGTAAATAAACCGTTGTCCCACTCTTTAGCTAGGCCAGTTGAGATAATAATTGAACGACCATCTTCAGATGAGTTAGTCATTACGATATCGGCATTATCAAAGTTGTCGTAAATAGTTTGATTAATAACTCGCTCACCATCGGCCGCTAATCCAATTGGTTGAATTGAAGCATTGTGCCATACCGCTTCATTTTCTTTTTTATGGTAAGCGATTTCTGCTTGCCACTTAAAACCGTTGCCCAATAATTCAGAGTCGAATTCATATTCAAAACCAATTTGAGTACGAATGCTTGAAGGCAATTTAAAATTAGGGTCTATAAAAGCAACGCTGCCGCTGCCCTTCTCTAATGAGTTTTTAATTTCATCTGGGACTTGAGTAATATCAGCTTGGTTATTAGCATAATATTCATTAATAACGGTTGAAGGGGCGGTTACCTCTGTAATACCATCGGCTTGGAATGAGTTGTTATACCAAACGTTTGGAATGCCACCTTGGAAACGACCAATACCACCACTTATTGTAAGTGCTTCTGTAGCATAATATTTAAAGCCTATACGTGGTAAAATAATATCTATACCATCAAGGTTCTCTTGATTGGTAAAGCCATACGTATTAGCAAAATTTTCATTAAGCGTTGGTTTATCATCTGATGATAAGCGCTCGTAACGAATACCCGCTGTCACTTCTAAATCATCGCCTATATAAAACTTATCTTCAATATAAAGCGCAAGTTGATTACGCGTTACGTCATAAGCTTTATCAGCTGAATTGTTGGTATAGGCATTTTTGTACTCAAAAGCGTATGGGTAGTTACCATTTTCATCTTTTTTCCAATCTGCAGCTTCAAAACTTACCATGCGATTTTCAAAATCATCTAAGCTTTTAAACTGCCACGATCCTAATGAATCTTCGGCAAATAGGTTATAAAGTTTTAATGACTCGTACTGCGCACCAAAGTTAATTTCATGCTCATCCATTAAATAGGTTGCATCAAACGTAAGCGTTAAGTTTTTAGTTTCAGATACATTAGCGTGACGGGTGCTGTCTGTACCAAAAGCAAATTGAGCTCCTGTACCACGACCATTTATTTCTTCTTCATAAACACTAACACTGCCCAAATCTGAGCGGGTATTACTATTTGATGTTACATCTTTATACGCAATACCAACCTCAGTAGAGAAGTTGTCACTCCAATCTGAATATAATTTAGTTGAAAAATTATTAAACTTAGTAACATAAGCATAAGTGTTAGATCGCATAACAACAGAGTTACCACCGCTACTGCTATTGCGCTCGTCTTGGTCGTCTTGCCACTGATACGTGAAATCTAGGCGATGTTCATCGCTAGCATTCCAGCTTAGTTTAACTAATAAGCTTTCGTTAGTATCTTCAGGCGCACCTGCTAATGAATCAGTCAGGCCGTATTCATTATTTAAAATAGAAATGAAACGATTATAGTTAGCTTCAGAAGTATTAAATTCATTAGCAGCACCAGAACCGTCGAAGCCATAATCTAGATCCTGTTCGCTTGACCATTTAGAATAGTTTACAAAATAAAATAGCTCGTCTTCAAGGATAGCGCCACCTACGTTAAAACCATAACGCTTTTCTGATTGAATAGGCTCAACATCATAAAAAGAATAAGTTTTATGACCCGTTAGTGGGTCTAATTCATCTTCTTCACGAATACTTTTTACATCGCCAGCTATCTCAGGAGTAGAGATTTCGTAAAAGCCAGAAAATTTAAACTCATTTGTACCAGATTTTGTTACTGCATTAATAGTACCGCCACCAAAGTTACCTTTAGAAGCTGAAAACGGAGATACATCAACAGAAACTTGTTCAATAGCATCAAGCGCTACAGGCGGCTGAGAAGTAGGGTAGCCACCAAAATTTAAACCAAAGTCATCATTTTGACCAATACCGTCAACAGTTAAACCATTCGACCGAGGGTTACTACCGGCAAACGTAAGTTCGCCATTGCCGTTAATACTGGCAAGTGGGTTTAAGCGCGCAATATCTTTAATATCACGGTTAAAACTTGGCATATTTTCAATTGTGTCAGAACCAAATGTGCTGCTAGAACCACCTGATTGTTGAACAATTTTATAACCAGACACTTCAATCTTTTCGATGTTTAGCGGAGCAAGCTGTGAGCTTAAACGGTAAGTTTCACCCAGGTTCAAGTAGATATTTTCAACAGTGGTATCGTTAAACGTATCAGAATCGATGATAACCATGTAAGGGCCACCTACACGTAAACCATTAGCGATAAACGTACCACTTTCGTTTGTAGTTAATTCACTAATAGTTCCCGTTGGTTGGTGAACTACTTTGATTTTAACGTTTGCAGCACTGCCACCTGAAGGCGTTGTAATTTTACCACGCATTGCAGATGAAGTATCAGCAGCCATTGCGCTTGTAGAAACACCTAGCGCTAAAATTACCGCTCCAGTTAATTTCGAAAGGCGAAGCTTAGTCATAATGTTGATTTCCCGTGTGTAGGTTATATAAATTTAATACAGTTTATTTGTCAGTCGTCATTTTTAGTGCTGTTTCTAACTCTTTTGCAGAAGGGTCAAATAAAGCATTTAATAATCCAGCTAATCGAATACCCGCCTGTTGTAAGCGCGTTTTTACGATAGGCGTATTGTTATAAATGTAGCTGTATCCAACTTCGTCGTTGGTGTACTTATAAATTTTTGTTGCTAAGTTGTGCGATTCTTCAACCCAAGTTTTAGGTGAGCTTTGTAAGTACTGTGCAATCAGTTCGCTGTTATTAGTATCGATAAATTGCGCGTATTCAGTGAACGACAAGTTTTCGTTTTCAACTAGCTTTGTATCCCAAAGGCTATGAAGATTTGTTTCTTCATTAAAAAATGAAACCTTTATACGATTACCACCTCTGTCTTCACCTCTGCCTGCATGAAATGGCTGATGGCTATCACCTACTAAATGCACTAAAAAACGTAAACTGAATTGCTTAGCGTCTAACGTGCTATTGGTATCTGTAAGTGTCTGCATTGAGTAGTGAATACCTTCAAGGATATTACTTACAGATTCTTTGTTTTTAGTATGTTCGTGGTTGAAGCTGAAAGACTTACCCGGTGCTGCATTTATATAATGCCAACGAGATGATTTCTTTTGCCAAAATTCACCAGGAGCAGATCGCATTTCATCAGGCCACGTTGATATTTGAGCTAGTGACTCGCCATCTAAATAAGGCTTAATTGCTGCTTTAGTTGTTTCGCTTATATGAGATTGTGCAATCTGCCCTACAATACGATGGCCATTTTGACCCCAAGCATGTGAGTCGGTGCTTGTGAATATCGCACTAACCAAAAGTGCAGAGGATATCGAGTACTTTATACTGTTATGCATTAGAACTTCCTAAATGAATATTTCATGGGGTTGCTATAAGCTAATGCGGTCAATTGTCCTCACTTTTCGTGTTGATAGGAAGGACTTATTAAAATTCATAGTTTCTTATTTAGATTTGATATAAATCAATGACTTATGTTTAACAGGTAAAATTACTTGTTGTAATAAGTAAGCGAAATTGTTCAAATGCACTATATAATCTTTTTTTGAGTAGCATTGCTTTGAATTTTAAAAATATCGTGTTGCACAAAATGTTAATTGTTACATTTTTGTTTCTATTATTGGTCGTTACGTGGATTTGCGGTCAAGTTAGTGTATACAACGATGATTTGCATTTTCCAGTTATGATTGAAACCTCAACAGAATGTCAAACAACTGCAACAAGTAATAAAGACCAGCTAATTATTTTCACGCAATCGAAAAAAATAGCCAAGTTATTAACACAGAATTTGTGTTCTGATAACGTAGTGGCTAAACAATATGGCTCTGTAAAAGGGTATTGGGGGTATAGAACCGCAGAAAGCTTTGAGTTTGTTGGTAAAGGAATTGCTGACTTAATTTTAGCTAAAAATAATATTATGGCCGCCTTCAAAGCAGAGTCGACTTATAACTACCAGCCCGTTGTTGGGTTTTCTGACTACACTGCCTTTTTTATATCGTCTAAAGAAAAACCTCGCATTACAAAACAGTACTTTTTAGATAAGCGTATAGGTTTGCTTGATTATCCAACTAGCCGCTCAGGGCACATATTACCAAAGAAGGTATTTAAAGAGCTGGATATTAATTTAGCTAATTTGAAAATTACCTATGCTAGTTCTCATAATGAATTACGTGATCTACTCGCCGACGGAAAAGTCGATATTATTGCTTCATTTTGGAAAGAGAGTGACGAAAAACGCTTTTCAAAAAATTATATTACGCCTTTGAGTAATAATATTTCTGGAACAAGGTGGTATTTAAAAATGCGGCAAAACAATACTGATTTGTTGTGTGCAGTTCAGGAAAACTTACTTGCTATGTCTAAAGATCAAAGGTTGCACTACTATCAAAATGTGCAGCCGTTTTGGAGTTGCGGTACTAGCTCAGTAAACTTAAAAGAGGAAGTTAGTGATGAGTAAATATAAGCAATTACTTGTTTTTATATGTTTATTTTTAATTCTATCGTCTGTTTTTTATATTTCTGTAACCCAAAAAAGCCAGCAAGTAGTTAAACAAAAAATAATTCAGATAGAGAAGCAAATAGCACTAGATCTACCCTTACTTGATTTATCAAATGAGCTGCTTAAACACTCAGGCAATAAAGACGCGGTTAATAGCTACATTAAAACCTTAAATAGCTATATCGATTCGGATGATCTTAGGGTTGTTACTATTGTGCCCAAAAGCGAGATGGTAACACCTATAAAGCCCAACCAAATAATACGTAGTTTGAGTACAAACAGCGGGTTTGTATTAGTTGTATTTAGCGTTAAGCGCACTCACTTTACGTTGAGTCAGATTATTTATTATTTAATGTTTTTTGTTTTAAGTGTGTTGGTTAGCTTTTGGATAAAATTTGCGTTTATTAAGCAAAGTAATAAACAATTGATTAATACAGAGCATCAAATAATTACTGAGCCTACGCCGCTTGTACTTATTGTTGATCTTAACGATAAAACACTATCGAGTAGCTGTAATCCAGAACAAAAAATGAGTTTAGCTAATAAGCCATTATGCTTTTATTTAGCACTTGTAGAGTATTGTACAAATAACGATGATGTAGCGCTTAGTCATAATAAAGATGTACCAGAGGAGCTGCTAGAGCTTGCGAATAAGTATTTTTATAGGTTGATTGAGCTTGGTCACACGGTTAGAAAAAGGCCTAACTTTAATAATAGTCTTGAAAAAACCTTAAGTGAAATACGTGCGGCATTAGATGAAGTGCTTAACGAATGTCCTGAAGAGAAAGAATTATATTATCCCCCAAAAGCATATGGAGAAGGGTCGCGCTCTCGACTGCATAGTTATGGGCTGGCAAATATTAGAAAAGGCAATATTGAAATAATAGGAAAGTAACACAGTTACTTTCCTATTATTATCTTCATTTATTTAGGGGTAAATTCAGCCGCTTTAAGAGGGCTGTTTTTTGATATAAAGTCTTGTAGCGCTTGGGCATCTGTTTCGTCTGTACTAACAAAGCCTTCTTTATTTGTAAGCGTAGGATAACCATCACCGCCTGATGCGTTATAGCTATTTAGACTCATGCGGTACGTTTTATTTTTATTCAAAGGTTGGCCATTAATAACCACATTAACTAGCTGGCCATTTTTACGTTCAAACGATAGCTTATGGTACTGTAAGTAAGCACCTGCATCCGGTGGGAAGCTCGTTACTGTATTTAAGTAATCCCATAAATCACTGCCTTGCCAATCCATATAAGTAATACGGTTTTTAAAAGGATGCACCTTTAAAATATCTTTATAGCTTACTTCACCCGCTTCTATTGAGCTGCGAATACCACCACCACTTATTAGTCCAAAGTCTGCATTTACTACATCCATTTGAGCTTGAATAATTACGCGCGCAAGATTAGTTTGTTGGTAGCGAACTTTGTTTCTGTCGCCTTCTAAGCGAGCATCAACTTCACCAATGGTACCTTCAATTTGTTTAGCGCCTTTTGCTTGGTATACCGCTAAGTAAGATTCAAGTTTTGAGTCTGGTTTTATGTACTCGTTTGCTAATACTTCTTTAGTAGAACCATCAGCTTGTACTTTATCAACATACAAATTAACTGGCATAAGTTTGTAGTCAAGTAACGTTAATTTACCGTTTTCAAGTTTAAACTCAGCTTTACCAACATACTTACCCCATTCATGGGCTTGCATAATGTAAGTACCGTTTTGTTGGTCTGGTTTACAGGCAAGGCCTGGTTTAAAGTTGTCGTCATTTACATTTGTATCACTCATACATACAGGTTCTTGAGAGTGACCACCAATGATCATATCAAGCGTGTTTGCAGGCAATGAACGAGCAAGTGTTACATCACCCGGTGCATTAATACCAAAGTTAGCATCAACATAATGACCCATATGAGTTAGTGCGATTGTAATATCAGGGTTGTACTTAGCTTTTATTTTTGTAGCTAGTTTTGCTGTAACGTCAACAGGGTCTTTAAACTCTAAGTGCCCAATATATTGAGGGTTACCAATTTTAGCTGTGTCGGTTGTTGTTAAACCAATAACAGCAATAGTTAATCCATTCTTTTTGAATATTTTGTAGCTATCAAACGCGTGTTCGCCTGACTCTTTTTCAAATATATTGGCTGATAAAAAAGGAAAGTTTACCCATTTTTGCTGTTGCTTCAATACATCAATAGGGTTGTCGAATTCATGATTACCCAAAGCCATTGCATCGTAACCAATCAAAGACATACCTTTAAAGTCAGGTTCTGCTTTTTGTAAGTCTGACTCAGGAATGCCTGTATTTATATCACCACCAGAGAGAAGTAAAACTGCATGACCTTGCTTTTGAGCTTCATTGCGTAAAGAGTCAATTAACGTTTTGCGAGCGGCCATACCGTATTCGCCTTTTTCGTTGTGCCAAAAGCGCCCATGATTATCGTTAGTATGAAGTACAGTAAGATATTGAGTTGCAGGAGAGTTATTTACACTTGAGTCGGTTGTAGCCGATGTACACCCAAGTACGCTTAAAAAAACTGAAAATAAAATAATTATTCGCATAAAATACCTGTCTATTAAGGCCCACTTAATTTATTGAGCGGCTAGTTTAAACTAGTTTTATGCGAAAAAAACGTACTTATTTACATTTCATCTTAATTACGGCTTGTCGCAGCAGTTTCTCTGCGCTTTAACTCTTTACTCGCATATTCAGATTTTTCATGGTTTGCTGCAATCATCCATGTTAAAAAGCTGGCAGGTAGCTTTGTGTAAGCTTCGCCTCTGTGTAAACCAAAGTCGCAAATTGTGTGTCGTGTGTTTGACATTATTATTACCAGTGTTTTTTATTTTGGTTGATAGTAGCAAAAGTACACACAGAGGTAAGATGATTTAGCTTTAGCTGTTTTAATTTTTATAACTAAAAAGAATATATAAAATGTAATTTAAATGTTACCAAGGCGGTCTAATTTGTATCAATCACCTTTTTATTATCGATTTTTTAACTGAATAATATTAACTTACTTGTATTAACAATTATTTAAATAAATATAACAACAGGATGTAACATGAAAAAACTCTTACTTGGCTCAGTACTCGCTGCAGCAAGTTTTACAAGTACTGCCACTATTATCGAAATGAACACGAGCCAAGGTGTCATAGAAATTAACTTATTTGATCAACAAACACCTAAAACAGTCGCAAATTTTTTAAGTTATGTTCAAGATGATTCATATAACGAAACTGTGATTCACCGTTCTGTGAGTAACTTTGTTATTCAAGGTGGTGGATTTACATACTCTGATTCATTAGATGCGATTACTACAAAGCCTGCTGTAGAAAATGAACCCGTTTTTTCTAATGTTAAGGGCACCATTGCAATGGCTAAGTTATCAGGCAATGAAAATAGCGCTACAAGCCAGTGGTTTTTTAATATGGCTAATAACAGCGCAGGAAGTGCAGCGCTAGATACACAAAACGGCGGTTTTACTGTGTTTGGGCAAATTACTGCTGCGAGTCAGTCAACCTTGGATAAAATTGCGGCGCTGGTTCATTGCAACGATATGCCGGTTGTTGATATTACCGCAGAGCAATGCTCAAGCAGTGATGTAAGCTTCAGCAGTGCTAATTTAGTAACTATTCAAAGTGTAACCGTGATGGATGATGATCCGAATTCTGCTGCTGGCCTTACTGTAACTGAAAATACGTTAATTGACTCAGGTGCACCAATAAGCTCAGGTAGTAGTTCTGGCGGTGGGCTAGGGTGGCTTTTAGGCGCTTTTTTACTTGTGCTTCCTCGCTTGAGACGTGCTAAATAATCTAATCAATAGTAATGTGGCAGGCGTAAATTGCCTTTCACATTACTACTTAGCATGAGCTGTTTAAAGCATTACTCGCCAAACCATTGCCAGCCAAATTGTAAACACACAAACACAACCCAATAAAAACACATTAAAACGTGCTCGTACGTTATTTTCACCTAAATGAATAACACTATGCACAATACGGGTTATTACAAATAAACAGGCCAGTATAGCCACAAGTGTACTGGCGCTATTTAGTTGCAGTGCAAGCAAACATCCCGCGTAAAAAAGTACAGGTATTTCAAACTGATTCGAAAAATTTCTATCTGCAACCCTAATAGTATCGCCAGCCTTATCTAACTGCATTGTTTTAAAATCGCTTAAATCTAGCTGTTTGTTTTTAGCTGCTGCAAAGCGTCTTTTACCCATAATGAGCATGACAATCAGTGAAAGGGTAACTTGTGCAAACATGGCAAGTATGATGATTTTTTCCATCGTTTTTCCTTATTATTATTTAGGGTTTGTGTATATTTTTATATTGAGTGAATTTTAATCACGGAAGGTTGGTAGACTCGCAACTAATATCCGATTATGAAGACATTTTTCACAATGTGTTACACAAAATAACGTTATTTTGTAGAAAGTTATTAATTGAAAATGTTAGTTTAGCTTAACTATATTGCTTTGAATTGGCGCATGCTATTTTGCGCAATACTTTTTAATGGAAAACAAAAATGAAAAAGATTATTGGTTTTAGTGCTATTGCACTTGCAGTTTTAAGTGGTTGTTCAAATACGGCTTCGGTTTCTGTGGCGCCTCAGGCCTCTTTATTATCAGATACGTTAGTTGTAAGCCCTAACGATAACCGCGAATATAAAACACTTAAATTAGCAAACGACATTGAAGTTATTTTAGTGTCTGATCCGAGCGCTGAAAAATCAGCAGCGGCATTAAGCGTAGGTGTTGGTTTACTGCACGACCCGATGTCGCAACAAGGTATGGCGCATTATTTAGAGCACATGCTGTTTTTAGGCACAGATCGTTACCCAGACACAAAAGGGTATTCTGATTTTATGACCAAAAATGGTGGTGCGCACAATGCGTATACGTGGCTCGATATTACTAATTACATGTTTAAAATTAATAACGACGCGTTTGATGAAGGACTAGATCGTTTTTCTGATTTTTTTAAAGCGCCTAAGTTATACCCAGAGTACACAGACAAAGAAAAAAATGCTGTAAATGCTGAATGGTCAATGCGCCGAGAAATGGACTTTTTTGGTCAGTTTAAATTAGCACGTAAAATGATGGGCGATCACCCCGCTAATCGCTTTTTAATTGGTAACCTAGAAACCCTTGGCGATAAAGAAAACAGTTCTCTTCACAAAGAAACGGTTGATTTTTATAATAAATATTACTCTTCAAATATTATGAAAGTAGCGCTTATTTCTAATTTATCGATTGCAGAAATGGAGCAAAAAGCGCAAAAATACTTTGCTGATATAAAAAATAAAAACATCGAAAAACCAACAGTAACTGCAAAACTTGATTTTGATAACGCTGGCGGAAAACGCGTGTTTTATGCGCCAAATGAAGATGTAAAACAGCTACAACTTGATTTCACCATTGCTAATAATAATAGCGAATTCGCGCTTAAACCAAATCGGTTTGTAGCATATTTACTAAGTAATGAAATGCCGGGCAGCCCAGCGCAACTGCTTCGCGACAAAGGGTGGGTGTCTCAGCTTTCGGCTTCAGCTGCACCAAATCAATATGGTAACTACGGGTCATTAAACGTAAACGCAGAGCTTACAGATGAAGGCATGAAAAATCGTGACGAAATAGTTGCGACTATTATGCAGTACATCGATTTAATTAAAAAAGAAGGCGTTGATAGCAAGTACTTCAACGAAATTCGTACATCACTAAATAACCAGTTTAAGTTTTTAGAAAAAGGTGATGAGTTTAATTATGTAAGCTCGCTTACACAAAGCATGCAAGACTATCCGTTAAATCACGCTATTAACGCACCTTATTATTATGCAAAGTTTGATGCAGATGCTGTAAACAATGTACTTGAGCAGTTAAATGCCGATACTCTTCGTATTTGGTATGTGTCACAGCAAGAAGAAACAGACTCGCAACTACACTTTTACGACGGCAAGTACCGCATTAGTGATATTAGCGATGATGAAATTGCCAGCTGGAAAAAGCCAAGCGAGTTTAAGCTAGCATTACCAACTGTAAACAATTTATTACCTGAAAACTTTGCAATAAAAACCCAAGCTTTTAAAGAGCAAAAACACCCTGAGCTTGCTTACGATAAAAATGGTGTAAAAGTATGGCGCCAAGCGAGTCAAAAATTTGCAGAGCAACCCAAAGGGCTTGTTGAAGTATATATAAATACCCAACCGGGTTTGAACGACATTAAAGCAGAAGTTTTATACTCTGTTTGGGCTGATTTATATAACATTCAACAAAGTCAGTTAAGTACCGAAGCGGCAATCGCTGGTATGAGCGTAAGCCTTGCACCGAGTAACGGCCTTGTTTTATCTATGAGTGGTTTTACAGATAAACAAGATGTATTACTTAAACAAGCTTTAACCGGATTAAAAGCCGATGAAACAGCACAAGCATTTAGCCAAGCTGTTGATCGCTTTAAACGTAATTTACTAAACCAACAAAAACAGTTTCCTTATGCACAAGCATTTGGTGAATATTCAAAACTAACGCGTACAGGTGGTTTTGATACAGATGCGCTTATTAAAGCCGCTGACTCACTGAGTGTTGCCGACTTAGCACAATTAAAAACAGCTACGTTTGCACAAAATGATTTACGCGTATTTAGTTACGGTAACTACAACCAACAAGATATTAACGCAATTGCAGAAGAGCTAAGCGCAACACTACCAAGTAATCATACACGTACTGAATTTGCACGTAGTAAAGCATGGTTACCACAACCAGGTGAAACGCTGGTACTGCAAAAAGATATTGATGTAGCTGACGTAGCTGTGGTTGATATGACGGTTCATCCAATTGCTGGCTATAAACAAAAAGCACAGGCGGCAGTATTACAAAGCCACTTTAGAACAGTTGCGTTTGATAAAATGCGTACTGAGGAGCAGCTTGCTTATGCAGTAGGTGCATTGGCTCGCCCAATTGAAGATTATTCGGCAATTGGTTTGTTTATACAAACACCAGTTAAAGGCCCTAAAGAAATTCAAAATCGTTTCGATAAGTTTAAAAAAGAATATGCTGTTGAGCTTGATAACATGAGTGAAGAGACGTTTGAGCAACTTAAAAACTCAACCCTTGTATCACTCAAAGAGCAGCCTAAAAACTTAAGCGACGAAATGAGCCCACTTATAAGCGATTGGTACCGTGAAAACTTTACCTTTGATTCTAAGCAAAAGCTGATTGATGAAGTTGAAAAAGTAACGCTCGCTGATATAAAAGATTACTACAAGCAAACAATGCTTAACCCTAATGCAGCACGTTTAAATGTGCAGTTACGCGGGACTAAGTTTATAGAAAGTGACTTTGCTGATTTACCTAATCAAACAAAAATCACAACGCTTGATGCCTATTACAATGGTATCAAACTACAAAAGTAAGCTTTATTTATACAGCTAAAAATAAACCCCAATGTATTGCTACATTGGGGTTTTTATTTAAGCCATTATTAAAAAGCCTATAACAGCTAATGCCGCAGCAATCAGTGTATATGGCAATTGTGTAACGGCATGGCTCATTAAATTACAACCAGAACCTTGCGCTGCGAGCACCGTTGAATCTGAGTAAAAGCACGCTTGGCTACCAAAAGAAGAAGCTGATAATAGCGCACCAATTACCAAGGGGATGTTAGCATCAACCGCATTTGCCAGTGGCATAACAATCGGAATTGATACAGCAAAAATACCCCAACTCGAACCCGTTGCAAACGCTAAAATAGCCATTGAAATAAACACCACAGCCGGTAAGTATCCAGCGGTCATATAAGGGCTTAAGCTACCAATAACAAACTGAGGCAAACCAATTAAGTCGCATACGTCTTTGAATATAAACGCCGCTATAACAGTGCCAATAGCGGGGATCATACTTTTAAAACCATCAAGCATGCGCTCAATCATTTCACTTACGCTCATTAATTTTTGTAGCGCATAAAACGGGAGAGTCACCGCCATTGTTGCTAGTAAGCCTTTGTATACGTCTATTTCAAAGTAAACAGTAAATGCGACGAGTAAAATAATAGGCACTAAAAAATTACGTAATTTACCTTTAGGATCGGCATCTTCAAAGTTTTCTTCAGCTGCTTTTACTGCGTATTCATCTGCTGTTTGAACGTCATTGTATTGAGCTGGATCGACTTGAGCTTGCTCAATTTGCGCCATTTGTTCTGCTTTTTTCATTGGACCAATCGCAGGAATAACACCCAACACAACAAGTAAAACAACAAGCACTGCAAACCACGCGTAAAACATGTACGGAATAGCTTGAATATAAACAGCAATACCTTTGCCTTCTTCAGCAATACCGTTATCTACCAATAAGCCACCAAAAAATACCGCCCAGGTAGATAAAGGGACAAGTACACAAATTGGTGCAGCAGTCGAGTCAACAACATAGGCAAGCATTTCGCGGCTAACTTTAAATTTATCGGTAATGCGTTTCATGGTTTCACCCACGGTAAGCGCATTTAAGTAGTCATCAATAAAAATAACCACACCCAAGCAAAAGGTCATAAACAAAGATGAACGCTTACCTTTGGTGTATTTAAGGGCTAACTTACCAAAAGCCGACGCGCCACCTGTACGTACTAATAGCGCGATAAGAGCACCAAAACCACCACATACAAGTATTAGCCAGCCGATGGTTTCGTCTGTCATCACTTTTAGCGATGTACTCGCAAAGTTATTAAGTACCTGTGCAGGGTCGGCTATAACTAAACCAACTAACGCACCAATAAGTAAAGATAAAATAGGGCGGCGTAATACAACAGCCAATACAACCACCACTAATGGAGGCAGTAAACTTATCGCAGAAGGTTCAAGCATTTAAGTATTCACAAAATTAAAAGCATGCATAAAAATTAAAGTATTAATTTTAAGCTGCTTATACAAAAACAAAGAAGATGATAAGTTTGTTGTTAAATCATCTTCCAAGTCACTGCTTTTGTACGCGAGGGAGGGACACATAAACAGTTATGTTAAATAGCAGCTTAAGTGAAACGCGTTGGCTTTGGCGCCAGACGGTGCAAGGAGTGCAAACCGCTATTGTTGTGCCTGTAAAAACATCGGCGCAAAAATAATCTGCTTTTGTATTTCAGTCAACAAAAAAACACATGATTGATAAAATTTATTAGAGGCGGCTTTAATAGTGTGATTCATATGGCTCACTTTTTTGTGGCGCGGAGTGTTGAGCAGGATGAAAATTATTAAAGAAAGAGTTTTAAGCGAAAGGTACGGCGGTAATTGATGATAAAACCGCCGTGCTTGTGTTTTTACTCAATGATTAGAGTCTTGCTTGTTCTATTTGTTTTGCAACATTTAGGTTTATATTGAGCCATGTTGCTTCAAGCGTTGAAACTAAACCATCGTAGCCGTCATCATCAATAGCTACTACGTTTGAAAAGTTATGAATACTTATTAGGCGTCGTCCGGTTTCTGGATGTGTATAATACAAACGCCAAAGCCCCGAAATATCGGCATTGCCTTTCATATCGCCATTAAAGTGATGTATTTCGTATTCAAGCTCATAAAAAGTTTGTTGATCGAGTTCAGTAATGACCGGTAAGCCCTTTATTACCATCCAGTTAGGCATAGCATTAAAAAGTGTTTGCTGGGCTGTTGCAGTGAGCATTACATCCGGCGATTCGCCCCACAAGTTGTAATTAGCAGCATGTATTTGGTTGCTATCTATTTTCATAGCGATGCCCAAATTATTTAAAGCGCCTCTAAGTACAACAGTTTGTATTCTTAGTTGCGCATCTGTATCAGCAACGTTTCGAGACGATGCACCTATAGGTTGCTCAAACTGATAATATTGTGTGGCAGTTTGTATTGATGAGCTACAACCTGCCAATAGTAATAATAAACTTGTAGTTAAAAATAACGATTTCATTATTGCTTCCTTGGTTTTGGATCTGCTGGTAATGATTTATCAAAAATTAGCATATTAGGTTGCTCGTTCAAACCGCGAGTAAGTGGCTGTAGGCCTTCACTTAAACGTTTAAATTCTTTTAATGTTTGCTGTATTTGATGATGAAGCTCAGAGCCTGCTTGATAACTGGCCATGGTTTTATCAAATTGGCGCATGGTTACTTCAAATTGCTCCATACTTTTTGTCATCTTTTCAAAGTTACGGTTAAAGTCACCCGGTAAGTTTTGTGTATCTTTTTGGCTTAGCAACTCTCGCATTTCATTAGCAAGCGCTCGGTAATCGGTAAATGTGGCTTGCATTTGTTCTAAGCTATCTTCAACTTTTAAGTTATTTACTTTATTAAGTACGTCAGAGACTTGGTCTGCCAATACGGTTATGCCGCTAGAAATACTCGGAAAAACATCATACTGTACAAGTTTACCTAGTTGCGTTTGTGGTGCATCGGGGTATATATCAAAATCAACATACACAGCACCTGTTAATAAATTACCTGGCTTTAACGACGCACGCATACCACTTTCAATCCAGCCTTTTAAACTGCCTTGCCAATACTCCTTAGCTGAAGCGCTATCGTGATACAAGCGTCCGTATTCAACTTTTATTAATACTGGCACAGCGGTGCTGTTATTTCTAAAGTGTGCAGGTTTACCGTCAATAATTACATTGGCTGGGGCTTCTACCACTGTACCTACGCGCATACCTCTATACTCTACTGGAGCACCTGGGCGTAACCCTCTAATTGATTGTTCAAACTCAATTAGGTAGTAATCAAAATCGTAAAAACGCTCCTCAAGTGCTTCTTTGTAACTTTGACTTAGTGAAAAGCTATACCCATCATCAGCTATATCGCCAGGGGCTTGTTGCTCAGGTAAGCCAACCGAAATACCGCCTTTTAAAAGCTTGCTTAAAGAACCTGTATTAATATTTATGCCATCGGCAGACAGGTCAATTTCTATTCCTGCATTTACCCAAAAAATAGAGTTCTTGGTGATGAGGTTTTGATATGGTTCTTTAATAAATACGCCGTACTTCATTGCTTGGTTTTCCCAATCAAAAGTGGCGGTTTCTATTTGACCTATTTTGTAGTTTTTGAAAAATATACCGGTACTTACATCAAGTACTTCAGCGCTGTAGCTCATTAATTTAAAACGGCCGCCTTTTACATCTTTACCAATAAGGGCGGGTTCATCTTGTAATTGAAAGCGCTCTTTTAATTCTTTACTTTCACCTGGCGAAAACTCTAAATATACACCAGACAATAGCGTGCTCATTCCGCTAATACCCGTTTCATCAATGCGTGGTTTTACGACCCAAATTTTCGCATCATCAGTTAACAAGTTATTGTAGTTTTTGTCTATTTGCGCTCGAGCAATAACGCTGTCTTGGGTATCTGATAGTCGAACATGATCAATTTGGCCTATTTTTACGCTACGTACTTTTATTTCAGTTTTACCTGCAATAATGCCTTCGGCTTGTGGCATTTCGATAAAAATAGTAGGGCCTTTATTAGCTTGGTATTGGTATAGCATCCACATGCCTACTAACAGCGCAATTGCCGGAATAATCCAGATAGCGGAAATTTTCGGTTCTTTTGTTATTTCGGCAGTTTCGGTCATGCTTTGTTCTCTGATTTTTTATTTTTGGGTGAATCCCACAATAAACGTGGGTCAAAGGCATGGGCAGCCATCATTTGGCATATTACCATAACTGTAAAAAATACAATGCCTAATCCTGGTGTTACTGACATTAAATTACCCAATTGAACTAAGGCAACTAAAATTGCCACCACAAATACATCTATCATCGACCATTTGCCAATAAACTCTGTCAGTTGATAAATTCGTGTATAACTTTTAGTGTGTCTGTTTGCAGGCCTGGTTACCATAAAGCATAAAAAGCTCAACACAAAAGCTTTAGCAAGTGGCACCACTACGCTGGCTAAAAAGATAATAGCAGCAATAGGGTAGGAGCCACTTTTCCAAAGTGTAATTACGCCACCAATTAAAGTCGAAGGTGATTCATCCCCAAGGCTAGTGGTGTGCATAATAGGTAAAATATTAGCAGGGATATAACAAACAACAGAAGTAATTAGCCAAGCTGCTGCTTTTTGTACGCTATAAGGGTTTCTGACGTGTGTTTTAGTATGACAACGCTGACAAATATTACCCGTACAAAGTTGATGGCACACATGGCAGGCTTTAATATTTTCATCTATTGCACGTTTAGCATGCTCTGCGCCTTCGAGTATTTTTACAGGCTTTATTTGAGCCCACAAGCGTGGGCGGTTTAAGTGAACAAGCGCCGCTATATATAAAATAACAAACCCCACATAAGCCCAAAAGCTAGTACCAAAACTAATATCAGCCAGCGACATGATTTTAACCATACTAACCAGTACACCGATTAAAAATATTTCCGACATAATCCAGGGCTCTAACGCAAGGGTGAACTTTAGTAGTCGCCTTGCAATCCCTTCTGGTAATGTTTTTAATACCCCAAGATGCAAAGGAATTAAAATAAGAAGCAAACCCATAGGCAGAGCAATAATGCTCAAATCGATAAATAAGCCAAGCAGTTCACTGTCGTAATTAAATAAAATACGGGCAGCATCGGGCAGAGTAATTGTTTGAGTAATACCACTACTGCTAAAAGAAATAAAAGGATAAAACATACTACTAAGTAGCATGAGTAGGGCACTAAAACTCAGTGCAACAATTCGGCTGTCGTGATTAACATCAGCTTCGCAAAGTTTGTGGTGGCAGTGCGGGCATATCGCCATTTGTTTTGCGATTATGCGAGGTATATCTATGATCAGATCGCAGCAGGGGCATACAGTTTGCAATTTAATACCAAGCATGAAGAATATTTCTCCAATTTTGCAATATTTAATGCATTAATACAACGCGAACAGCTAATAAGCATTTAATGGCCAAACAATTTAATATTGTTTGGCCGTGTTTTTAATCAAATAACGCCACTGTTTGGCGTGTAAGGGCTATTAACTCACCCGACTGCGACCATATACAGCCATCTTCTAAACCGTAACCATCTTTTGAATGATGTGTAATTGCTTCAAAGCCTAGCCATTCGCCGGGAGTTAAGTTCGGCTCTTGTACAAACTCTAAATACCACGACATGCTACTTGCCGGCGCAGGTTGTTTGAACATTTGTAAGAGGGTTGGCGGCCATGCATCGGTAAGTGCAATAACATGTGCCTCTGTTATTTGCTCTGGCGTATGCTTAAAGCGCATCCAACCACCTAGGTGAGACGTTTCTGCACTACTAAATGGCATACCACCTTGTTGGGGGCATAAATCAACATGCTGAAAAAACTCAGGCATCTGACCTTTTATAAAAGGTAATGTATGACGCGCATCTACCGGCTTTAAGCCCAATGACTTTGAAACAGGCACATTAATGCCCGAGTCTCTGCTTTTTGCAAAACACGCTTGTACTATTACACATACTTGTTCATTTTGAATCGCTTTGGCTAATACCTGTGTACTACTTTTACCTTGGCGTAGTATTTCAACCGACAATGAAAAAGGAGTATCGGCCAGTAATGGCCCTACAAAATTAGTACTGAGAGAGAGTAAGCGACGATCATCCGTTACCTTACCTCTAATTGCTTGATAAAGTAATGCAGCAGAAAGGCCACCAAACGCGGTTCTGCCTTGGCACCAATTTTCTGGAAATTGCATGGTGCTAGTTGATTGTTCGATATTATCTGAATTTCCAAGATTTGCGGCTTGTTGAAGTAATTGCTCAAAATGCATGTGGATGTCCTTTTAAAGTGCGATTTAATAAATTTATAACACAACCCAACTAGTCAGACCAGTAATTAAAAACCTCTCTGGCGGTGTAAAAATCACCATTCCTTACAATTATTAGGGTTATTTTGTAAATAAATCACAAAAAATGAATTTTTTTTCATTTTTACAGTTGAATTAAGTTTGCAGCATCCCTATTAACTAAGTCATCGAACGTATTAACGAATATTGAAGTTGGAGAAGTTTCATGGGTAAAATTATCGGAATCGATTTAGGTACTACAAACTCTTGTGTTGCAGTACTTGATGGTGGCAAAGCACGTGTTATTGAAAACGCTGAAGGCGATCGCACAACCCCGTCTATTATTGCTTATACGCAAGACGGTGAAACATTAGTTGGTCAATCAGCTAAACGTCAAGCGGTTACTAACCCGACAAACACATTATTTGCAATCAAGCGTTTAATTGGTCGTCGTTTTGAAGACGAAGAAGTACAACGCGATATCGGCATCATGCCGTTTAAAATTGTTAAAGCTGACAACGGCGATGCATGGGTAGAAGCGGGCGGCGAAAAACGCGCTGCACCACAAATTTCTGCTGAAGTACTGAAAAAAATGAAGAAAACAGCTGAAGACTTCTTAGGTGAAGAAGTAACTGAAGCCGTAATCACAGTACCTGCATACTTTAACGATTCACAACGTCAAGCAACTAAAGATGCGGGTCGTATTGCGGGTCTTGAAGTTAAACGTATTATTAATGAGCCAACTGCTGCGGCACTTGCTTACGGTATGGATAAAAACCGTGGCGAAAACGTAGTTGCAGTATATGACTTAGGTGGCGGTACTTTCGATTTATCAATCATTGAGATTGATGAAGTTGAAGGCGAGCACACTTTTGAAGTACTTGCTACAAACGGCGACACTCACTTAGGTGGTGAAGATTTCGATAACCGCGTAATCAACTACTTAGTAGCTGAATTCAAGAAAGATCAAGGCTTAGACTTAAAAACTGATCCTCTTGCAATGCAACGTGTTAAAGAAGCTGCTGAAAAAGCTAAAATAGAACTTTCATCTGCACAGTCTACTGAAGTAAATCTTCCGTATGTAACTGCTGATGCATCTGGTCCTAAGCACATGAACGTGAAACTAACACGCGCTAAGCTTGAGTCACTAGTTGAAGATTTAGTAATGAAGTCTCTAGAGCCGCTTAAACGTGCACTTGCTGATGCTGATTTATCAGTAAGCGACATCAACGACATTATCCTTGTTGGTGGCCAAACACGTATGCCTTTAGTACAAAAAACGGTTGCTGATTTCTTCGGTAAAGAGCCACGTAAAGATGTTAACCCTGATGAAGCAGTTGCAGTAGGCGCAGCGATTCAAGGTGGTGTATTAGCGGGTGATGTTAAAGATGTACTTTTACTAGACGTTTCTCCATTATCTCTAGGTATCGAGACAATGGGTTCAGTAATGACTGCATTGATTGAGAAAAATACGACGATTCCTACTAAGAAATCGCAAACATTCTCAACAGCTGAAGACAACCAATCTGCTGTAACAATTCACGTGTTACAAGGTGAGCGTAAACGTTCAAGCGATAATAAATCTTTAGGTCAATTTAACCTAGAAGGTATTCGCCCAGCACAACGTGGTACACCGCAAATTGAAGTAACATTTGATGTTGATGCTGATGGTATCTTACATGTATCTGCTAAAGATAAAGATACAGGTAAAGAGCAAAAAATTACGATTCAAGCATCTTCTGGCTTAAGCGATGAAGAAGTTGAAAAAATGGTTCGTGATGCAGAAGCACATGCTGAGGACGATAAAAAGTTTGAAGAACTTGTAGCTGCTCGTAACCAAGCTGATGCTTTAGTTCACGGTACTCGTAAGCAAATTGAAGAAGCTGGCGATGCATTACCAAGCGAAGATAAAGAAGCGATTGAAGCTGCTGTTGTAGATTTAGAAGCTGCAATTAAGAGCGACAATAAAGAAGAGATTGAAGCTAAAACTCAAGCTCTTGCTGAAAAGTCTCAAAAACTGATGGAAATTGCCCAAGCGAAAGCACAGCAAGGTTCAGCAGATGCAGGCGAGCAACAGCAATCAGCTAAGCAAGACGACGACGTTGTTGATGCAGAGTTCGAAGAAGTGAAAGACGACAAGTAATTGTTGCTACCGCTTCTCGCTAACCAAAAACACTTAACTACGTTAGTTGTTTAGGTTAGGATGAACAATTGAGGCGCGCGAGCAATAGCTTGTCGCGCCTTTTGCATGTGTTTAAGGTTCAAAAATTCAATGATAAATCGATGCGATTTATCGGTTTATCCTGCAGCTTATGCTGCAAACAGAAAAGAGTAGTGTGATAGATATGTCAAAACGCGATTATTACGAAGTCCTCGGCGTAAGCAAAGATGCGAGTGAGCGAGACATAAAAAAGGCGTATAAACGCTTAGCGATGAAATATCATCCAGATCGTACCGCAGGCGATAAAGATCTCGAAACAAAGTTTAAAGAAGTTAAAGAAGCGTACGAAATTTTAACTGATAGCCAAAAACGTCAAATGTATGACCAACATGGTCACGCAGCATTTGAACAAGGTGGCGGCGGTGGTCACGGTGGTTTTGGTGGCGGCCATGGCGACTTTGGTGATGTATTTGGCGACGTGTTTGGTGATATTTTTGGTGGCGGCGGTGGCCGACGTCAATCTCGTCAGCAACGAGGATCTGATTTACGTTACAACATGGATTTAAGCTTAGAAGAAGCGGTTCGTGGTAAAGAAGTTGAAATTAAAGTACCTACATGGGTTGGCTGTGAGCCGTGTGATGGCAGCGGTGCTAAAGCGGGTTCTAAACCTAAAACATGTACAACGTGTCATGGTGCTGGCCAAGTGCAAATGCGCCAAGGTTTCTTTGCTGTACAACAAACGTGTCCAACGTGTCAGGGACAAGGTCAGATTATTTCAGATCCTTGTAATAAATGTCACGGTCAAGGCCGCGTAGAAAAAACTAAAACGCTTTCAGTTAAAATTCCAGCTGGCGTTGATACAGGCGATCGTATCCGCTTAACAGGTGAAGGCGAAGCAGGAATGCACGGCGCGCCATCAGGCGACTTGTACGTGCAAGTATCGGTTCGCGAGCATGAAATATTTGTACGTGAAGCAAACAATTTATACTGTGAAGTACCAATTAGCTTTACGACAGCAGGTTTGGGTGGCGAAATTCAAGTGCCAACACTTGATGGCCGTGCAAAACTTAAAATACCTTCTGAAACGCAAACAGGCAAAATGTTCCGTATGCGTGGCAAGGGTGTTAAGTCTGTACGCAGCGGCGCTCAGGGCGATCTAATTTGTAAGGTAGTAATCGAAACGCCAGTTAATTTGAATGAGCGTCAACGTGAACTATTAACAGAGTTAGATGAAAGCATGGGCACAGACAGCTCAAAAAACCGACCTAAAGAGCAAGGCTTTTTTGACGGTGTTAAAAAGTTTTTTGATGACTTAACTAAATAAATTTACGTTTAGTTATTAATAAAACGGCGCTATTTTAGCGCCGTTTTTTTTGCTTAAAATTGTGCTACTTTAATATTAATTCAGCAATATGATAAATGATTATGACACCAGCAATCGAACTATTAAAAAAACAAAAAATTCCCTTTGAAGTGCTCAGCTATGAACACGATACAAGTAATAGCCATTATGGGCTTGAAGCCGTTGAAAAGTTAAATTTAGATAGTGCTCAGGTATATAAAACTCTCGTTCTTGAAACGCACGAAGGCCAACTAATTGTTGCTGTCACCCCTGTTTCTCAACAAGTTAACTTAAAACAGCTAGCAAAATTATGTGGTACTAAAAAAGTAGTGATGGCTGCCCCACAAAAAGTCCAAACTAGCACGGGTTATATTTTAGGTGGAGTAAGTCCTCTTGGGCAAAAAAAACGTCTAACTACGTTTATTCATAGTAGTGCTTCACTGTTTAGCACTATTTATGTGAGCGCCGGAAAACGAGGCTTAGAAATTGCACTCTCACCAACTGATTTGGCTGTATTGACTAACGCTAAATTTGGCGATTTATAGACTTTATTTTGTATAATTACCTTCTGTACAGGTAATTAATTCAAGTTAAGCCATTTGCTCAATCCCCTATTTGTAGCTACATTTAGAGTATCTTTATACCGTTAATATTTAATACTAAACGGTATTATACTTTTGTATACGGCTGTTTGTATGAACCTTTTAGATGTTGATTATTTTGCAATACTTGTAGCTGCACTTTCATCTTTTATGCTTGGCGGTGTATGGTACTCAAAAGCTTTATTTAAAAATGCATGGCTAGAAAGTATTGGCTTAACCGACCAAGATTTGCAGTCGGCTAATCCTAAGTTGATATTTGGCGGCAGCTTTTTTTTAGTGTTTATAGCGGCTTTAATGCTGTCTCTTTTTTTAGGTAAAGACGCAAGCTTAGGTGAAAGTATAGGGACTGGCTTTATTATCGGCTTTTTTTGGATTGGCAGTTCATTAGGATTAAGTTATATATTTGAGCAACGTCCTTTAAAGCTTTTTTTAATTAACGGGGGGTATCACATTTTACAGTTTTCGTTAATGGGGCTTATTTTAGGGCTATGGCCGTAAAATTTTAATAACCATTAACGCCTAATTTGATTCTTATCTACGAGTAGAGTAGTTTTATATAATCTCCATTTACATGATTGGTAAAGGTATTAATGAAAATATTAGTTGTTGATGATATGCCGCTTATGCGTCATGTATTAATTAATATGTTGAGAAAACTAGAGTATAGCAATATCGTTGAAGCCACTGATGGATTGCAAGCTTTGGCTTTTTTACACAATCAGCATTTTGATTTGGTTATTACAGACCTCCATATGCCAAAAATGAATGGTGTTGATTTACTCGCAAATATTAGAAAAGATGAAGCTCTTGCTGATATTCCTGTATTGATGGTCACCTGTGAAGATGGTACAGATAAAGTTAAGCAAGTTATTGCAGCTAAAGTGTCGGGGTTTATAATTAAACCTTTTAATATGAATGTATTATCATCTCAATTAAACCGCTTCTTTTTTAAAGATTAGGCTGTATTTATTTATAGCCACAAAACTATTATGAGCTTATTCTCAATAAACATACCGCATAAAAATTCTAAGTTCCTGTTGTAACCTTTACCTATCTAAACTGATATCATAGTTAATTACTTTTTATAATCCAGTAGGACGTAATGGCAAAACCCAATAAAAAAGGCCCTACTAAAACGGTCGATATTTTTTGCTCAGCCTGTAAAGCTTCGTTATTTAAATACCGAAAAGGAGGGAAAGGGGCATTAGTTAAGTGTTTTAAAGAGCGTATTAGTCAAGACTTTACAAGTGAGCCATGTATTTGCCCTAACTGTAGCCGTCCATTTGCCCGAGAAGCTATTATTCGTGGTGCACCAGCCTATAAAATTATCGGCGGAAAAGTAACGTTTAAATAAAGTTTTGAAGTAAAGCCTTCTCCATACGGACATATGGCCTTGTTAGAATTTACCATATTGATAGAATCGCTCGGTTTGCTGTTTCAATGAATGAAAAAACACCCTCCCCATGGATTGGGCCAGTTTATTGGGTTATTTTAAAAATGGATAAAGGATAGTTTCGTGATAGCACTCTTATTTGACATCATAGGCATGACAGGTACTTTTTTAGTAGTTGGTTCATTTTTCTTACTGCAGCTAGGTAAAACGTCTCCAGCTAGCCTAACGTATAATATGATGAATTTAACAGGGGCGATTTTATTGTTAATTAGCCTTTGCTATAACTTTAATTTAGCAAGCTTTGTGATTGAAATATTTTGGATAGCCGCATCATTAATCGGTTTATACAAATACTTAAAAAACAGATCAACTTTAGCTACAAATTAATAAAGTATTAATTTTGTTCTACATCTTAGGCACTGCAAACATAACTGTTTGCGGTGTTTTTTGCTTTTAGGGTTAAATTTAGTTAGTAAGTATAATTAAATGCTTTTGTTAACAAAAAGTTTATATCTCTGTGTCCTATAAGTCGTTACACTAGCTGCCTTAAATTTTTAGGCTATTTCTCGGGCAGGCCATGTTTACGTTTTCTAAAAAAATAATTACAGTATGTTTATTATTAGTATTAATTTTAGTTGTTACATTTTGGGTAGGCCGCACTAACGATATTGAAAAAGCAACGGTGCAAGCACAAAGCCAAATTACTCAATTAAATAATTATATTGATACAGAGCTAGCTCGTTTTTCTGCTATTCCACAACTGCTCACTTACAATCAGTTAATGATTGATTTTGTAAGTGGTGAGCAACAACATTACAACGCTATTAATAACTACTTGGCCGACATTCAACAGGCAAGTGGCTCCTCTGATATATTCGTACTTAATACTCAAGGCGAGGTTACAGCGAGTAGCAATTGGCAAGTTGATTACACCTTTTTAGGTAGTAACTTTGCATTTAGACCTTATTTTAAACGTGCCTTCGCAGGCGAAAAAGTGGCCTATTTTGCCTTAGGTATGCGCTCAAAAGAGCGAGGAATTTATTTTTCACAAGCGGTTTATCACGACAACAAAGCGGTAGGTGTTGTGGTATTAAAGGTTAATGTAAGTAAATTTGAAAATGATAGAGAGCTTTTAAATACATCAATGGCGAGTCATTTTTACTTGCAGCTTGCTGATGACGTTATTGCTATGTCGGATGTGCCCGCTTGGCGTTTAAATAGTTTTAGTGAGTTTGATATAACGCAGCGTCGTGATATTAAATTACGCAGAGCGTATTTAGATCATCAACCTGCATATGTTGAGCAATTTCAATATATTAGTGAAGGTATAACGCATTATAAAATAAATAAAAAGTTATATGTAAGCGCAGCTAAACCACTGCGTTATTTTAGCGCAAATATGTATGTGCTTGTTGATGTAACCTCTGTAAATTCGGCGCAATTACCTCGATTATTTTGGGTTAGTGTTATTTACGGTTTAATAACTATTATAGGCTATAGCTTACTGGCTCGTTTTGCTGGCTATAAAAAACTTTTATATTCAAGACACAGTCTAGAAACAAAAGTAATTGAGCGAACACAAGAGCTTGAAAAAGCACAAGTTGCGCTAGTGCAATCTGCTAAGCTGGCCACAATAGGGCAGTTAAGTGCAGGCATTAATCATGAAATAAATCAGCCATTAAGTGCAATTAACACTTACCTTGCAAGTGCTAAAAGATTGTTAGCTAAGCAAAACTATAGCGCTCTAGCTGAGAGCCTTAATGTTGTTGAAGGGCTTGTAGAGCGAGTGCACAAAATAGTCGGACAGTTAAAGCATTTTAGCAAACCCTCACAAACTCAGTTACGGCCTCACCCATTGGCGGGTTTAATTAATAACGCTTTAATGATAGCCAGCTCGCAATTAAAGCAAGATAACGTGCTGGTAGAGCCACCTCAAATAGATGACGCATTGATTGTATGGGTAGATTCGCTTAAATTTGAGCAAGTGCTGGTTAATCTGATTACTAATGCAAGCCAGGCAATGAATGGCGCAATAGTTCGTAAATTGAGCTTCAAGGTTGAATGCTTTGATAACCGCGTAAAACTCTCAATTTTAGATACCGGTTCGGGTATCGAACAACATGCATTTGGTAATTTATTTGAACCATTTTACAGTACTAAAGCAAGTAATGGTTTAGGGCTTGGGTTATCTATATCAAAGCAAATTATTGATTCGTTTAGTGGATCTTTAAGTGCACATAATAGATTAGAAGGAGGTGCTGAGTTTATAATAAGCTTATCGAGTACGCAGGATAAAGCAGATGATTGAACAATCAGCATGTAAGCACATCATTATTATTGATGATGAAGCTATGATCAGAGATTCATTAAAGCAATTACTGACCCTTGAAGGCTATACAGTTGAGTGTTTTAGCGATGCAAGCGCCGCCTTAACTAAGCTCAACCGCCGTTTTATGGGCGTGGTGCTTAGCGATATAAATATGCCCACAATGGATGGGATAACACTGCTTGAGCAAGTAACTGCCTTTGACAGTGAGCTTCCGGTTATATTTTTAACAGGTTATGCCGATGTAACAATTGCTGTTAAAGCGATGCAACTAGGGGCCTATGATTTATTTGAAAAGCCACTCAATGAAACACTACTCGATTGCATAGCCAGGGCCTGCGATAAACGCAGCCTTGTGATTCAAAACCGCGCATTAAAATTAGCCGTACAAAAAACCTCAGCACCCGGCGTTCGCATATTGGGTGATACGCCTAAAATGCAAGACATGATGCATTTGCTAAATACCGTGATTGATACGCCTGCTGATGTGATGATTGAAGGCGAAACAGGTACGGGTAAAGAGCTTGTAGCACGTTATTTACACGACCAAAGCATTCGTTCTAGTTCTAACTTTGTTGCGATTAATTGCGGCGCAGTGCCTGAGCAATTAATAGAAAGCGAGTTATTTGGCGCAGCAAGTGGTGCCTACACTGGAGCAACTCATGCTCGCAAAGGTAAGTTTGAATTTGCGCAAGGCGGCACCGTATTTTTAGATGAAATTGAAAGTACGCCTATGTCGCTACAAGTTAAATTACTGCGTGTATTAGAGGAGCGCAAAGTAACCCCTGTTGGTGATAATAAAGCAATTAATTTAGATATACGAATTGTGGCTGCAACTAAAGTTGATTTGCTCTCGTTGGTTGAAAAAGGCGAGTTTAGAGCTGATTTATACTACAGACTCAGCTTAGTAAAAGTAAACATACCGCCACTGCGCGCCCGAAAAGCCGACATATTACTTTTGTTTAAGCATTTTAGCTCTATTGCAGCAACGCGTTACCATAAACCACCAGCCCCTCTTAATAGCGAATTACAGCAGCGCTTAATTGCATACGATTGGCCAGGTAATGTAAGGGAGCTCAGAAACCAAGCTGAGCGCGCCGTTTTACTCGGTGTTGAGCTGGCTTTTGTCGTTACAAAAACGCAGTCTCAAGGTGAACTATCTCCCGATTTAAGTCTATCTGAAAAAGTCTCATTTTATGAACAATCCCTAATAGAAGAGGCGTTAGAGCGACACCATGGCAGCATTAAAAATACAATGGAAACACTGCAAATTGCCCGTAAAACCCTCTACGATAAAATGAGTAAATACAATTTAAACCGTGATATGTTCACTGACTAACGTGTGCGGTATTTGTGACAATCTAATTATTTTAATGTGTGGAAAACCGCACATTTTTTTCTTTTATTGTTGATTTATAAAACCAACCATCTGAAATTTAATAACTTTATATCATTGGCAGTAAAGTTGCTCTATTAGAACTGACAACAAGTAGATTCTAATAATCAGGACACACAATGATAAAGTTTACACACCCCTATATTTTACTCACCTCAATGAGTGGCCTCGCTATTTGCTCGTACTCTGCTCAAGCGGCTGAATATGCTGTATATGGTAAAGCTGAGGTACAAATTGCTAATACCGACACGGGTATAATGCGCTACGCAGATGAAGGCACACAAATAGAAGCGCCATTCTCGCGTATTGGTATTAAAGGCGACCACAAACTTAACGAATACCTAAGCGTTGTTTTTAAATATGAAGTACAAGTAAAAGGCTTTGAGGAAGACGACACCGATGAACCTTTCACTGCACGTAATACTTACTTAGGTTTAAAAGGCGCGTTTGGTGAAGTTGTAGTAGGAAGAAACGATACACGTTTTAAATACTCAGAAGGAAAAGTTGATAACTTTAACGAAACCCAAGGCGATATATCACAAGTTATTGCTGGGCAAGACAGACTCGGTGATACGTTAACTTATACCTCTAAATACTGGCATAATGCACAGTTTTCATTTACCTACGCCCCAAAAGATGACAATAAAGATAACGAAGCGGGTTTTGCTGCTACGCTTATCTATGGTGATCGCAATTTAAGCAATACAGCATATTATGTATCATTGAGTCATGTAGAATCGCTTAACAACATCACCGCAAGTCGTATTGCGGGCGCTTATAAGTTTGAACAATTACAATTAGGCGCTCTGTACCAGCATTCAGAATCGGAAGATGGCATTAAATCAGGCAATGGCTATGTTGTAAGTCTAAGCTATACACTTGATAAGTGGGTACCAAAAATTCAGTTTGCTAAAGATGATTCAGCACTTCGTCAAGCTTCAGATGCCACACAATGGACTACTGGGCTTGACTACGTGTTCGATAAGCAAACAACTGCTTACCTTTTATACACCGATCTTAATTTAGAAGAACAAGACGACAGCAGTGTTGCGCTTGGTCTTAAATACAAATTTTAGAGGCCTGCCATGACAGATAATATACTCACACAAGAACCAGGTAAGAAAAGAAATTTTCAATGGCTTTTTTTAATACTAGGCCCTTTAATAATGCTATTAACATGTTTACTCGATCCACCAACGGGTATGTCTGTAGCCGCATTTAAAACCGCAGGTTTAGCATTCTGGATGGCATCGTGGTGGGTGAGCGAAGTAGTACCAATTCCTGCAACTGCTTTATTACCACTGGTAATATCACCACTTGCTGATATAGCAGCAATTAAAAGCGTGGCAGCCCCGTACGCACATCCATTAATATTTTTATTTCTAGGTGGTTTTTTAATTTCCATTGCTATGGAGCGTTGGGGGTTACATAAACGTATTGCACTAAGCACTATGCTCTATGCGGGTAAGAAACCAAGTTTGCAAATTTTAGCCATGATGCTGGTAACCGCATTTTTATCTATGTGGATGTCTAATACGGCTACAGCCGTAATGATGCTGCCTATTGCACTTTCGATCACCAGTTTAGTTAAACAGTCAGATCCTGAAAACGAAGGTTTTGGCAAAGCATTGTTGTTGTCGATTGCTTATGGCGCAAGTATTGGTGGTATTGCTACTTTAATTGGCACACCGCCTAATGCTTTAATGGCTGCTTATTTGTCAGATAGCTACCAAATTGAAATAGGCTTCGCGCAATGGATGATTGTAGGTGTACCTCTGTCTTTAAGCATGCTAATTATTAGCTGGGTTTGGCTTACTAAATTTGCGTATAAAGTAGATGCTAATGTTAAAAACGGTCAAAAAATTGATACGAAAGCGGTGTTTTCAACGCAGTTAAAAAATCTTGGAGTAATGCAACGTGCAGAAAAAGGCGTGTTGTTTGTATTTGTACTTGCTGCACTTTGTTGGATATTTAGACCTTTATTAGGTGATATAACGGGTCTTAATATTTCAGATACTACAATTGCAATTGCAGCGGCATTGCTGTTGTTTGTAATGCCAGCGAATAAAGACAAAGAGGAACGTATTCTAGATTGGCATCACGCGTCAGATGTACCGTGGGGCGTATTACTATTGTTTGGAGGCGGATTAACACTCGCGTCTCAAATAAAGTCATCGGGGTTAGCTGAGTATATAGCGCATATGATTGAAGGCGCGAGTGCTATACCTTTAGTTATGAGTGTACTTGTTGTGGTTGCCTTAATTACCTTTTTAACTGAGATCACCAGTAACACAGCCACCGCAGCTGGTTTTTTACCTTTGTTAGGACCCGTTGCAGAGTCTATAACAGGTTCGCCATTGGTTTGGGTTATCCCAGCAGCTATAGCGTGTAGTTGTGCGTTTATGATGCCGGTAGCGACACCACCAAACGCTATTGTGTTTGGCTCAGGGCAAATACAAATGCGCGACATGATCCGCGCAGGTTTTGTACTCAATATTGTCGCTATTGTATTAATTACGCTGGTAACAATGACTATTGCAGCTCAAGTATTTGGTTTTTAAATACCCACTAAATTAGTTCCAACCATATGAGCAGCCTGAAATTTAATTTAGGCTGCTATTTAATCGCATTAGTTAGTGTTATTGCTCGAAAAACAGAACAAGGTTATAGTCTGCGGTAACTTTAAAAATTGAGTAATCTATTTTGAGCACCGACACACCACACGCAATGCCTTTAATTCCCCAATTTGATGAATTGCAAAAAAGCTTTCTCGAAACGCCTTATTTGCCAGTTGATAAACGTCTCGTTTTATTAAAAAAACTACGCACTCGTATTGTTGAACTTGAGCAAGAGCTAGTGGATGCTGCTTCAAAAGATTTTGGTTACAGGACTGCGTTCGATACATTAGTTGGTGACATATTACCTACAGTGCAAACACTCGCGCACATTATGAAAAAGCTACCAAAGTGGGCAAAGCCAAGTAATCGCTCTGTGGGTTTAAGCTTATGGCCTTCTAAAGTCAGTGTTAATTACCAGCCCAAGGGTGTAGTCGGTATTATTGCACCGTGGAATTACCCAATTCAGCTAGCGTTAGTACCTGTACTTACCGCGATAGCCGCTGGTAATAGAGTTATGCTTAAATTGAGCGAATTTACACCTCACACAAACGTCGTTATCGAAAAAATATTTAAAGACGACATGCAAACGCATTGCAAAATAATACAAGGCGGTAGCGACGTAGCCGCGCAGTTTTCATCGCTCCCATTTGCTCATTTATTATTTACGGGCTCAACGGCCGTAGGTAAATTAGTAATGGCTTCGGCAAGTCGTAATTTAACACCCGTAACGCTTGAGCTCGGTGGTAAATCGCCAGTTATTATTACCCAAAATGCCGATATTAAAAAAGCGGCGCAAGCTTTACTGTTTGGCAAGATGGCCAACGCAGGGCAAATATGCGTTGCACCCGACTACGTATTTGTACCCAAAGCGCTTGAGCATCAACTTATTCAGCAGTTATGTGAGCTATATAAAAAGCATTTTAAAGAGGGTGTTGAAGGTAAAAACTTAACCTCTATTATTAGTGATGCGCACTATCAACGTTTAGCAAGTTACTTAGAGCAAGCACAAGAGCTTGGCGCAAACATTATTAAGCCACTTGAACAAAACCAACAAGATGCAGAAAAGCATCGTATGGGGCTTCATATTGTTACTCAAGTTACTGACGACATGCAGCTTATGCAAGACGAGTTGTTTGGTCCAATATTACCAATAATGAGCTATGAAAAGCTCGACACTGTAATTGATTACATTAAAGCACATCATCACCCGTTAGCGCTTTATATTTTAGGGCAAGATAAGCACGCTCAAGAATACATTATGAAGCAAACTATTAGTGGCACTGTGGCAGTAAACGACACGCTTGTACAAGTGACTGCCGATGATGTCCCTTTTGGTGGAGTGGGGCATTCAGGTATGGGGCACTATCATGGTATTGAAGGGTTTTTAACGTTTAGCCACGCTAAAAACACGTTAGTATCAGGATCGTTTAATCCTCGTATTAATCTGTTACTTAAACAAAATAAGCTTATTATTAAGTTATTAAAATGGCTTTACATAAAATAATAGGGTGTTGATTTTGTAAAGTTAAATAGATTTTTAACTTGCTCAATCAATATGTATTAAAAAGGCTGAGTTACATTATGTAATTCAGCCTTTTTTAGATTAGTTTTAAACTAAACTCTTAAACTTTAAAATAAGCGCCCTTCGCCGGCATACGTGCCTACTTGAATTTTTGCATAAATGGCATCGGCTTTTTCTTTAGCTTCTTCAATTTCTTTAGGTAGCATTTTACGCTCATCAAGTTTGCGGCTGTGGCTCGCTTCCATGTTACCGTTGTACTCAGCAATCGTGTTCCAAATGTATGACTTTTCTAAATCTTTTGGCATACCTAGGCCTTCAAAATACATAAGTGCCAGGTTAAATTGTGCTAAAGAGTAGTTATTAGCCGCCGCTTTTTCGTACCAGTTACGTGCAGTTTCGTAATCACGTGTAACGCCCACGCCATTAGAGTACATAACGCCTAAATTAAACTGAGCTGCAGGTAGGTTTTTATTGGCTGCTTTTTCAAATAAGGTAACAGCCATTTGGTGATCAAGCTTAACACCTTTACCTTCGTCATATAAAACCGCTAAAGCAAACATAGAATCCGGGTGGTTCTTTTTTACGCCTTGCTGATAAAGTGCAGCCGCTTTTCGGTAATCGCGTGTTACACCGTATCCACCTTCATACAATTTGGCTAATTCGTAAATCCCTGGTGCAAAGCCTTTATCGGCAAGGTATTCAAATTCTTTCAGGGCGACTGCAAATTCACCTTCGTTAGCTGCTCTTATGCCATCTTCTAATGTGGCATGAGCAAAAGGGCTGGCAAGTAAAGCGCCAGCAAGAACGAGTGCTTTAAAATTAAACTGTGACATAACAATGTCTCCAATTAGTAATAGTTACGATAGGTATTAATTAGATGCTAATTTATTAATTTTTTGCACTATTTGCGTGTTTCAAGCGTTTAATACTGATAATTAACGACAAATAAGTGCTTAAGAGTGCCTACTATTATGTTTTACGCCTGCTTTAGTATAAACGCAAGGCGATGCTGTTTAAGATAGCGAGTGTAGAATGCAAGCACATCAATTTAGAAGTGTAAGATACAGATTTTATAGAAAAATTAAAGAAATAAAAAAAGCCCGTTAGGGCTTTTTGGGGTCATATTAACCGTCACTAATATGAGCAATGTAGCAATGTAGCAAGTAAATGTGATATTTGATGTTATAACTTGAATCGAGTAAGTAATAACACGAAGCGGCACGCTCTTCTTTTAATGTGTCAGCATCCTTGCTGAATATTCTTCCGTAGGCACTGAGGTCGTTACACTGTGTTTGTACGAATGATTATTAATTAGATTAAAGCACAAGTCAACACTTAAATGATAATTATTATCAAATGACTATTATCTTTACTATACAATTTTTAAAATGGAGAAAGTGATGCTTAATAATCTTAAAACTAAAAAGCTAATACGCTCATGCTTCGCTATAAGTATGCTGTTTTTATGTAGTTGCTCAGCATCCTTTACGTATAACAATTTAAGTTGGCTTTCATCGTTTTGGGTTGATGATTATATTGATTTGAATAAAAAACAAAATGAGCAGCTAAAAGATATAATTAAGACCACTCAAACGTGGCATAGACGCGCTCAGTTACCTGCATATAAGCAAGATATACAAAATATTAAAACGCTTTTTAATCAATCACTCGAAACCGATCAATTAAAAGAACAAGTCGTTTTTGCAAAAAAGCATTGGCAAAACTTACTTGAGTACGCACATCTTCCTCTTGCAGAACTAGGTGCAACATTATCTGGTGAGCAACGAGATGAACTTTTAAATAATATTCAATCACAAATTGATGAAGAGCGAGAAGAGTTTAACGATCAGACTGCGCATGAGCGTAAAACTGAGCGTTTAGAGTCACAATTTGAATACTACGAAGAGTGGGCGGGTAAGCTCAGTAAAGGGCAAAAAGCATTAATAACCACGGCCAATGAGCAACATCAAGATTCAAATACACTTTGGTTAGAGTACAAGCAAAACAGGTTAGATTCTGCTAAACAAATATTTGAAAATAAAAGCTTAACGCAAAGCCAATTTATTGATCAATTGAGTACGGTAATAAAAGAGCGTGAGATTTATATGAGCCAAGAGCTACTCAAAATAAATGAAGAAAACCTCAATTTATACATTAATTTATTGTACGAATTAAATATGACGTTGAGCATAAAGCAACGCCAAAGCGTAAATGATCAATTTGATGAGTTAATTGAGACTTTAAACGATATAATAGAAAACTAAATTGTGCATGAATCGCTAAGTCTTGAATTCAGAAGTTTTAAAATAGCTTCTCAGACTAATTTTTTAAACGCAAAAAATGCTTTTAAAGGGCAGTATATGGTTACAGATTTGAAAAGTATCTTAAACTCGTGGTATCCCGAAAGAGATAATCAAGAGTGGGTTTTAGCTACTTTGTACAAAATAGAAGGCTCTAGCTACAGAAAACTAGGCGCTATGATGCTTATTTCTAGCCTAGGCGAGCGCTTAGGGATGCTTTCAGGTGGCTGTTTAGAAGCTGACATACAGCGCCATGCTAAACAAGTAATGAGTACTTTAACAAGTAAAACCATTAGTTATGATGCAACAGATGAAGACGATTTAACATTTCAACTAGGCATTGGTTGTGGGGGAATAGTACACATTTTACTGCAGCCCATTCACAAGGCTAATGACTATTTACAGTTAGATCATGTATCTAAAGCACTTAATGAGAATAAACCAGGGCGGTACCTTCAACAAGTAAGCCCCATTTTGCCAGCCGGTAGTGGCGTATTTACGCAAAATGATGAGCCACATGGTTTATCGATGAACCGCAAAGCGCAGTTGCTAGAGTTACAAGGCGCTACGTGCCTGCAAACCTCTATTTATCCGCCGCCTCATTTACTAATAGTAGGTGGAGGCGCTGATGCAGTGCCTGTTTATGCTCTAGCAAAGCAGCTTGGTTGGAGTGTAACTGTATGGGACACACGCCCTGCAAATGCAAAAAGGCAATATTTTAAAAATGCAGATGCTATTTTGCGCATCACGCCGAGTGAGTTAAAAGAATATTGCATAATAAACAAAGTAGATGCTGCTATTTTAATGGCTCACAGTGTCGAACTAGATGCAATTACGCTCAGTCAATTTGCTGATGTTGCTTTTAAATATATAGGGTTACTTGGGCCTAAGCACAGACGCGAGCAGGTACTAGAGCATGCAAGTACAGCACGTGAACAAATTAAGGCTCCTGTGTTTGGTCCTGTAGGGCTAAATTTAGGTGGGGATTCGCCAGAAAGCATAGCGCTTTCGCTCATTAGTGAAATACATGCGGTGCTTAGCAATAAAAATGCACAGTCGTTAAGTAATTGGGGTCAAGAGCTGTGCTAATTGCAAAAGTAGTGCTGGCAGCAGGTCAATCATCTCGTTTTGATGGTTGTAAACTAATAGCCGATGTGGGCTTAGGGCAAACAATGATTGAGCGAGCAGTTGAAGTACTTCAAGCGCTTGATGATTCACCCGTATATGTAGTTACAGGAAAATGGCATGCAGAGGTAGTACAAGCACTCAGCGGGCATTCAAATATATATATTATTGAAAACAAACGGTGGGATGACGGCTTAGGTGTTTCAATTGCTGTCGCTTCGCAAGCGCTATCTAAACATCCTGCTTATAATGGAATTTTATTTATGCTTGCCGATCAGGTTGAGCTTAAAACGCAGGATCTAGCTGCATTAGTTACAGGTTTTACACGTGAATCCACGCGCTGGTGTGCAAACTATGGCGAGCGTTTAGGTGTACCCGCTATATTCCCAGCGGTTGATTTATCAAAGCTTACAAGCTTAACTTCAGATAAGGGTGCACAGCAATTACTGCGTTCTAGCAGTGAAGTCGTCAATACAATTAATTTAAGTAGTGCGAGTGTAGATATAGATACACAACAGCAGCTGAGTAATTTTATAGCTAAGCATGAATTAAAGTACACAAAAAGTAATTGAATTATATCAGTTGTAACTATGATTATGTTTAAAGTATTTAGCTGTGAATACAATGGGTATTACACAGTAAATGATGTTTTTAGAGTGAGTAGTTACAACAATTTTAACGGTTAAAGCCAACGTATTAACTAATACTGAGGTTATAAAGCTTAATCAAGGGGCAAGCTATGGTGACGTTTACAATTAATGGCAAGGTGGTTGAATCACACGCAAGTGAAGATACACCATTGTTATGGGTTATTCGTGATGAAATTGGACTAAAAGGTACAAAGTTTGGTTGCGGTATTGCAATGTGTGGTGCATGTACGGTGCATTTAGATGGGCAAGCAACTCGCTCATGTGTGCTACCAATTGGCGCTATTGCGGGTAAAAGCATTACCACAATTGAAGGACTTAATAACGAACACCCACTTCAAAAAGCGTGGATTGAAGAGCAAGTACCACAGTGCGGTTACTGTCAATCGGGGCAAATAATGCAAGCTGCTACATTACTTGCTGCAAACCCTAGCCCGTCAGATGAAGAAATAGTCAGCCACATGAATGGCAACTATTGCCGCTGTATGGCTTACAAGCGTATTAAAACTGCTATTCAACGCGCTGCAGATGAGTCACAAAGTGTAGTAAATATATTTGATCCAAATGCACAAGACGCTTAACTGGAGCCGATAATGAAAAAATTATTTCAAAAAAATAGCGAAACCGTTAATTTAAACCGTCGCTCGTTTATGATTGGTACTGCAAGTGCGGGCTTAGTTATGGCGTTCGCCCCTGCGTTGTTTTCGGGTTCGCTCAGTGCAAAAGAATCAATTGCACAACAGGCTTTTTCACCGACCATTTGGTGGACTATGAGCAGCGATGGCGCCGTAGAAGTAAGTATTGCTAAAGCTGAAATGGGTCAACATATCGGTACTGCTCTTGCGCGCATTGTAGCTGATGAACTTGAATGTGATTGGGATAAAGTATCAATTACCTACGTAGATACTCACGAAAAATGGGGCTACATGGTTACCGGTGGTTCGTGGTCAGTGTTCCAAAGCTTTAAGCCACTGTCGCAGGCGGGTGCTGCGGGCAGAATTGCGTTAATAGACGCAGGCGCGAAAATGCTAGGTATGGCTGCGGATAAATGCCACGCTGAAAAAGGTTATATTGTATCGGGTGATAAATCGGTTAGTTATGCTGACATTGTTAAAAAAGGCGAGTTTAATCGCACATTTACCAGTGATGAAGTTGCAAACCTGCCACTAAAATCAGCTAATAAACGTCACTTAACGGGTCTTAAACAAGATTTTAAAGCGCTCGATATACCAGCAAAAACTAACGGTACAGCGGTATATGGTATTGATGTTGAAGTAGAGGGCATGCTGTACGCGCGCCCAGTAATACCGCCAACCCGTTATGGCAGTACGGTGACAAATGTTGACGATACAGCAGCAAAAGCGATTAAAGGCTACAAAGGTTATGAAGTTTTAAATGACCCTAGTAACACAGTGCAAGGCTGGGTTGTTGTACTTGCGGACAACTACCCAAGTGCCATTAAAGCAGTAGATGCTTTAAAGGTGAGTTATAAAAAGGGTGAGTCGGCAAATATATCTGAAGCTGATATTCAAAATGAAGGTAAACGATTGTGCGAGCAAAGCGACTCCGGTACTTTGTTTGTTGATGACGGCGATATAAAGAAAACCCAAGCCGATGCCAATGAATCGTTAGAATCAATGTATACCACAGCAACAGCGAGTCATTATCAGCTAGAGCCACTCAATGCGTTAGCCGAATTTAAAGACGGTAATTGGATTATTCATACGGGGAACCAATGGCAATCTCTTACGTTACCCGCTATTGCAAAAGCACTTGAAGTAGCTCAAGAGAAAGTAATTATTCGCCCTTATTATTTAGGCGGTGGCTTTGGTCGCCGATTATTTGGTGATTGGACTGTACCGGCAGCCCTAACTGCAAAAGCAGTGGGTAAACCAGTAAAGCTAGTATTTACACGCGCGGACGATAGTTTATTTGATCAGTCTCGCTCTGCATCTGCAGCAAAAATGACAGCATCGTTTGATAAAAACGGCACTTTCACAGGAATGGAACATGCATTTGCGGCAGGTTGGCCTACCAAAGCAATGGCACCCGGGTTTTTAGCTCCAGGTGTTGATGGTAAAGGTAAATTTGATGCGTTTTCAGCATCGGGCGCCGATCATTGGTATAGCATGAGTAGTCATCGAGCACGTGCTATTAATAACGAAGTTGCACAAAGCACCTTTACTCCAGGCTGGTTACGCTCAGTAGGACCAGGTTGGATTGCATGGAGCCTTGAGTCGTTTATTGACGAAGTTGCCCATAAGCAAGGCAAAGATCCGGTTCAATTTAGAATCGAAATGTTAGATGGTAAAGGCAAGCAAGCAGGTAAAGCACCTGAGAGTGTTGGCGGAGCGCTACGTTTACGTAACGTACTTAAAACAGTGTCTGATAAAGTCGCTTCTGTTAAATTAGCGAAAGATGAAGGCATTGGTTTTTCAGTGAGTTCGGGGCAAGAGCGCACAATGCCAGCTTGGCTTGCAACCGCAGCACATGTTCATGTTAACCGTGATAGTGGTAAAATAACGCTTAAAAAGCTTTATGTTGTTGTAGATGCAGGCTTAATTGTTCATCCTGATGGGGCATTGGCGCAAATTGAAGGCTCATTATTATGGGGCAGCAGCCTTGCTTTACACGAGTCAAATACGTATAAAGATGGGCAAGTATCGGCTACTAACTTTAATACTTATTTACCGCTAAGAATGCAAGATGTACCAGATATAGACATTGAATTTTTACAAAGTGATGAGTTTCCGGTTGGTTTAGGTGAGCCTGGGGTTATAGGCGTTGCACCAGCCATAGGTAATGCCGTATTTAATGCTGTAGGTGTGCGTTTACGTGATCTACCAATGAAGCCAAGTGCAGTTAAAAAAGGCTTGGATGCGTAAAGCATAATTAAAATAGTTAAAGGGGCCTGTTTTAGAAGGTTCCTTTAGCTATTACACGTATTTTTGTAATTATTATTATATATTAATAACTAAAGCAGTTTAGGTAGCGATGGCTTATTGATATTAGTTAAGGTTTGTTTATGCTAATCGACCCAACAGGGCGAGAGTTTAGTTACTTGCGTTTGTCTATTACTGACGTATGCAATTTTAAGTGTGTTTATTGTTTACCCGACGGTTATCAAGGCGGGAGTGACCGTGGTTTTTTAAGTGTGAATGAAATTAGCAATACGCTTAAAGCATTCGCTCACCATGGTATTGAAAAAGTAAGGATCACTGGCGGAGAGCCCACCTTACGTAAAGATTTTATAGATGTTATTCGCGCCGCAAAAGATATTGCAGGTATCAAAAAAATTGCAATGACCACCAATGGCTTTTCTCTTCATAAAAACATTCACAACTGGGTAGATGCCGGCTTAAATGCAATTAATGTAAGCATTGATACCTTAGACCCACGCATGTTTAACACTATTACTGGGCACGATAAATTTACCTCAGTAATGAAAGGTATTGATACCGCGCTTGAAACAGGGATTGATTCGGTAAAAATAAACAGCGTGCTGATGAAGCAATACAACGCAAAAGAGTTTGATACATTTTTAAATTGGGTTAAACATCGCCCCGTTACTATTCGCTTTATTGAGTTGATGCAAACAAACGATAACAAAGCCTTTTTTGATGCTAACCATGTTTCTGGGCAAGTTTTAAAAACTCAGTTATTACAAACGGGTTGGCAGCAAGTTGCGCGTAGTGCATCAGCAGGTCCTGCGCAAGAGTTTGCACATCCTGATTATCAAGGCAGAATTGGTTTGATTATGCCTTACAGTAATGACTTTTGTAGTACCTGTAATAGGCTAAGAGTAACAGCCAAAGGGAATCTGCATTTATGTTTATTCTCTGAAGAGGGTATTTCATTAAGAGAATATATGAACGATAGTTCAAACAGTGAGTTAATGGCATTGCTATCGCGTTATATTAAAACTAAAAAACCAACTCATCTTTTACATCAAGGTAATACAGGTATTACGACTAATTTATCAATGTTAGGTGGCTAGTTATTAAGGTTGCTTGATGAAGCTAAAATACCAAACATGCCCCTAAAATGCATAACATTATCCTAAAAAAAGGTAATAACAGGGTTTATCTACATGGTTTTATATCGACAAGGCTTGTTAAATTATATTTTCCCGTTAAACTTAATTTTTATTTTTTGTTAAGTGATTAGAATGGATATCGCAGCTCTTAATAGCACTAAATCATTAAGGAAGGACGTTCTTAGAGGGATGTGTCTTTGTTTTGGTTTTTTATCAGCTGGATTTGCGGGGCTTAATTTAACCGTAAATAACTTTCCACTGCTTGGCTATATCGAAATCTGTTTTTCCATTTATTGTATATTTACTTATATTTCACTTACACGTTGTCCACTACAGTTTTGGCAATCCGTTGTGATGTGTGCACTTGTAACGTTTATTGTTATTTTAGCTACCGCTTTAGCATCTCCTCGTAACGGTGTATTTGTATGGTCGTTTGCATTACCTATTTTGTACTACCTGTTGTTAGGTAAACAATATGGTGTAATTTTCTCTGCAACTTTATTAGCTATCCAAGTGTTTATTTTAGGGAGTAAATCTACTCTTTCACCCTTTGAAACCTTTAACTTATCCCTAAATTTAATTTGTGCTTATTTTAGTATTTGGGCGATATCTCATGTTTTTGAAGGGAGTCGTTCGAATTTTTCAAAGCGACTTAAAAACTTAGCGTTGCTAGACCCATTAACGGGTGCAGGTAATCGGCTTTCAATGAGCCACTACTTTGAAGTAGAACTACAAGATAAGTCACAGTTATATTTGTTTTTACTCGATTTAGACTTTTTTAAACAAGTAAATGACGAGCACGGACATGGCGTGGGTGACCAAGTACTTGTCGAAGTGGCCACTTTACTAAGGGTTGCACTTGGCAGAGGGTACGTATTTAGAGTTGGCGGTGAAGAGTTTGCTTTATTTAGCTCTTTTGCAAATGAAGAGGCTGCACTAGACGCCGCTGAACAAATAAGAGCACGTTTTGAAAATACAACTTTTGATATTGATGGCCTTGCTATCAATATTACAACGAGTATTGGAATCGCAAAATTTAAAAGTACTAATTCATTGGAAAGCTTTGTAAACCAAGCGGATAAACAGTTATACAAAGCAAAACAATTTGGTCGTAATAAAGTGTATTGTAAGCTTAAAAAAGAGCACGACTGTGAGGCGGTAGTTGCTTAAGTTACCTTACCTAATACATTACCTAGTACATTTGCTCGAAGTTAGGGATCCCGTTTTCCCAAATTGGTTTATCTTTTCCTATATGTTCGCGTACAGCATCAAAAAATAACCGAGTTCTTACCGGTAAATCTCGATGCGGATACACGGCATACATCGCACTAAACTCCATTAGTTTCACATCAGTTAATAAAGGCACTAGTTTACCCTGTGATATTTCATCACCAATAATAAATGCAGGGGCGACAAAATAAGTGGTGCCCGATAATGTTTTCATCAGTAATGACTCTGCATCGTTTGCTCTAAACACACTTTTTATTTTTTGCTCGCAGGGCTCACCTTTACTGTTGTAGTAATCTATTGCATCTATCCGAATAGAGTTACTGGCGTAGCTTGCTGCTGGCAATTGTGCTAAATCTTCCATTGTTTTGGGCATACCATAAGTGTCTATATACTCTGGTGCTGCAACAATGAGTAAGCGATTACGCGCTATTTTACGTGCAATAAGAGATGAATCTTTGGGTTCACCCACTCTAAATGCTAAATCAAACCCTTCAGAAACTATATCTACTAATCTATCGTCTAAGCGCAGTTCAACTTCTACTTGCGGAAAGCGTTTTTGGAAATCATTAAGTACAGGTTGCAAATAACGCCTGCCAATCAATGTTGATGACGTGATTTTTAACACCCCGCGTGGCTCTAAATGGTAGTTTTCAGCCATGCGTACTGTTTCGCCGAGCAACTCTCTAAGCTCAGCGGCTTTTTTGATCATTTCTGCGCCCGCCGCTGTGAGCGAAAACGAGCGAGTGGTACGGTTAAGTAACCTAACGCCTAGTTCATCCTCTAAACGGCTAATTTGCTTGGATATAACAGAGCGATCTATGTTGCGTAATTCTGCAGCTTTTGCAAAAGAGCCTTGCTCAACCACTTCAAGTAACATTAAAAGTCGACTTGTTGTATCCATTATTACACCTTAACTAATTCATTGATGCCATTTTGGCATTAATGAATTTAAAAATCTATGGTTTTTACACACGGGTTAAATCCGTATTATGCGAGGCTAATCAATAATGGAGCGTCTTCATGAACAAACATCTAATTGCTGCAGCACTTACTGCGGCATCTTTAACACTAGCAGGTTGTGCCGATGAGAGCACAGCTCAATCAGCACCTGCACAGCAACTTCAACCAATTGATGTAGCACAGGTGCTTGTTAAACCAGTACAAAGCTGGCACACATATACAACTCGTTTAGAGTCTCCACAAGAAGTTGCTTTAATGCCGCGTGTGTCGGGAATAATCGATAGCATTGAATTTAAAGAAGGCGACGTGGTTAAAGAAGGCGATGTTTTATTTCAACTAGATTCTCGTCCATTTGCTGCTGTGGTTGCTAGTTTAAAAGCGCAAATCAACAGCGCACAAGCTGCCTTAGAGCAAGCTAAAAGTGAAGACAAACGTGCGGTACGATTATTAGACCGTAAAGCAATTTCTACTGAGCAAGCACAAGCGCGTACTTCAACACTACGCCAACGCGAAGCACAGCTTTCTGCACTTCAAGCACAGCTTACATCGGCAGAACTTGATTTAGAATTTACGTCAGTAGTATCACCAATTGATGGCATTATTTCTCGCGCAAATATTACTAAAGGTAATAACATACTTGCGGGCCAAAGCGTATTAACGTCAATTGTTTCAAACCAAGCTATGTACGCTTATTTTGATGTTGATGAACGCACATGGAATCACTCTTTTAATGATGTTACTGCTGCGAGTCAACAAACTGTTGTAATGCAAAAAGTGGGTCAAAGCGATTTTGCATACAAAGGTTACATTAACTTTATTGATAACCAAATTAATTCATCAACAGGTACATTACGTGTACGTGCAGTATTTAATGAAGACAGTAACCAGTTACGCGCAGGCTCGTTTGCACGTATAAAGCTGGCTGCAAATTCTATTAGCGACGCGATTATTATCCCAGAACGTGCAATTGGTACCGATTTAAAAAACCGCTTCGTATTAACGGTTGGTGAAAACAACGTACTTGAATACAAACTAATTACTACAGGTGAGCGTTACGGTGCATTACGTGCGGTTACATCGGGCCTTAATGAAGGTGATGTTATTGCTGTAAATGGCCCCGCTCGCGTAGGCCCAGGTATGCCAATCTCTCCGCAAACAGTAACAATTGATACAAGTGGTGTGGCATTTACTTTGTCAAATGACAGCGCACAACTTGTGGCTAAGCAATAAGGTTTATTGATGAAATTTTCGCATTTATTTATACAGCGCCCAATATTTGCGGCCATGCTGTCATTGGTTATTTTAATTGCTGGTGGTATATCACTATTCCAACTACCAGTAAGTGAATACCCAGAAGTAGTTCCTCCAACAGTGGTTGTAACCGCTAACTACCCGGGTGCTAACCCGACCGTTATTGCGCAAACAGTGGCAACACCGCTGGAGCAAGAAATTAACGGTACTGAAAACATGTTATATATGTTCTCGCAAGGTACCAGTGATGGCCGCATGACACTAACGGTGACATTTGCATTAGGTACCGATTTAGACCGTGCTCAAGTACAAGTACAAAACCGTGTAAACAGTGCGCTTCCGCGCTTGCCAGAAGAAGTACAACGTTTAGGTGTTGTAGCTGAAAAGTCATCACCAGATTTAACCATGGTAGTGCATTTATATTCACCTGAAAAAACGCACGACACAGCGTACTTATCTAACTATGCCGATTTAAACATTAAAGATGAAATTGCACGTTTACCGGGTGTAGGTGATATTCGCATGTTTGGTGCCGGCAAATACTCAATGCGAGTATGGCTAAACCCAGATGCACTTGCTGCACGCGAATTAACAGCAACAGATGTAGTAACAGCACTTCGCTCGCAAAACCAGCAAGTTGCTGCAGGTAGCTTAGGCGCGCAACCAATTTCAAACGACAGTCAATTTCAAATATTGTTAAACGTTAAAGGTCGTTTAAACAGTATTGAAGAATTTGAACAAGTTATTATTAAAGTGGGCGATGAAGGTCAGTTAACGCGTTTATCTGATATAGCCCGTGTTGATTTAGGTCAAGACACTTACTCACTTCGAGCAGAGCTTGATAATCAACCAGCACTTGCAATGCCAATATTTCAACGCCCTGGTTCTAACGCTATTGAGCTATCTGATCAAGTACGCGAAACAATGGCGCGCTTATCTAAAGATTTTCCTACCGGTGTTGAATACGACATTGTGTACGATCCAACGGTATTTGTTCGCGGCTCAATTGACGCGGTAATTGCCACTTTGCTTGAAGCAATTGTATTGGTAGTTATTGTTGTTATTGTATTTTTACAAACATGGCGTGCATCAATTATTCCGCTAATTGCTGTGCCTATTTCACTTATTGGTACGTTTGCCGTAATGCAGTGGTTAGGTGTCTCAATTAATACCTTATCGTTGTTTGGCTTAGTATTGGCCATAGGTATTGTTGTAGATGATGCGATTGTAGTTGTTGAAAACGTAGAGCGTAATATCGAAAAAGGCTTATCGCCACTTGAAGCAACCCGCGTTGCAATGAGTGAAGTAACAGGCCCTATTATTGCCATTGCGCTAGTACTAAGTGCTGTATTTATTCCTACTGCGTTTATTACCGGTTTATCAGGTCAATTTTATAAGCAATTTGCACTTACAATTACTATTTCGACTATTATCTCAGCGTTTAACTCATTAACGTTATCGCCTGCGCTTGCTGCATTGTTATTAAAATCGCACGATGCAAAACCAGATGCGTTCACGCGTTTACTTAATAAATTGTTTGGTCGTTGGTTATTTAAACCATTTAACCGCGTATTTAATCGTGGTGCTAAAGGTTACGAAAAACTGGTACAAAAACTAATTCGTATGACCGTTGTTGTTATGGTGGCTTACATAGCACTTGTTGGTGGCACAATTAAGTTATTTGATACCGTACCGGGTGGCTTTATTCCACAGCAAGATAAACAGTATTTAGTGGCTATTGCGCAGTTACCTGATGCATCAAGCCTTGATCGTACTGAAGATGTACTTTCTCAAATGCAGCAAATTGCATTAGAAGTACCAGGCGTTGCACATACCGTTGCATTTCCTGGTTTATCAGTGAACGGTTTTACTAATAGCCCTAACAGCGGCATTGTATTTACACCACTTGAAAGCTTTGACAAACGTACCGATCCAAGTCAATCAGCGATGGCCATTGCTGCCGAGTTGAATAAACGCTTTGCTGCCATTGATGAAGCATTTGTAGCGGTATTTCCACCGCCGCCAATTCAAGGTTTAGGCACTACCGGCGGTTTTAAACTGCAAATAGAAGACAGAGCTAATAAAGGGTTTGAAGCCTTATTTAATAGTCTGCAAGCTGTTATCGGTAAAGCGCAGCAAGATCCAGCATTAATGGGCTTGTACTCAAGCTTCCGTATCCAAGTTCCACAAATGGATATTGATATTGACCGTGAGCAAGCGCTAATTCAAGGCATTCCACTTGATGAAGTATTTAATGCACTGCAAATTTACTTAGGCTCTGTGTACGTAAATGACTTTAATATGTTTGGTCGTACGTACCAAGTAAATGCACAGGCTGATGCTGACTACCGCTTAGACCCTGATCAAATACTTAATTTAAAAGTACGTAACCGCTCAGGTAATATGGTGCCACTAGGCTCTGTATTAACAGTAACACCAACAATTGGTCCTGACCGTGTTATGCATTACAACGGTTACCCAAGTGCAGAACTAAATGGTAGCCCAGCACCAGGTTACAGCTCTGATCAAGCACAAGTTGCTATTGAAAAAGTACTCGCAGACACACTACCAACAGGTATTGAGTATGAGTGGACTGAAGTAACGTACCAACAAGTACTTGCCGGTAACACCATGGTTTATGTATTCCCGTTAGTTGTATTACTTGTATTTATGGTACTTGCAGCGCAGTACGAGAGCTTACGTTTACCACTGGCAATTATATTAATTGTACCAATGACTATTTTCTCAGCCTTGTTAGGTGTGTGGTTTGTTGGCTCTGACAACAACATATTCACCCAAATAGCGTTAATAGTACTGGTGGCGTTGGCTTCTAAAAATGCGATATTGATGGTTGAGTTTGCAAAAGACAGACACGACACTGGCTTATCGCACTTAGAGGCAATACTTGAGGCCTGTCGTATGCGTCTGCGCCCAATATTAATGACCTCAATTGCGTTTACAGCAGGTGTTGTACCGTTAGTGCTTGCTACAGGTGCGGGCGCCGAAATGCGACACGCAATGGGTAATGCTGTGTTCTCAGGCATGATAGGTGTAACCGTGTTTGGCCTATTATTTACGCCAGTATTTTATATGTTAGTTACTAACAAAAAAGAGAAAGCGCAGGAGAATACCCATGACTAAATTAGTGCAAAAAAGACTTAAAACAAGTCTAACTGCCAGTGCGGTATTAGTTGCTGCGTTTTTATCAGGATGTGCGAGTAAAATCGATACTGTTAGCGAGCAGAATGTTGTTAGTGATTTTGTGACGAGCGCAAATATCGCGGGCAAACTTACAGGGGCAGACGAAACTAATTGGTGGAAAGGGCTTGATTCACGTCAGTTAGACCAGTTAGTTGCCAATGCTTTAGCTAATAACCACGACTTGCAAACAAGCCAGTTAACGCTTAAGAGTGCATTAGCACGCTTAGGCGAGCAAAAAGCGCGATACTTACCGCAAGGTGGTATTGAAATTGGCGCACAGCGCAGTGGTTTAGGTGATACAAACAGCCGTCAATCGAGTGCTAATTTAGCGCTTGATTGGCAGCTTGACTTATTTGGCCGAATTACAGCCTTGGTTGATGCCGCTAGTGCATCGGCCATGAGCCAAGCCGAACAAGTACGTTTATTGCAAATTGAAGTGGTATCGTCAGTTGTTAAAGGCTTTGTAAGCTATCAAGGTAATGTTGAAAAGCAGCACATTGTTACGCTTCAAATAGAAGCACTTGAGCAAAGCATTGACGTACTTCAAGCTCGTGTTGATGAAGGTGTTGCAAACGAACTTGATTTAAACAGAACGATGGCGCAGTTAAGACAGCAGCAAGCATTAATTCCGGCTATTGAATATGCTAAATTTAGCGACTTATCGACTTTAGCCGTTTTAACCGGTCGTTTAGCGCAAAATGTTGAATTAACAAACGAGCAGGTTATTTTAGAGCGAGAGTTTAGTGTTTCACTAAGTGAACCTAATAAAGCAATTGCATTAAGACCTGACATTAGCCGCGCACTTTATGACTTTAGCCAAGCAAACAGTTTAAGTGTCTCGGCAAGTAAAGCGTTATTGCCAGACATAAGCTTAAGTGGCTTTGCAGGCGTACTTAGCCTAGGTAGCAATGGCTTTAGTGATACACAGCAACAATGGCAAGTAGCGCCGCAGTTACAGTGGTCTATTTTAAGTTATCCTGCGCTTTTAGCGCAGCGTGACGCGCAGCAGTTTTTAAGTGAAGCCGCATACAGCGATTATCAACAAGTAGTATTAACTGCACTAAGTGAAAGTGAACTTTCATTGCAATTGTTGGTCAATCAAGCACAGCAAAAGCGCTTTGCCGATGAGCGCTATGACTTTGCTAATAAAGCATTTTTACAAGCCGAAGCAATGTATGAAGAAGGTCAAATTCCTTACCTTGAGTTGTTAGATGCGCGTCAGGATGTTTTAATAGCACAAGAAAATGCTGTTGAATCAACAATTTCTTCATTGCTTTCCAAAGTAAATGCGTACCAGTCATTTAATGGGCAATGGAGCTATGCGTTAAACGACACTAATAAGTAGAGTTATATTGATGCCAAATACTGAAAATTTACATGAATACATTATCCCGCAAACTATGCGCGCTATTGTACTGCCAGAACCAAATGAAGCAATTAACTTAGCCGATGCTGAGGTGCCTGTTCCAACCTGTGCAGATAACGACCTGCTTGTAAAAGTAGAGTACGTTGGTTTAAATCCAGTTGATGGTCAATTTGCTAAAACAGGCTTTTGTAAGTGGCAGTATCCACACATTTTAGGCTTAGATGTCGTAGGTGTTGTGGTTAAAGCTAAAAAAGGTGTGTTTCCAAATGTTGGCGAGCGCGTTATGTGGCATGCCAACATTGGTGAGCAAGGCGCTTTGAGCGAATACACCAAAGTACCTAACTATGCAGTGTCGGTTGTACCAAATAACTTAAACCCAGCCATTGCAGCAACACTTCCATGCGCGGGTATGGCAGCACTTATTAGCTTAGATAAAATAGGTATTAGTGAAGGCGATACTATTTTTATTGAAGGCGGAGCTGGAGCGGTAGGGCAGTTTGCTATTCAATATGCAAAACAGCGCGGTGCAGATGTATTTACCACGGCATCAAAGCGTAATCACAAGCTTGTTAAGCAGCTAGGTGCCGATGTGGTTTTTGATTATAGCGATAAAAAGCTATGCGAAAAAATACGCAGAGAACTTGGCCCGCAAGGCTTTGATGCCGTTATAGATACGATTGGTGGTGAGTGTACTCAGCGTAATATTGAGTTAATGCGTTTTTGCGGACGTATTGCCTGCTTAAATCCGCTCCCTTGTTTTGATCAAGACTTAATGTATCACCGAGCGCCCAATATTAGTGTTGTATCGATTGGTGGTGCATGGCTTGCTAATAGTTTATGTTCGCAGCAGCGTTTGAGCTTTATGGGTAATTTGTTACTAGAAGGGGCTGTTAGTGGCGACATTAAACACCCAGAAATAACGCCCGTAGATTTTAGTGCTGAGTCAGTATCGCAAGCGCTTAATAAACAACTTGCGGGTGGTTTTACCGGCAAACAAATTGTTAAAGTTGCTAAGTGAAACGCTTATACAATTTGATTTAAGTTTAGGTGATTTTAGCTAGTTTTAGCTAAATTAATTACTTATGTAGCCTCTATAAATTAAATAAAAACGCAGCCTATTTTTGCTGCGTTTTTTTATGCCTATCAGAAAATAAATACAGCGCTAGAGATTTTGCGGTTTTATTCATCATTTTAGTTAAAATACTTTTTTTCAGCGTACAACTGTAAGCCTTTGTGTTTCAACAGTTTACGTTCAGGTAAAGAAAATAAATTGGAAAAACTGTTAATTAATTGAATAGAGTAATTGATCTAAACGATTTTTTATGACGTAATGTAGGTATTATTTAGCTGGTCGGATGAGTTCAATCATGAGTTTACGTACAAAACTAAAAAAAGTATTACCAAGTATTTCTATCACAGAACAAGAAGCGCTAGACGCGGGTGATGTATGGCTTGAAGGTTCTATCTACCAAGGTAAGCCTGATTTCAGTGCACTTCGCGACGTACCTGCTGCTACATTAAGCGCAGACGAGCAAGCATTCTTAGACGGTCCAGTAAAAGAGTTACTGGGCATGATTGACGATTCAGTAATTCAAAACGGCATTCATTTACCAAATGACATCTTAGAATTTTTGAAAAAAGAGCGTTTTTTCTCGCTTATCATTCCTAAGTCGTTTGGTGGTTTAGAGTTTAGCCCTTATGCAAACTCTACTATTGTTGGCACAATTGCGACTAAAAGCTCAGCAGTTGCGGTAACCGTCATGGTTCCTAACTCGTTAGGCCCAGGTGAGTTATTACTTCACTTTGGTACGCAAGAACAACAAGCACATTACTTACCACGCCTAGCAAATGGTACAGACATACCATGTTTTGCATTAACAAGCCCAGAAGCGGGTTCTGATGCTGGTGGCATTCCAGACATTGGTACAGTTACTAAAGGCATGTATAACGGCGAAGAAGTACTTGGCCTTGAGATCACATGGGACAAGCGCTACATAACGCTTGCACCTATTGCTACCGTACTTGGTTTAGCATTTAAAGTAATGGACCCTGATGGTTTATTAGGTGGCAAAGAAAGCTTAGGTATTACCTGTGCACTTATTCCAAAAGAGCACCCAGGCGTAGAGCTTGGTAATCGTCACGACCCAATGGGTATTCGTTTTTACAACGGTACTACACGCGGTAACAAAGTATTTGTACCAATGGACTTTGTTATTGGTGGTCAGAAAAACATCGGCCGTGGTTGGCAAATGCTGGTTAGCTGTTTAGGTGCTGGCCGTGGTATTTCATTACCTGCGCTAGGTGTTAGTACAGCACAAGTTGCATTTAAATCAGCATCTGAATACGCAGCAGTGCGTGAACAGTTTGGTTTAGCCATTGGTCAGTTTGAAGGTATTCAAGAAAAACTAGCTGACATTGCAGGTAAAACATACCTACAAGAAGCAATGCGAGTACTTACAACTGAAGGCTTAGGCATGGGCTTAAAACCATCAGTAGTAACCGCAATCGCTAAATACCACATGACAGAGCTTGGTCGCGACGTGCTTGATTCAGCAATGGATATTCAAGCAGGTAAAGCGATTCAAAATGGTCCACAAAATACATTAGCAAGTGGTTATGTTGCTCAGCCGATTGCCATTACGGTAGAGGGCGCGAACATTCTTACACGTAACCTAATGATCTTTGGTCAAGGTGTTATGCGTTGTCACCCATATTTACAATCTATGGTTGAGTCTATTCATAGTGAAGACAAAGGCGCAGATAAAGAATTTAACGGTATTTTGCGTAAAACAATTGGTTACAGCACAGCAAACAGCTTCCGTGCTTTCCGCCTTGGTGTTTTACCATTTACAGCAAGCGCAAACTCTGATTTACCAGAAGTACGCGATTACGAAAAAGCAGTACATAAATTATCTGCAAAACTTGCAGTGTACGCAGACTTTTCGTTACTTGTACTTGGCGGTAAATTAAAGCAAGCAGAAATGCTATCAGCACGTTTAGGCGATGTAATGAGCTTCTTATATGCAGCTATGGCATCAATTAAATACTACGAGCAAAAAGTATCAAGTAGTGACCGTGAGCAAGCAGCGCCGTATTTCCATTACGCGACTCGTTTTGCACTACAAAGCGCTGAAGAAGCATTGCATAAGTTTTTAGATAACTTCCCTGCAAGTGGTACTCGTAAGTTTATTCGTTTCATTACAATGAACTACTCAACTAAAATGCCAAAAATTAGCGATGACTTAATCCGCGAACTAGCTAAGCAAGCTCAACTAGATACCGCATTTAAAGCGCAAATCACGCATTTAGTTAAACCAGTAGTAGGCGATGGTCATCATATTAATGAGCAAGCTTACAAAGCTAAAATGGCATCACTTGGCGAGCTGGCCAAAGTTAAAAAAGCACTACGTGCTAAAGTAATTAAACCAGGTATACGCTTTAACATCACACTTGATAACGCACTAGCGGCAAATGTAATCACGCAAGCTGAACACGTTCAGTTAATTGATTACAATATCAAACGTGAAAAAGCGATTCGTGTAGATGAGTTCGATTTTGATATGAACATACTAGACGATAACGCACAGCCAATTAATCCGCTTAAAAGCGTAGTTAATCAGTAAGTTAAAGTAATAAAATTCAATGATGCAAAGCGCCCGCAGTATCGGCGCTTTTATTCTTGAAAAGTATTAGTGTGGAGCCCCGCTTGTGTAAAAACAAGCGGGGCTTTTTTTATGTTTTTAAAATGGAAATAGATGACGGTATTGGTTTGAAAGTGAATATGTATCTGTAGAGTATTAAAAAGAGACGCTTATAATCTTGAAAAAGGGCTAATAACCCCGTTAGCGCCTTGCTGCAGTACATGGGTATATATTTGCGTAGTACGCACATCACTGTGACCTAGCTGTGTTTGTACTGTACGTATATCAGCGCCGCTTTGCAGCAAGTGCGTAGCAAATGAGTGGCGCAAAGTATGTGGGGTAACGTGTTTGTTAATCTTTGCATCAAAAGCGGCTTTTTTAACAGCGCGTTGTAATTGCTTTTCATCAATATGATGGCGCCTTAATTGTTTACTCTCGGGATCAAGACTTAATTTATGTGATGAAAATAAATATTGCCAGCCCAGCTGCTTATTATGATTTGGATATTTTTTACGTAACAAATGCGGCATGTATGCACCGCTATACAAAGGGTTTTTAAGATCTAATTGTAGATAACTATCAACTAATTGTATTTGAGAACGTAATTGCGGTGTGAGCTCTACGGCAAGGGTTACAACACGATTTTTGCCTCCTTTGCCATCCCAAATTCGAATGCAGTTATAGTCAAAGTCAATATCGTGTACTCGTAAACGCAGTACCTCCATTAATCGCATACCACTGCCATAAAGTAATCCACAGGGTAAATAATGCTTTGCTACACAGTGTTTAAATAGCGCTGAAACTTCTGTTTGAGTAAGCACAA
>NZ_JADYXB010000014.1:0-115435 GCF_015864485.1 Pseudoalteromonas sp. SWN166
AATTTTATTGCTGCAGAATACGTTGCGCGTTTTAATTTCGTCATTTTTTCACCCAAATTTGTATGCTTATTAGCATAACATTTCTTTCTTAATGGGTGGCCAAAATTACTGTACCACTACACTTTGATTTCAGCGACAACTTATCTATGTAAGAATCGTTATATTGGGTTTGATCTTAGGATCTAGCCTTTAGAATCTAGGATCTTATTACATTTTCATGTTAGAATTTGCGCAATTTTTTGGCATAGCAAAGTAGCACAGTAATGATCTTAGATGATATTCGCATTGTTTTAGTTAACACATCACATTCCGGCAATATTGGTTCGGCGGCTCGCGCCATGAAAACCATGGGTTTATCAAAGCTTTATTTAGTTGATCCTGCCTGCGAAATCGATAGCCAAGCCAGTGCACTTGCTGCCGGTGCAACTGATGTTTTAGGTAACGCAGTTATTGTAGGTACTGTTGAAGAAGCTATTGCCGACTGTACATTAACGATTGGCACAAGCGCGCGCTCTCGTACGCTTTCATGGCCAATGGTTGAGCCACGTGAATGTGGTGAAAAGCTCGTTGCTGAAGCCGTAAATGGTCCTGTAGCTTTAGTATTTGGTCGTGAAAACAGTGGTTTAACTAATGAAGAATTACAGCTTTGTAATTACCATGTATGTATTCCTGCTAATCCAGAGTACAGCTCGCTTAATTTAGCAATGGCCGTACAAACGCTTAGTTACGAAACGCGTATGGCCTTTTTGAATCAACAACCTAAAAAGGTTGAAGAAGACGACGCAGTTTACCCAAGTTCAAAGCAAACAGAGCTGTTTTATGATCACCTTGAAGATACGCTTTTAAAAACCGGTTTTATCATCAAACAACACCCTGGTTTAGTTATGACTAAATTACGTCGTTTGTTCAACCGCGCCCACCCTGAAGATGCCGAAATGAATATTTTACGCGGTATTCTTACTTCAATTAATAAAGCTATCCCTAAGTAACTTAGGTATAGCTATTAGTTATAAAAACTAAAGGGTAAATAACTAGCTAATACTTGACTAAAATACTCAGGTAATTACAATGGCTGTAATACTTGACCAAAGAGGTCAGGTATTAAAAATTTGTTAACTCTACAATTTAAAAGTAAGAGTTTCTAAATCAAATTTTTATCAAGTGATAATACTTGACTAATTTACTCTGGTAATTAAAATTTGCACTCTTTTGTGCAGGGGGCGTTATGAAGTTAACATCAAAAGGCAGATATGCCGTTACAGCTATGCTGGATGTTGCACTACACACAGGTGTAGGTCCTGTAGCCCTTGCTGATATTTCACAAAGACAAGAAATTTCTTTGTCTTACCTTGAACAATTATTTGCTCGTTTACGTAAAAATGGCCTAGTAAGTTCTGTTCGTGGACCTGGTGGTGGTTATTTACTAGGACGTGAAGCGGGCGTTATCTCTGTTGGCGATATTATTAGCGCCGTAGACGAATCGGTCGATGCAACACGTTGCCAAGGTGCCGATACCGGCTGTCAGAGTGGTATGCGCTGTCTAACACATAACTTGTGGTCAGACTTAAGCGCACGCATAGAAGAATTTTTGAATAATATTACCCTTGCTGAATTGGTGGAAAAATCAGATGTGAAAGAAATAGCATCGCGCCAAGATAACAGTATCAATAATGCAATTAAGCAGTTGGAAAACATTCAAGTAAGCTGTCAACTTTAAGGTTGACCTGCAGCGGAGAGAGAAATGAAGTTACCGATTTATTTAGATTACGCAGCGACCACGCCTGTTGACGAACGTGTTGCTAAAGAAATGATGCAATGCCTAACAATGGACGGTAAGTTTGGTAATCCTGCGTCACGCTCACACCGTTTTGGTTGGCAAGCAGAAGAAGCTGTTGACCAAGCGCGTACAGATATTGCTGATTTAATTAATGCAGACCCACGTGAAATTGTTTTCACTTCGGGTGCAACTGAATCAAATAACCTTGCTATTAAAGGTGCAGCACAGTTTTACAAGAAAAAAGGTAAGCACGTAATTACCGCTAAAACTGAGCATAAAGCAGTAATCGACACATGTCGTGAGCTTGAGCGTCAAGGTTTTGAAGTAACATACATGGACGTTGAAGAAAACGGCCTACTTGATCTGCAAAAACTTGCCGACACAATGCGTGACGACACAGTACTTGTCAGCATCATGCACGTTAATAACGAGCTAGGTGTAATTCAAGATATCGCAACTATTGGCGAAATGTGTCGCGAACGTAAAATTATGTTCCACGTAGATGCAGCGCAAAGCGCGGGTAAAGTACTAATCGACGTGCAACAGCTTAAAGTTGATTTTATGTCGTTCTCTGCACATAAAGTGTATGGCCCTAAAGGTGTTGGTGCACTTTACGTTCGTCGTAAACCACGTGCTCGCCTTGAAGCGCAAATGCACGGTGGCGGACATGAACGTGGTATGCGTTCAGGTACTCTAGCTACTCACCAATTAGTGGGTATGGGTACTGCGTTTAAAATTGCTAAGCAAGACTTTGAAAAAGATCACGCACACATCAGCGCATTACGTAATCGTTTAATCGACGGCATTATGGCTGATATGGACGAAGTATACTTTAACGGCACACAAGACCAATCAGTACCTGGCATTGTAAACATCAGCTTTAACTTTGTTGAAGGTGAGTCGTTACTTATGGCAGTAAAAGACATTGCAGTATCGTCAGGTTCAGCCTGTACATCTGCAAGCTTAGAGCCTTCTTATGTATTACGTGCACTTGGCCGTAACGACGAATTAGCACACAGCTCAATTCGTTTTAGTATTGGTCGCTTTACTACCGAAGAAGAGATTGATTATACCGTCGAATTAATGAAAAACTCTATCGGTCGCCTACGTGAGATGTCTCCTTTATGGGAAATGCATCAAGAAGGTATTGATTTAGATTCAGTTGAATGGGCTCACCACTAATAGTGTGAGCACATACCCTAGCAGGTAATGAGGATAGAATAATGGCTTATAGTGATAAAGTAATCGACCACGTAGAAAACCCACGTAACGTAGGTACTCTAGATAAGAACGATCCGTCAGTGGCAACGGGTATGGTAGGCGCACCAGCATGTGGTGACGTAATGAAATTGCAAATCAAAGTATCTGCCACTGGCGTTATTGAAGATGCAAAATTCAAAACCTACGGTTGTGGTAGCGCAATTGCTTCATCTTCACTTGTAACAGAGTGGGTTAAAGGCAAAACGCTAGACGAAGCAGCAACAATTAAAAACACTGATATCAGTGCAGAGCTAGAATTACCACCAGTGAAAATTCACTGTTCAATTTTAGCCGAAGATGCAATTCAAGCAGCAATTGCAGACTACAAAAGCAAACAAGCGAAGTAAGAAGAGAAACTCATGGCAGTGACATTGACAGATGCGGCAGCAAACCGCGTACAATCATTTTTAGCAAACCGCGGTAAAGGTTTAGGCCTGCGCGTTGGCATTAAAACGACGGGCTGTTCAGGTCTTGCTTATGTACTTGAGTTTGTTGACGATTTAAACGAAGACGATGAAACTTTTGCGGCTAAAGGTGTCACATTAATTGTTGACGCTAAAAGCTTAGTCTACATCGATGGCACAGAGCTCGACTACACTAAAGAAGGCTTAAATGAAGGGTTTAAATTTAGAAACCCTAATCAAGCAGATGAGTGTGGTTGTGGCGAAAGCTTTACCGTTTAAGCTTTAAAGATCTTTGTAGTATAAATAAGCCCTGCCAGTTAATGTAGGGCTTTGTTATTTTTGAAATTAATTTCTGAATTTTATTGGTTGAAGTTATGCGCTATTTTGAGTTATTTGCAATACCAGTTGACTACAATATTGATTTGGTAACAGTTAATAAGCACTACTTAGAATTACAACGTACTGTGCATCCCGATCGCCACGCCAATGCGAGCAGTCGCGATAAGTTAATGGCTGTGCAAAGCGCCGCCGAAATTAACGATGCGCTACAAATATTAAAGCACCCAGTAAAGCGTGCTGAATATATGTTGAGCGAGCTAGGCGTTGATATTCGTGCAGAGCAGCAAACCTTGCAAGATCCAATGTTTTTAATGCAGCAAATGGAACTTCGCGAAGAGCTTGAAGAGTTAGCATCGTCGAGCGATCCTGATACTGCGATTGCAAATTTTGAAAAACAAATTAAGCAACTAAACGCGCAGTACAGTGCACAACTTGCCGAGCAACTAGCAAGTAACGATGAGCAGCAATATCAACTTGCCGCAGACAATATTCGTAAACTGAAATTTGTTTATAAATTACGTGACGAACTAGAGCGCATTGAAGACAGTTTATTTGACGATTAATTACTTGCTGCAAAGCGAGCAACACGAGTTTAAAGAGCATTATGGCATTATTGCAAATTGCTGAGCCGGGGCAGAGCGCGGCACCACACGAACATAAACTAGCTATTGGTATTGACCTTGGTACAACTAATTCATTGGTTGCAACAGTACAAAGTGGCGAAGCCCGCACGTTAACTGATGATCTTGGCGCGGCTATGTTACCGTCGGTTGTTCGTTATCAAGCAGGCGGTATTACTGTTGGCGCAGAGGCTGCACAAGCCGCAACGCAAGACCCTGCTAATACACTTATTTCGGTTAAGCGTTTTTTAGGTAAAACTCAGGCTGAAATAGAGAAAAGTTATGGGCAACTACCGTATGAGTTCTGTGAGCACAATGGTGCGCTAGCAATAGAAACTGCGGCAGGTAAAATCAGTCCAATTAAAGCATCAAGCCATATTTTAGCTGCATTAAAAGCACGAGCTGAGCAAAGTTTTGGCAACCAAGAAATTTTAGGGGCTGTAATCACAGTACCAGCGTACTTTGATGACGCACAGCGCCAAAGTACTAAAGATGCCGCAGAGCTGGCTGGTATTAACGTACTACGTTTATTAAATGAGCCAACAGCAGCAGCCGTTGCTTATGGTTTAGATTCTGGCCAAGAAGGTATTATTGCTGTTTACGATTTAGGCGGTGGTACATTTGATATATCAGTACTTAGATTACACCAAGGTGTATTTGAAGTAATGGCAACTGGCGGCGACTCAAGTCTCGGTGGTGATGACTTTGACTCACTACTTGTTGATTACTTTAAGCAGCAAACTGGTGTGTCAGCGTTGTCACCTTCAGTTTTACGTTTATTCATCAATAAAGCAAAAGCGTGTAAAGAAGCATTAAGCCAATACGCTAAAGTAAACGTGGGTCTTGAGTTTGACGATAAAAAATACACAGTAGAAGTAACACGCGAAACGTTTGATGAAATGGCTATGCCTCTCGTTAAAAAAACACTGCGTTCGTGTCGTCGTGCTGTAAAAGATGCTGGCATAGAAAACGACGAAGTACTGCAAGTTATTATGGTAGGCGGTTCAACCCGTATGCCACTGGTACGTAGCCAAGTACAAAGCTTTTTTGATAAAGAGCCGCTAACTTCAATCGACCCTGATCGTGTTGTAGCCCTAGGTGCTGCGCTTCAAGCCGACGTGTTAATTGGCAATAAGCCCGATTCTGACATGCTATTGCTTGATGTATTACCGTTATCGCTAGGCCTTGAAACTATGGGTGGTTTGGTTGAAAAAATCATTCCGCGTAATACAACAATTCCGGTAGCACGCGCGCAAGAATTTACGACGTTTAAAGACGGCCAAACAGCTATGTCATTACATGTGCTGCAAGGTGAGCGTGAGCTTGTTGATGATTGTCGATCGCTTGCTAAGTTTAGCTTAAAAGGTATTCCACCAATGGCGGCAGGTGCTGCGCATATTCGTGTAACCTTTAAAGTTGATGCTGATGGCCTATTAAGTGTTTCAGCTATGGAAAAATCAACAGGCGTACAAGCTGAAATTCAAGTTAAGCCTTCGTTTGGTTTATCTGACGACCAAGTAGCTAACATGCTAAAAGAGTCAATGAGCAACGCTAAAGGCGACATGCAAGCACGTATGCTTAAAGAGCAACAAGTAGAAGCGTTACGCGTAATAGAAGCGCTTAATGCATCACTTGCAGCCGATGCTGCATTACTTGACGATATGCAACTTGCTAACTTACGCGCTGAAATTGCAGAACTGGTAAAAGTGCGCGAAAATGCACAAGAGCCTGGCGAAATTAAAGCAGCTATCGAAAAAGTCGATAATGCGAGTAGCGACTTTGCATCGCGTAGAATGGATGCATCAATTAAAAAGGCCCTTACAGGGCAGTCAGTAGACAACATTTAAGAGAGATTAGAATGCCACAAATTGTTTTTCTTCCACATCCTGAATTATGTCCTGACGGCGCTGCAATTGAAGCCCCTGCAGGCCAAACAGTACTCGACGCTGCACTTAAAAATGGCATTAGTATTGCACATGCCTGCGAAAAGTCGTGTGCATGTACTACGTGTCATTTAGTGATTCGTGAAGGATTTGATTCACTACAAGAGAGTGATGAGCTAGAAGATGACATGCTAGATAAAGCATGGGGTTTAGAGCCTGAGTCACGCCTTGGTTGCCAAGCAATTATAAGAGATGAAGACCTAGTGGTTGAAATACCTAAGTACAATCTCAATATCGTTAATGAAGAGCACTAGTTTTTAACGATGTATTTTTAAAAGCCGCTGTTTGATACAGCGGCTTTTTTGTTTCAAAAAACCATTCATAAACATGTAGCAGCGACTTTATGTCGCGTTTTTTAAATCTCAAACGTTTTAAGCTAAATTTTACTAATTTTAGGTTTTATCTCAAAAATGATTACGTATTTTTCAGATTATATAAACGCGGGGTAAACCCGCTGCTACGGGTTGAACCTAACCCCTAAAATTTATTTCGGAGGTGTATTTTGAGTAATCTTATTTTTTCTGACTCATTTATTAACGGCGAATTTTATAAAACTGATACGCGCTTTAGCGTTAACGATCCCGCGACCGAAAAAAGTATCGTAGATGTAAGTGACATAGACGAGCAAGGCGTAAATAATGCAATAACCGCCGCACAAGGTGCCTTTGTAAAACTAAAAACGGCGAATGCAACGCAGCGAAGCGAAACGTTAATGCGCTGGTATGAGCTAGTTATAAAGCACAAGCAAACACTTGCAGAGCTAATGACTAAAGAGCAAGGCAAACCACTTAAAGAATCCCTTGGTGAAATTGATTACGGTGCAGGTTTTATCAAATGGTTTGCAGAAGAAGCCAAACGTAGTTACGGAGATGTAATTCCGCCAACAGATGACTCGCATCGTTTAACTAGCTTTAAGCAGCCTGTCGGTGTTGTAGCTGGTATTACGCCGTGGAACTTCCCTGTTGCTATGGTTACTCGTAAAGTAGCTCCAGCTTACGCTGCGGGCTGTAGCTTTATACTTAAACCTTCTGAACATACGCCACTATGCGCTATCGCACTTGCTTATTTGGCCGATCAAGCTGGTTTTGTTAAAGGTGCATTTAATGTACTGGTTTCACAAGATGCCAAAACAGTAGGTAAAATGCTGACTGACTCAGAAGTCGTGCGTAAGTTTACATTTACCGGCTCTACCGGTGTAGGTAAGCAGTTGCTATCTCAATGTGCAGACACAATTAAACGCACCTCGATGGAGCTTGGCGGCAATGCGCCTTTTATCATTTTTGATAATGCAGATTTAGATGAAGCTGTAGAAGGGCTAATGGCGGCTAAATTTAGAAATAGTGGGCAGGCATGTGTTGCTGCAAACCGTATCTTTATACAGCGTAATATTCTCGACAAAGTACTGTCAAAAATCACGCCTAAGGTTGCAGCGCTAAAAGTGGCAAATGGTTTTGAAGACGATGTTGATATTGGCCCACTCATTTACCCTAAAGCCAAAGATAAAGTACAACAGTTAGTACAAGACGCACTCGATAAAGGTGCTACGTTGATTGGCGATAATAGTGACTTAGGTGGCAGCTTTCAAAACCCATTAATAGTAAACAACGTAACGACAGAGATGGATATTTACCACGAAGAAGTATTTGGTCCAGTATTAACGGTTATTCCTTTTGATGAAGAAAGTGAAGTGCTTGCACTTGCTAACGATGTACCATTTGGTCTGGCAGCCTACTTTTACAGCCAAAATATTAAGCAAATTTACCGAATTAGTGAAGGGCTTGAATTTGGTATGGTAGGTGTAAACGAAGGTGTTATATCAAACCCAGTAGCGCCTTTCGGTGGCGTTAAACAATCTGGTTTGGGCCGAGAAGGTGGGCATCAAGGGCTGGATGAGTACCTAGAAGAAAAATACGTTTGTATTAAAATATAACGGCAGTTAAGTATACGAGCGCGAATTTACTTCGCGCTTTTTTATGACGTTAATATGGCAGATATATGAACTTTACCTTTTACTGTTGCTACCCAAAGCGCTAAATGCTACCTTTGGGAACATATTTTTTGTTAATAAAACAACATAAAAAAACAAATAAAAAGTAAAAGGATTTCTATAAGTAGAAATAACCCCGTGTGTAAATGCCACCGTAAGGTGGCATTTTTTTGTTTGGATAGGTATAGGCTGTAATAAGCGCATTTTGAATAAAGGCATGGCTTATAGGTGCTAACTTATAGGTGTGTAACCGGGTAAGTTATCAAAATCTATCTCATCTAGCTGCTCTGGGTTAGCATATTCATTGATATAATTTTTATAGACTTGCGACTCAATAAAAATAGCAAAAATGTCAGCATCAAGATGGTTTTTAGCAACCATTGACCCTAAAATAAATAAACACTCACTGACCGGTTTTGCTTTTTTGTAGGGCCTGTCTACCGCAGATAGCGCTTCAAAAATATCCGTAATAGCCATTAACCTTGCAGGCACCGACATTTGCTCTTTGGTTAAACCTCTTGGGTAACCAGTACCGTCAAGTTTTTCATGATGACCTAAAGCATATTCAGTCACATTGCTTAAGTGTTTAGGGAACGGCAGGGCATCTAAAATATTTTTAGTTACATCCATATGACGTTTCATTACTTCACGTTCGGCTTCGGTTAACGTGCCTCTTCGTATTGTTAAGTTTTCAACTTCATCAGCTGAGAGCAATGGTGTATTAATATCATTTATAACGAGTTGGTATTTGTTTGCAATGCGTTCAATGTGCTCAAGTTCTGCATCACCTAAAAACTCGCCCCCTACATTCACACGCTGTAATAATGCACGGTCTAATGCCAACTGTTTAAGCTCGGTATCAAGTAGGCGTTCAAATTGTTGAACCTCGATAGGTTTTTGCAGCTTCATCGCACAGATGATTTTTTGCTGATACGCTATTTTTAAATCTCGGCTAATTATTTCAAATTTAGCATCTACATATTTTATTCGATCAAAAATAGTTTCTAGTTTTGTCGACTTTTCCATAATGTGATCGGGAGTCGCGATTTTCCCACAGTCATGTAACCAGCCTGCTATATCAAGTTCATGCCGGTCGGCCTCACTCATCGAAAATGAAGCCAAAGGGCCTTTATTTATATCATGTACGGCATCAGCTAGCATTAACGTGAGTGCTGGCACTCGTTTACAATGGCCACCGGTATGAGGAGACTTTTCATCTATTGCCATCGCAATTGTTTCAGCAAAGGTCGAAAAAAGATCTTCCATTCCCTTAATTAGTGTTGAGTTAGTTAGTGAAATAGCGCCTAAAGAGGCAAAAGATCGAATTAGAGTGACAAGCTCTTCACTAAAAGGAATGTTTTTATTTTGCGCATCTTTTACATTTATAAGCTGGATTACACCAATAATGTCATCTTCATGATCTTTTAAAGGAATTGTTAGCATGGACTCAGAACGATAACCCGTGCGTGCGTCCATTTTGCGAGCTGCGCTCATATCAAAAGGCAGGGCATCATACACGTCAGGAATGTTAATCACTTCGCCAGAATTTGCAGAGTGGGCAACAATAGCGGTTTCGTTTGGTTTGCCATCAATAAAAAGATCTATATTAGGAAAATCTACAGGGCTCCCTAAAGTGCCACCTAAATAAAGATTTAATGACTTATTTATTACCGTTTCAAACTTGAGTTGTTTGTTTGGGGTAATAGAGTAAATGCTGCCAGCATCAGAATTTGCTATCGACATCACAACTTGCAGTATTTCATCAAGTAACTTAGACGAGTTTTTTTCTGTTGTTAGCCTAATACTAATATCGATAAAATGCTGAAGGTTTGTTTTGTCTTTAATGTGCTGTCGCATATGTTTACTACTTTTTAGTATGTTTGAAGGCACCATTCCAATCCTTAGCTAGTGTTTGCAAATCAGTGCCCTTAATACGTTCGATAAAAATGGTATAAACGTCAGAGCTAAATACGGTCGTGTTGTGTAGTTCTTTAAATAAGCTAAGCGCTTGTGGCCAGTTTTTATTATAAAAAAGCGTCATGGCCTGCTGTGATTTTTTAACTTCATTTAACTGTTCTTCATCGAGCTTATCTGTAAAATTTATAGGCTCAAACAACAGTACAGCCGTTGTTTTTCCGACAACTTGCACTTTATCTATTAAACGAAATGAAATATGAGGGCATTCCTTCATCGTTTCTTCTGTAACAAGAATAGCTACGCCATAAAATTTGGTCAAGCTTTCTACTCTAGCACCTAAATTAACAGTATCACCAAGAACTGTATAGGCTTTACGGTAAACCGAACCCATATCACCTACATTCATATCGCCAGTACTTAAACCGATACCAATTTTTATTGCAGGCTGATTGTTTTCTGCAAATAACTGATTTACTTGCGTTAACCCGTTAATCATACCCATTGCGGCTTCAACACCATGGCGAGCGTGGTTTTCATCTTTTAGTGGAGCATTCCAAAATGCCATCACCATATCGCCTACGTACTTATCAATAGTTCCGTTATGATCAAATATGATTTTGGTAATAGCCGTAAGATATTCGTTTAAATATTCACTTAACTGATGAGGCGACATACTTTCTGATACTGAAGTGAAACTACGAATGTCGGCAAACAACACCGTCATATTTTTTCGCTCACTTTTTTGAGATAAACTTTTGCCCTGTAGTATCATCTGATTTATACGCTCAGGAGGCATATATTGGTCAAACATAGATTTTATTTTTCGGCTATGTTTCATTTCAGCGATAGAACCAACAATGATGTAATAACCCGCTAATATAATGATGAGTAAAAGGGGCATTAATAAAGATAAACTAATTTTTTGCACTGACCATAAATAAACGTTTAAAAATATAACGACACTTGTGACTGTAAGAGACAAAATTATAATAAAACGTGCGCTCTTACCGTGGCTAAAAAACGACAGTACGCTACCCGTTAATGCAATGATGAGTAAACTTGCTCCCAGTGACCAATTAGGTTTAGATGGCAGTAGCTCTGGGTGCATTAATCCTTCAAATATATTGGCATGAACCTCCACACCGGGATACTGTAAACCAACAGGTGTTGATCTTAAATCAGCGAGTCCAATTGCCGATGTGCCAATAAAGGCTACTGTGCCTTCTAATTCCTCTAAACCAATTTTTTTGGTCAAAATATCGGTAGCCGAATAATAAGGGAAGCTATGTGCACGCCCTTTGTAAGGAATTAATATTTGCCCATATTCATCAGTTTGAATCCACTTATCTTGAAACTTTATACCTTCGAATAAGGTTATACCATCTAATATATTGGAACGGGTTTCTATGTTTTCAGCAAGGGTATAAAGTCGAGCAACTTCAAGTGCTAAAGAAGGGTAGAGCTTATTGCCAACTCGATTTATAAGAGCTGCTTTACGTATAAAGCCATCTTCATCGCTATGTGCATTGATAAAACCGGTGCCCGTTGTAGCATTTTGTAACTGAGGGATATTTACAATAGCACCAGGAAACTGGTTTATCTGTGAATTAGTATGATCCGCATTTGCCCACACAACACTGCTTTTAGCTGGCAGGTTTTGATTAGTGAGTTGTTCATCAATTAATAAAAAACCAAGAACAGTATCATTTTTAGATAATGCGCTTGCTAGTTTTGTGTCTGCATCGACTTGTTTAGTAATTTCAGCAAAGGGGATGGTGTACTTTTTTGATAAATCAGGAATTTCAGACATAATTTTTGTAACAGGGTTTTCTTCCTGTTCAGAAAAAAATATATCGAATGCAATAACAATAACACCTGCATCAGTAAGCTTTGTAACAAGGTCGGCTACTTTTGAGCGACTCCAAGGAAAGCGTCCTTGTTCTTGCATGCTCTTTTCATCGATATCAATTATTACAACGGTTTCATCAATACGCCTAGGCGTCTCTGAAAGTGTTAGTAACAACCGAGAGTCGTATATTATACCTTCTACGCGGTTCACTAACTTTGCAAGCGACCCAGTTGAAAATAGCTCTATTGATGCAATTAATAATGTAATAACAGCGCCAATGAAAAAGTGCTTTGAAGTAATTGGTTTTAAGGAGCTAATGAGTAACGCTCCTTGATAGACTAAAAATCAAAAACTCGTCCTTCTCGGCCGCACTCTATTTTTACCTGTTGAGCGTACTGCGTGTGTAAATATTTTTCTATAGCCAATAACTGTTCATCGGTTCTTGATGGATCGTGGCTAATAATAACCACATTTTTAATACTCGCTTTTATAGCAAGCTCAGCCACCTGATCTATGGTGCTATGCCCCCAACCATGTTTAAGAGGCAAGTCTGCATCTATAAATTGAGCATCATGAATTAGTAAATCAGCGCCTTCAATAAAGTTGACCCATTCGCTAATACTTGTGTTTGCTTTTTCTGGCGGATTTAGCTCATTGTCGGTAACGTAAGCCACCTTTTTTTCATCTGCTTTAATACAATAAGCAGTACCACCACCAGGGTGATTTAGTGGAGCAGTCGAAACCAAAAAATCATTAAGTGTAAATTGCTTTTGAGACGATAAATCAGTATTAAGCGTAATGCTGGCAGGTAAATCTTGATAACACACCGGAAAGTACGAACCACTCATTTGCTTTAATATGGCATCTTGGCTTTTTTTATCATCAACGTTACCCACAGTAATAGTTATATCGCGGTTGGGTTGGTAAATAGGTTTAAAAAAAGGAAACCCTTGAATATGGTCCCAATGGTTATGCGTTAGCAAAATATTGATAGGACTTTGTGTTTCTAGTAAACGTGTACCGAGCTCTACAATACCGGTACCAGAGTCTAAAATGAGATCTTTGCCATTATTTTGTTCGATGTACACACATGAGGTATTTCCTCCAAAAATGTGTGTATTACTTCCTGCTGAAGCCATTGAGCCTCTAACACCAAAAAATTCAACTTTCATAATTTAAGGCTAAGCTCCATCTTCTACAAAATTGAATTTAGAAATACTAACATTGTTAGAGTTAGTGTCATTACAGGTGCTGCTTACAACAACTTGGGTGTCATTTTGTAAGATGATTGAAGTAAATACATGTGTACTGGTACATTGGCTTGCTTCATAAAATCCGGCACCACTGGCTCCAAACGTATTATCTAAAGTACCGTCAGTTAAAATACGCGCTAACATTCCTTTATTGTTAGCCATGCCGGCTAAAATAAGTTGATTGCTACTATCGAGCGCTGCACCACTTAGCTCAGTGTTACCGCTTGACGCCAAAGTATATTCACCGACACCATTTACGGCAAAGCTAGTATCAAGCGCACCCGTAACGAGCAACCTAATAACATTGGCTTTATTTGGCGAATCAATAAGGTTTGCTATTAAATATAACTTACCCGTTGTGTCAGTTAAAATCTGCGCTATTTTATTGTTGGTATCTGTGGTTTCTTCACCTACATATTTAAAGACTTCAGTACCATTTGAGCTTAACTTCAATGCGATTAGCTTTGAAGTGCCACTTAATACTGCCTTACCGCCAATGAAAATATCCGCATTGTCGGTATGTACACGGTTATAGTACTCAAAAGCTGAGCCTATGATACTTCCGCCAGTGCCAAAGTTAGGCTCAAGGGTACCTTCTGGCGTCAACATTATAACGATTGGGCTAGGAGTGCCACTTATTACGATTGACCCAACAGTAATAATGTTACCGCTATTATCAAGTGCAATACCTGTCAGGTTTACCAATTCTGCGCCACTGACAGAGGTTGTGTATACACCGTCTGTTGCAAATGAAGTGTCTAAATTACCAGACTGATCAACTTTAGCTACAAAGCCCGCTTCACCATTTTCACTATTTTTAGAGCCTGTAATAACTAAATTGCCGTCGCTTTGCTCGGTTAAAGCGACGCGCGACTTACTCAAATCTATGGCAATTTCTTTATGGCCACTTTCGCTAAAGCTAGTATCGATATCACCCGCACTCGTAAAGCGTGTTAGTACTAACTTAGTAATTGAGTCCGATTTAGCCGTTGATGCAAGAATATACTTACCGGCATGAGGGTCATTGCTAAGTTGTAAAACGTGCATTGATTCGTCGTTTGTCGCATCTACTAAATTATTAAGGGTAAAGTAACCATTCGTTTCAAAGTTACTAAATAATGTGGCTTGACTGTCTATTGCTGCAATAAACGGTTTTGTATTTGAATCATCATTAACACCAGCTACCCAAAGAGTGTAATTAGAGTCGATAGCTAAAGTGTTGGCAAATTGCTTACCACTTATACCATCAATTATATTAATGCCGGAGGTGCCATAGGCACTATCTAAAGTACCTTCATTATTAATCCGTGCTGAAAATAATTTTTCTGAGGCTGATACGCCAGTCGTCCCCGACAAACTAATGCCATTGTTACTAGGCTCGTGTTTAATACCTGTAATTTTAGCGCCGCCATTACCATTTCCACCATTTCCACCATTACCATCAATATCATAAATTGCTATACCAGCATCACCAAAGGTGGTGATTAGTTCCCCATTTTTATTAATAGCTAATATTACAGTTTCTTTTTCACCGCTGTTTCTTGTTACATATCCACCTGCAAAGGCAGTAAATTCAGAATCAACAACTCCGCCTACAGCAAAAAGTTCGTCGTCTTTATCATTATCAGATATATCAATTGTTAGTGCTGCGCCACCATTAAAGTTATTGTCATTATCGCCATCAGATTTTAAATAACGAAGTAGAGAGTCTTTTGTTCCCTCTGCATTGGTAACACTCCCAACCACTAAGTAATCTGAATCATCAAAGTTCTTAACTGCAAAGCCTTCATCATCTCGATTAGCGCCGCTAACATCGACAATAGCTGGAGTAGAGTTCTCAAAATCTAGATCTGATTTTTTATAATGTATCCATAGACTATCGTTTTGAGTGCCATCAAAGCGTTTACCTACAGCCAGTATTTTATCGTCATCAATTTCAAGGTCATTAATAACAAGAGTACTCGCTTGTGAAGTACAGCGAACTCCTGAATCATTCTCACCAGAGTCAGTACTTACAACGCCAGCAGTATTCATTTCCAATAAGCAGGCTTCAGTATTTGTGCCGTCAAAACTAGAATAAGCAATAAAGAGATCTGTACCGTCAGAAATAATAGCTGTGGCTTCTTCATCATCATCTAAATCTAATATTTTTATTCCATTACTATTAAAAGCATTATTTGTTATGCCAGCGTTGGTGTAAGACACAACAATAATATCTTTATCGTCGCCATCAACAAAACCAACAAAATAAAGGTTGCCATTAAGCTCAATACTGTCTTTAAACTCACCTCCAGAAAAAATGTTTGAAAGATCAAGCTCACCTGTAATCAGGCGGCCAAATGTCACATCTTCAGTTGGAATAAGAAGCTCAATTTCATCAGTAATATTAACGGTTATGTTAACGTTTGAACTTTCATTAGGTGTGCCATCATCAGTTATAGTGACATTTAAGATATATTGATTAGTTGTTTCAAAATCAAATGGGCTTTCACCTGCGGTTGATAAAACACCAGAGCTACTATTAATTTTAAATAAAGCAGTGTTACCGCCAGTTAAACTATAAGTTAAAGTCTGGTTCTCAATATCTGACGCGCTAACAGTCCCTATGATGTCGCCATCGGTAGCATTTTCATTAATACTAAAACTTTGAACCGATGCTACAGGTGCATCGTTAACACCAGTTACGGTAATGGCCACTGTGGCTGTATTGGTTCCGCCATTATTATCACTAATCGTATAAGTTATCGTGGCAAGTCCATTGGTATTGGCTTCAGGCGTATATTGAATTTGATTGCCAACCACTGAGACCGAGCCAATATCAGCTGAGGCTGAAGAGATCACCAAGCTGTCTCCATCAGAGTCAGTATCATTTGCTAATACGTTTATCAGTATTGGTGCTGCATCTTCAGCCATGGTCGCGGTATCGTTATTGGCAACAGGTGCATCATTCACGGCAGTTATCGTAATAGCGAGCGTGGCAGTATTCGTTCCACCATTATTATCACTAACAGTATAGGTAACTGTTGCTAAGCCGTTGCTATCGGCTGCCGGTGTGTATTGAATTTGATTGCCAACTACTGAGACTGAGCCAATATCAGCTGATGCTGCACTGATCGCCAGGCTGTCGCCATCTACATCTGAGTCATTTTCTAATACGTTTATCAGTATTGGCGCTGCATTTTCAGCCATAGTAGCGGTATCGTTATTGGCAACAGGTACATCATTCACGGCAGTTATCGTAATAGCGACCGTGGCAGTATTTGTTCCACCATTATTATCACTAGCGGTATAAGTAACTGTTGCTAAGCCATTGCTATCAGCTGCCGGTGTGTATTGAATTTGATTGCCAACTACTGAGGCTGAGCCAATATCAGCTGAGACTGCACTGATCACCAGGCTGTCGCCGTCTTCATCTGAGTCATTGGCTAATACGTTTATCAGTATTGGCGCTGCATCTTCAGCCATAGTAGCAGTATCGTTATTGGCAACAGGTGTATCGTTCACTGCAGTTATAGTAATAGTGACCGTGGTATTATCTGTTTCACCATTATTATCACTAACGGTATAAGTAACTGTTGCTAAGCCATTGCTGTCGGCTGCCGGTGTATATTGAATTTGATTGCCAACTACTGAGACCGAACCCGTATCTGCCGAGGCAGCACTGATAGTGAGGCTATCGCCATCCACGTCTGAGTCATTTGCCAATACGTTTATTAGTATTGGCGCTGCATCTTCAGCCATGGTAGCCGAATCGGCGTTTGCTATTGGGGCATCGTTTACGGAGTTAATAGTGATAGTTAACGTTGTTGTACTGGTACCACCGCTGCTATCGCTTACAGTATAAGTAACTGTTGCTACGCCGTTGTCGTCGGCTGCCGGTGTATATTGAATTTGATTGCCAACCACTGCGACTGAACCAGTATTTGCCGAGGCAGCACTGATAGTGAGGCTATCACCATCCACGTCAGAGTCATTTGCCAATACGTTTATTAGTATTGGCGCTGCATCTTCATCTACTGTCGCTGAGTCTGCGTTTGCAATAGGAGTATCGTTTACAGGAGTAATAATTATTGATAAGTTTGTAGTTGCAGTACCGCCATTACCATCACTTATTGTGTAGCTAATAATTGCTGTTCCATTTGTATTAGCAGCAGGCGTGTATTGGATTTTATTATCAACAACAGATGCAGAACCTATATCTGCAGTAGCAGCTGTTATTGTAAGAGTATCGCCATCAATGTCGGAGTCGTTAGCTAGTACGTTAACTAATAACGCAGGAGCATCTTCGTTCATCGTTGCTGAATCAGTAGTTGCAGTAGGGGCATCATTAACGGGTGTCACGGTAATCGTCACACTTGCTGTTCTGTCGTTTATACCTTCATTACCAGTACTATAGCCATCCGTAATGGTGTAAGTTAGTACTATCTCACCTGAAAAGTTTGCTGGTGGAGTAAACTGTATTTTTCCGGCGACAATAGTCGCTTCTCCAGCAATATCTTCTATGTTCGAAATACTAATCGTATCGCCATCTGCATCAGTGTCGTTAGCTAGCACGTCTAATAAAGATGCAGAGCTGTCTTCGTCTAACGTAAATTGATCGTTATTGGCTTCTGGAAAAGTATTAACGCCGCTTTCACTTAATGTTACTTGAGCTGTTGCAGTTAAGCCTTGCTCATTTGAAATTGAATAAGTAAAGCTATCTACACCAATAAAACCTAAGTCTGGCTGGTAGGTAAATGAGCCATCAACTTTTAATATAAGCTCGCCATTTTGAGTTGCATTGATTGCCGTGGTGTTAACTGATAAATCGCCAGCCTCAATATTAAAATCGTTAATTAATAAGCCATTTTGTACTGTTACTTCAAATAGTTTATTTTTACTAAATTGATAGGCATCATTTTGTGCGACAGGGCTATCGGGTTCGCTGTTTATTACTAAAGTTACTGTGGCTGTAGAGGTTGCACCTAATGAGTCTATAGCTTGATATCGAAATTGATCAACACCATTAAAATTAGCATCCGGCACATAACTAAAGCTGCCATCAATTGCTAATAATAGTTGGCCATGTGTTGGTGCCACAATAAATGTTTCATCAACTGAAAAACTGTCATTATTTGGGTCAGTATCGTTACTAAGCACACCATTGGCTGCTGTAACCACAAGTGTTTCATCTTCGCTTAAACTATAGCTATCATTTTTTGTTACAGGGGCTACGTTAGTGTTTGAGCTTACAATAGTTACATTTGCAATAGCCTGAGCACCTTGTGCATCAACAACTCTATACTGAAAGCTGTCTTGGCCTTGCATGTTCTGCTCGCCTTGGTATTCAAAGCTACCATTATCAAAAAGGGTTAATTGTCCTCTTGTCGGTTCGCTAACAGGCGTTGTATCAACAGTTAAGTTATCTAAATCAATATCGCTATCGTTAATAAGTAAGCCAGGCGATAGGACAACTAAGGTTCCATTGTTTGTAATGTTATAAGTATTATCAAGCGCAATAGGGGCGTCGTTAACAGCTAAAATGGTTATCTCTACAACTGCGGTATCTGTCATACCTAGCTCGTTAGCAACTTGATAGCTAAAGGCATCTTCACCATTAAAGTTTGCAATAGGGATATAAGTAAAATCCCCATTTTCATTTATATCAATGGTGCCATGCTGCGGTAGAATTAATGCATCTGCATTTACACGTAAATCGCCACTGTATTGATTCGTATCATTTGTTAGAACGTTGCCTTGCAGAGTTTGATCTTCATTTATCTGAAACTGATCGGCATTAGCTTCTGGTGCAAATGCAAGCTCTCCACCCACTGGTGCTATGTTTATTATATTAGCAAAGCCACTTTCACCACTGCCATCAATACCGGTAATAAGTACTTGATAACTTTTATCTGTAAGTGACTCGGTAATGCTTAATGCAGTATCTTGAATACTTAAAAATTGTTGCCCGTTTTCTAATTCATTAATATTAGTAGATGAAACTCCAGCTTGAGTTGCAATATAAACGTTATAACGATTAAGTTCGGGGTTTGCTTGCCACGAAAGATTAATATTATCTTCGTCTCGCTGAGCTGTAACACCTTCAATTTGATATGGTTGCCAGTTAAAAGTAATTGCATCAGCAAGGACTTGATTATTTAAAGTGTCAGTTATCCATATTTCTAGGCGTATCTCTCCTGGAGTTACGCCATAAAGTGCAGGGCTGAGGCCTATAATTGATTTTTCGTAGTCAAAACCACAATCAGAAGAACACAGTGATATGCTTTTATTAACACTAGGGAGCACTAAATTAACTTCAGCAATGCCATCAGTATCCGAAGCTTCAAGTAAAAAAGAAACGTTGCCTTGCACAGTTTCGTTTGTTTGTGAAAAAACAATATTAGCGCGTGTATTAGCTATGCTTGATCCAACTACTCCTCTACTTGAAGTGACAGCACCTAAAACTTTTGTATTCTTGGTTTGATTGCTCGCTATAACACCAGCCAAATTTATATAGCTAGTCACCGTTGGCGGTACTACTTCAGCCGTAGGTGATTGTATTGTCTCTTGAGCAGGGCTTTCTTCTGAGCCTCCACAGGCACTTAACAAAAACACCATAGAACCAAGCAAAAATATATTTTTTGCTGTCATTTTAAATACTCCATAATAAAAGCTTTGTATCCAATGTGTTTATGGTTCTAATTTAAAAGAACCGCTAGCATTTACATCAGGATTATTTATTTCGTTAAGATTAAAGTTGCCAGTAATATTGTCTAAGTCATTCAAAAATATTGCATCAACATCGCCCTCGGCTTTATTGTTGCCATGGGATGCAAATGTAACGGCTAAGTCAAGTTCGCTTAAATTTATTAAACCGCTGTAAGCCGCATACCAATTTCCGCCCGCGTCATTAAAACTAATTTCGCCATCAGGCACTGTGCCATTATCAAAATCAACAGCCATAGTCATAGCAAAGTCAGTAACAGCACCCACACTCGAATTTACATTAAAGCTTGATGCTTCATAGTTAAATACACCTTGGCGCTGAGCTATTTGATCGACTAAAGATGCGCTGCTAACTGTTTGAAATTGTTGTTCAGAATATATATCCATAGTATCTGTATCTGCTTCAAAAGCATTTACTTCAACTTCAGTTACAGATGCTTGTTCAGTCTCTTCTTCGTTGTCATCTTTAGGGTCGATCGTTACTATATTTTGATCAAACACACGTGCCGCACGCGTCGTTTTTAATACTTCACCAGAGGCTGTAATTTGTGCAAACGAAAATGCCTCGTTATCACCCAAAGAAACCACACTATTATTTTCGAGTGTTAGATCTATTGCGCCATCCCATACAGCTAAAAACACATTGCCTTCAACGAGCTGAACTTCAAAATGTGTTCCACGTATACCAATAGAGCCAACGGGGGTTTTTACACTATAAGAGCCGCCATTTTTTTTAATCACACCCGAAATAGAGCGCAAACCACCTTTAAGTAACTCAATAGAAGCAGAACCTTGTTGGGTATTATCATCAAATTCATAGTTAGCAATATTTAGTTCTGAATTTTCTTTTAAAGCGATTAAACCACCATCCGACATTGAAAATTGCGCTTTGCTTTTCTCTCCAGTCGTAATGCGATCTACACCAAAAACGGTATCTCTGCGCTGCAACTGCCGTTGTTGTTCAGAGCTTCCATCAACCGCTAGTACAGAGCCTCGCGCTAAAATAGTTTTACCAGCGGGATCATTTGCTTGTGTATAAAAACTTACACAAAGTAAAGTGGTAATTACAGGGAGTAAATGTTTCATAAATACCTTAAATTAAAATGAGTAAGAAGCGCTTAAATTGATATCTAAACGGTCATATTCGAATAAAGAAATATTACTGGATTTATCTTGATAGTTGGCAGCCAACTGTATTGCTAAATCACGATTAACTAAGTAGCGAACAGAAGTTGAGAACATAAAGAGGTTATCGGCACGTTCTTGTAAAAATAAAGGGTGATCATCTTTATAATTAATCCATTGGTATCCAGCAAGAGATAACAACTGCCAATGTTGAGCCAACTGAGTGTTCACTTGGTAGTACAAGCTAGTAATATTTCGGCTATTAAATTCGCCTTGAGTAATATCGGCTTTTTCGTTTTTGGCGTTAACGCTTAAACTTTGAAACCATTGCTTAGTTGCATAGCTAGCTCCTGCATTTAATGCATAAAACGAATTATCGAGCTTTTCATCAAACCTATTATTCAAAACACCAGCAGTCGCAGAGCTAAATAAATTAACTTGTTTATTCAACTTATAATTAGCACCTGCTGTTAAAGCTGATTCAGTACGATAAAGATCGCCATCAAGCAGTAATGGAGTCGTCGATACTTGTGCAAACCAACTTATGTCATTTTGTTTATATTGATAAGCAGCATTAATGTGCGCGTTTATACGATCGTATTGGCTGAGTTCTGCAAACTTGTACCACCCAGTATTAACACTCAAAGTGATTAAACTCTTTTGATCTATAGGGTGGGAGTACTTTCCTCTATAATTTAGTCGCGCATAGTTGTCTTGCGTACTTTTACTTTCTGGCGATAATAAAAATTCACCAAGGTTAGGAATTATAATTGTATCTTCTGCCGTACCCGCATTTACGTTGCCATCAACGCCAAGGGCAAGCTCAATATTTTGCTTATAAGAACGCCTAGCTTCTTGTTTTTTAAGTGTGGTTGCATCAAATAACGACTGTGCTGAAGACTTTATGTTATTAGGTGTATTAGGTGAGTTAATCAGTATTAAAGCTTGAGTATCGGCAGCAGGTAAATTATTAACGGTTAAATAAGCACGAACTAAGTACAAGCGAGCTTCATACCATCTAGGGTTGTTTTCAACCACGCGTTCAAAGGCAAATACAGCTGGCGCCGCATTTCCTGTTTTAAGCGCAGAGACCCCTAGTAAAAAATCGTATACGGGTTCACCCAGGTACTGGTATTCACTATTACTTTTTTGATAAGCCTGAGTATATTTTTTTTCAGAAACTAATTTTTGAAGTTCAATCAGTAGCTTATTATATTCATCATTGCTTTGAGCCAATGAGTTAAAGCTCATTACAGCTAAACAACTACACAGTAAATTTCTTAAAACCTGTTTAATCATGCTTAATTTTATATCCCAGTAGAAGTTTGATGTTTTGTATAAAAAGAGATGTATGTACTAGAAATTTAGCACTTTTTGTACTTAAGTACAGCCAATGTAATCACATTGGTTAAATAAATGTTATTTAATTTAGGCTAAACAATTGTTTAATAAATCTTCAAATTAAACTTATTAAAACAGAAGAGGTTGCTGATAAACTGCTTTAGCTTAAAATAGTAATTAATTTGGATAACAAAGGTTAAATATGCTGTATAGGATATAAAAAGATAATTTAGGGAGATTATTGAAATATAAATAAAGGGTATTACTAGGAGAAAAAGTGGGGCGATTGACGGGGCTTGAACCCGCGACAACCGGAATCACAATCCGGGGCTCTACCAACTGAGCTACAACCGCCACTACACACACCATGTTTGGTGTGGCGCGCATAATACATAAAATATTAAATGTTGTGAAGCCCAAAAGTGAAATAAATTAAAATAATTTAAACTATGCAAATGTAATCAGCATTGGGCAATTAATATTTATCCATACCAAGCTGTATATTTGGCACAGAATCGCCTCTAAAAAATCGAATTAAGTTGTGTTTAATAGTATTAATTCATTATTTCATGAGAATAAATTGTAAATTAATGTATAATAATGTCCGAAAACGCTTAATAAAAAACATTTGGAGTAAATATGGATTCAGTACTTAATTGGCTTAACGATAACTCAGGCCTAATCTTACACTACGGTATACAAGCTGCTATTGCGCTTGTTATCTTTTTAATTGGTAGTCGTGTTGCTAAGTTTTGTTCTAACTTAACCGAAAAAGGTTTTGCTAAGAAGAAAGTAGATAAGGCAGTTGGATCTTTTGTTGCTAGCATCGTGTTCACTCTTGTGTTCGCAGTAACCATTTTAATGGCGCTTTCGCAAATTGGCATTGAAACAACATCATTCATTGCTATTTTAGGTGCTGCCGGCTTAGCTGTTGGTTTAGCGTTACAAGGTTCATTATCTAACTTTGCGTCAGGCGTACTAATTATTTTACTTCGCCCATTCAAATCAGGTGACTTTGTTGAAGCTGGTAATAAAATGGGTACCGTTAAGAAAATCGAAATTTTCTCAACTGAACTACGTACTCCAGATAACAAAGTAATCATCGTACCTAACTCTCAAATAATGTCAGGTGCTATTACAAACTTCTCGCGAGAGTCTACTCGTCGTATCGACTTAGTTATTGGTGTTGGTTACGATGCTGATTTACGTCAAGCTAAAGAAGTATTGAAGTCTGTATTAGATGCAGAAACACGCATACTTAAAGATCCAGCTTATACTGTAGCTGTAAATGAGTTAGGTGATTCTAGCGTAAACTTTGTTGTTCGCCCTTGGGTTAACGCTGCTGATTACTGGCCAACATACTGGTCTCTAATGGAAAACATTAAAATTGCATTAGACGAAGCTAATATTGCTATCCCGTTTCCACAAATGGATGTTCATTTTCACAAGCAAGACTAATTTTAAATACCTATTTAATTAAAGCTCGTTTTAATTGTTGCAGTAGTAAAGCAACTTAAAAATATAAAATTTTCATGTGGAATTTTCTACATGAAAATTTTAATGTAATTAATGAGTTGTTTTGCTTGCTCTAACAAGTAGCGATTTAATAAAATAGATACACATTTTATACAAAGGTTATTTTTTAATGAAATTAAAGCTTTTATCAATTTTAGTTGCAGCCTCTGCTGCAACTAACGCATTTGCTGCAGACGCAGACCAAAAAACGTGGGAAGTTACCAGTGAGCTTGGTGCTATTATCACAAGCGGTAATACAGAAACAACCACACTTAAAGGTGGTATTAAAGTTCAGCACAATCTTGAAAACTGGAACAACGAATACAAACTAGACGGCATCTATAAAGAAGATGAAGTTGAAGATGCGAATGGCGACAAAAACAAGCAGCGTACTAATGAAAAGTACTCAATTTCTGCGCAAGGCAATTACAAATTAAATGAAGATCATTCTCATTTATTCATTTATGGTTCACACGTTTCAGATTATTTTGGAGCGTATAGAAGTGAGTCAGTAATTTCTGCTGGTTACGGTTTACGTTTACTAAACGAAAAAACCATGTGGTTAAATGCTGAAGTAGGTCCTGGTTATAAATACTTTGAATATCCAGATGACAGCTCTGAAGTTGATGATAATGGTAACTCTCTTGCTGGTGAATTTGAAGGTGAAGTAATTGCCTTAGGTAAATTAGATTACAACTGGCAAATTTCTGAGAGCGCACGTTTTACGCAATTAGTTGCTGTTGAGTACGGTGATACAAACACTAAAACTCGTTCAGAAACTGCATTACTTGCAAAAATAAACGGCTCGTTACAAATGAAAGTTGCTTTTAATGTTACCAACAACTCAGATGTTGCTGATGATAAAGAAAGTACAGATACTGAAACGTCATTCACGTTGGTTTACAGTTTTTAACCAATGCAACTAAGTTAATGACACTAAAGCGACAAAAGGGACGAAAGTCCCTTTTTTATTTGCTCAAAATTAATGTATTATAGCCACCAATTTTGGTTGTAGACCTAGGGATATACCTACTCGTGAAAGTTTTTACACAATTTATTAGTGCTTTTATTCTACTTTGTAGTTTTAGTGCTTTGGCTTTTACGCCAACAGCCTCGCAAATTGAGCAATTTAAAAAATTGCCAAAAGCCCAACAAGAAGCCTTAGCCAAGCAATACGGTGTCGATTTATCAACGATCACTGGTACAAACCAATCTAATAATCAAAATAATACAGAGCAACAAAACAGTATTGGCGAGCGCGCAGAGCCAGAAAAAGAAAAGCTAACAGATGAAGAGCGCTTCAAACCAAAAGCAGACGAATTAAAACCATATGGTTATGAGTTGTTTGCAGGTGAACCCACTACATTTATGCCAAGCGAAAATGCCGCAGTACCCGATACGTACATTGTAGGCCCTGGCGATCAGTTAAAAATTAACTTTTACGGAAAAGAAAGCAATAGCTATGAAGTAATAGTTGATCGTGAAGGGCGTATTAGTATCCCTGATTTAAGCCCTGTAGAAGTGGCAGGTTTGACCTTTGCTGAAATTAAAGAACTAATAAAAGTAAAAGTAGAGCAAGAAGTTATTGGCGTAAAAGCTTTTGTATCGCTTGGTCAACTTCGTAGCATGCGTATTTTAGTGCTAGGTGAGGCTTACAAGCCGGGTAGCTACAGTGTTTCTTCATTAACAACAGTGTCGCACGCATTATTTGTAAGCGGTGGCGTATCTGATATTGCATCGTTACGTAATATTCAAGTTAAACGAGCAGGCAAGGTCGTTGCAAATTTTGACCTTTACGACTTACTTATTAATGGCGATAGCAGTAACGACATAGTACTAAAGCCTGGTGATGCTGTATTTATTCCATCGGTTGGTGCTCAAGTAATAGTTGAAGGCGCAGTTAAACGCCCTGCTATATTTGAACTTAAAAAAGGAGAGTCTGCAAAGCAGTTATTAGCAATGACGGGAGGTCTTAAACCAAATGCTTATGCTAAGAGCGCAATTGTAGAGCGCTTTAACTTTGATCGTAAAGAAGTGCTGTCGGTAGACTTTTCAAAATCACAAATTAACTACATCCCACAAGATGGCGACCGTATTCGTTTTAATTCGGTTAGCTCGCAATATAAAAATTCAGTTAGTTTAATCGGTGCTGTAGCACGCCCTGGTAATTATCAATGGCATCAAGGTAAACGCATTTCAGATGTACTTAAATCAGTGCGTGGTGATTTACTACCACAAGCAGACTTGAGTTACGGGCTTGTTATTCGCGAGATCAATATAAACGGTGACATAGAAGCGCATCAGTTTGATGTAGCCCAAGCTATTATCAAAAACTCAGAAAATAACTTACAGCTTCAAAGCAACGACAAAATTGTTATATTTAGTCGTTTTGAAGAAAAAGAAGCCGAGCTATCTGCATTAGCAAATATGGCACTTAGCCAAGAACAACAAGAGCAACAGCAAAAAGCAGATCAGTGGCATAAGTTTGAGCAAAAAGAATTCGAAAAATACATTGGTGTTAATCAAGAAGACGAAGAACTTGTTCTTGAAGACAATAAAATACTAACGATTGCTGAAATTTCTAAACGCAAAGCAAAAGAAAAAGAAGAGCAAGAGCTCAAGCCTGAAGATTACGCGTTATTTAGCCGTCATAATTTGTTAGCTCCAATTATTGCTAAATTTAAGCAGCAAGCATCAGTGCAGCAAGCGATGCAACTTGTCGAAATTAGTGGCAACGTAACTTTTCCAGGTATTTACCCATTAATGGTTGGTGGCGAAGTAAAAGACTTAATAACAGCAGCAGGTGGATTGCTTGAGTCGGCCTATGTAAAACAAGCTGAGATCACACGTATTGTGGCAAGTGACGGCTCTAAAATTGAGCACTTACGACTTGACCTTGAAAGTGCAATGAAAGGTGATTTACAAAGTAATATCACACTACAGAGCAAAGACAGCATAAACGTATTCGCAATACCAAATTGGCAAGAAAACGTAAAAGTTGAGCTAAAGGGGGAGCTTAAATTCCCGGGTACTTACACTATACGCCGTGGTGAAACGCTAACTGAACTACTCGAACGTGCAGGTGGCTTTTCAAGGTTTGCAGAGCAAAAAGCTGCAGTATTTACGCGTACATCTATAAAAGAGCAAGAGCAAAAGCAACTAGCGCGCTTATCTACAGAGCTTCGCCGTGATATAGCTTCAAAAAGCTTTCAGAACTCAGTAAGCAGTAGCACACTGTCTTATGAAGAGATGAATATGCTATTGAACGATCTTGCTAGTGTTGAAGCTGTAGGGCGTTTAGTCATTGACTTGCCATTAATTGTAAATAATCAACAGAATTTAGTGCTGCAAGATGGCGATACACTTTACGTACCAAGCAAGCGCGATTCAATTAGTGTAATTGGTGAAGTTAACTACTCAACATCGCATCTTTATAAAACAGGTGTAAGTGTTGATGATTATATAGCGCTAAGTGGCGGGCTCAAAGAGCGTGCAGCTGAAGACCGAATTTACATTATTAAAGCCAATGGTTCAGTGAAAATACCAAATACAGGTGGCTGGTTTGCAGCAAATAACTCAGACCAATTAGAACCAGGTGACACAATAGTAATTCCTATGGATGCAGGGCACATGGATAAGCTAACGCTTTGGAGCACAGCAACGCAGATTCTTTATCAGCTTGGTGTGGCAGTTGCAGCGATTGGTAGTCTTTAGCTACTGATTTTAAAAATGGAAATTAAAGAGAATTTAATGAATATAAATAGCTCTACTGCTGAAAGAAAAAATACTAAACATGATGAAGAGCTTACGTTTAGTGAATTACTTATCATACTTTGGCAAGGTAAATTGATTGTTATCAGTTTCTCGTTTTTTGTATTAGCACTTTTTACTGCTTACGCAGTTAATATGCCTAACATTTATAAATCTGAAGCTTTATTAGCACCAGCAGAAGCGAATACTAATAGTGCTATGTCTGGTATTGGTGGACAATTAGGAGGCTTAGCAAGCTTGGCCGGTGTTAACCTGGGGGCGGCTAGTGGGGACCAATCTGCATTAGCTATTGAAATTATAAAATCTAGAAAATTCGCAAGTGATTTTATTGTCCGTTATGATTTATTAAAAGACTTAATGGCGGCTGAGAAATGGAATCCAAAATCAAATCAAATACAGTACGATCCTGATACTTATGATGCTCAAGAAAAAAAATGGGTTAGAGATGTCTCTTTTCCCTATAAACAAAAACCTTCTCTACAAGAAGCCTATGAGAAGTATCTTGAGTTTATCAAAGTCAGCGCAGATAAAGCCTCGGGTTTAGTAACTATATCCGCAACTCATGTTTCTCCAACCGTTGCACAAAATTGGGTAAATTGGATTATCGAAGATATTAATAAAGTTATGAAAAATAGAGATGTTAGAGAAGCCAATAAAAGCATCGCATTTTTGACTAAACAGCTTGAACAAACGGCGGTAGCAGAAATGAAAGGTGCTTTATATTCACTAATTGAAGAGCAAGCTAAGACTGTTATGTTTGCAACTGTACGTGATGAGTACGTGTTCAAAACTATTGATCCTGCAATTATCTCTGAAAAAAAGTACAAACCAAGCCGAGCTATTATATGCATAATAGGGCTACTGTTAGGCGGCTTTCTTGGTGGAGTATTTGTTCTTATCCGTTACTTTATAAAACTAGATAGCACTACGTTTAGTGAATAAGTGGTATTGGGAATAATTGAATGAATTTATGTAATAAAAAATATGATTAAGAACTTATATAGGCTTCTGCTTACAGTTCTATTTTTTCCTTTAAGTTTATTAAAGCGAAAAAATATAATGCTATTTTATTCTGATTTTGATTATGCTGATAGCACACAATTTGTTTTTGAAGAAGCTGTAAAACAAGGGCATGAAGTATATTATTTATCTAAAACTGGAAACTTGGATAATGTCCCTAATGAATTCAAACAATATGTTTTAAAAGCTACATCTACTAAAGCCGCATTTTATTTATCTCGTGCTAAAGTGTTGTTTTTAACGCATGGTTTTGGGCAATTACCTTTACTTTTTTTTGGCTTGAAAGTAATACAGTTTTGGCATGGAGTGCCGTTCAAAAAAATACTTCTTGATAGCGAATTTGATACTAAAAAGTTTAATTTCAACTTTTTAAATCATATATATAAAAAGCTCTATAAAAAGCGAATAAATTTGTATGATTATATTGTTTCTACAGGAGAGAGAACGTCACAAATTTTTTCGAATGCATTCGGAGTAAGTGCTAGCAGAGTTTTAAACCTTGGTAGTCCACGTCACCAAAAAATGGCTGAATTTAAAAGAGCCACTCGTACGGTAAAAAAAGTGATATATCTTCCTACTTGGAGAAGTGACAGAACTGTACTTAGTAATACGTGTGAAAAAATCTTGTCAGCTGGTTTCCAAGAACAATTGCGCCAAGAGAATATACAACTTGATATTAGCTACCATCCATTTGATCAAGTGTTTTTTAGCAATTACTTTAACCAAAATCCGAATGTTTTAAAAAGTACTTTTAATATATATGAGCAATTTAATGAATATGATGCGTTTATAGTTGATTACTCAAGTGTCGCTTTCGATTTATCAACAATAACAGATAATGTTTTATTTTTATTACCCGATATTAAACAGTACCAATCGGAAAGAGATCTCTATGTTGATATTAGCGAAGTCGCTGGAGGGCTCTGCGCCACAAATCATGTTGAGCTACTTAGGCTATTGAGAGAAATTAAAAGTAACAGAAATCTAAATAATAATATTAAAAAACTTAAGTTTGTTGAAAAAAACGATAATCCGATTCAAAAAATAATTCATTTTGTTGAAACTAAGATTTTTGAATAAAAATGAAAAATATTATGATTACTAATAAATTGAGCCGAATCGGTAAAATAAAACTTTTAATGAGGCATAGCGTAGCTAAAAATGCAATTGCCTTGTATATAATTCAAGCTGTAAAAATATTAGCTCCTTTTTTGATTCTTCCATATTTATCTAGAGTATTCACCAAAGAAGAGTTTGGTGTCTATATGGTAGTTTTATCTCTGAGTGCCATAGGGTTAATAGTTACTGACTTTGGTTTTAATTTATCAGCAACCTATGAAATAGCAAAAAAAAGAGAGAATAAAAAGTACATAAATGAGCTTATCGGATCGGTAATAGTTATAAAGTTATGTTTGCTTTTCGTTTGTAGTTTGGCTTTGTATACCTATAGCTTCTATTTTCCGGAAGTAATCCCGCATAATATTGTTATTTTTATTTGTTTAAATATTTTTTCTCAATCGTTTATTTTTTCATGGTTTTTTCAAGGTATCGAAAAAATGAAAGAGATAACTTTATTTGTAGTAGCTTCTCGAGTTATTTATCTTATTTTAACCGTATTACTAATAGATGTAGACTCAAGTGTAAATGATTTAATAGTTTTGCTTGCAATAAGTAATTTAATAGGCTCAGTATTATCTATCTCTTTAGTTTATAAATATGGTTATAAAGTATGTATAAGTTCATTAAGAAACACTTTACTACATTTTAAAAACAGTTCTCAATTCTTTATTTCTAGAGCTGCCGTTGGTGTTTACACATCATCAAGTGTATTTATAGTTGGCGCATCAGCAGGGGTCGCTCAAGCTGCTGCTTATGGTGCCTGTGAAAAAGTGTATCAAGGATCGCTAAGCTTAACACAACCGATAAGTCAGGCTTTATTTCCATTTATAGCTAGAACAAAAAGTTTACGCTCTCTTTCACTAGTTTTACTCGTAATTGGTTTTCCTGTGGCCATATTTTGTTTATTAATTGGCTTATATGCTGACCAAGTGATGGGAATTGTATTTGGAGAGGCTTATTTTAATTCGGGTCAAGTTTTACAAGTGTTTTTGATAATAACATCAATCAATTTTATTAGTATTATTATGGGGTACCCTGCATTTTCAGCTCTCGATAAAGTACATATTGCTAACTATACCGTTATTTTTGGCGCATTTTTACATCTAGGGCTTTTAACTTATATTTATTTTTTGAAAGAAATAACCGCCTTTAATGTAGCCTGCGCTGTACTAATTACTGAAACAATAGTCATGCTTTTACGAGTATCCATATTCTTTTTCTATAAAAGAGAGATTAATAATGAGCCTAATTAAACGCCTAATCAAGGCTACTTATCTTCAAACTTTATTTAACTTATTTAAATTATTTCCTGTAAAAAAGAAACGTGTACTTTTTAGTTCCTTTTATGGTCGCCAATGTAGTGGCGATCCCAAAGCCATATATGAAAAGTTATTAAGTTTAAAAACAGATCATGAACTTATTTGGGTATTAAATAAACCAGGTGATTTGTCTACTAAAGTAGTTAAACGTTATTCATTAAAGCATTTATTTTATTTAGCGACATGTGAATTTCGTATTGATAATTGTCAAGAAAGTCATTATTTAAAGCCTAAAAATAATACAACTTATATACAGACATGGCATGGCACGCCATTAAAAAAAATAGCTCAAGACCTTGATGATGCTTTTATTGAACATAAGCAAGATTGGCTTTTAGATGCTAACTATTGGGATTTCCTTTTCGCACCTTCTTTAGAAATAGCCGAAATATTTTCAAAAGCATTTAAAATAGATAATAAAAAGGTAATTAATACTGGGAATCCTCGTAATGAAATACTCAGTAACAGTAATACTATTTTAATGGATAAGGTCAAAACTAGTTTAAATATTCCAAGCACAAAAAAAATAATCTTATATGCACCTACATTTAGAGATGATGAACAAGGTAAATTTTATTTAAAGTTATCAAAAGACAAAATCGTAAATGTCCTCGGTAACGATTATCTTTTTTTAGTTAGACTTCATTCTAATATTAAGCATTTAGTAAATGGTTCTTTCGATAATGAGAATATCATAAATGTAACAGAATATGATGATGTTCAAGAGCTTATGATGATTAGCGATGTTTTGATTACAGACTACTCGTCTGTATTTTTTGACTTTGCTATAACTGAAAAACCAATGCTTTTTTACCCATATGACATTGATAAGTATAAAAACACGTTAAGAGGCTTCTACTTTGATTACCAAAGTACAGTTCCAGGTAAAGTTGTATATAATGAAGACTCTCTTATTGAAGAAATACTTAAATTAGAGAACAAAGAATATAAAAAATCTGAGCTAAATAGAGTTAAACTTTTCAATCAAAAGTTCAACCAAAATAAAGTTGATTCAATCAGTATATTAAAGCAAGTTGGCCTACTAGATGAAGCTTAATGTTTATGGGTTAACTCTCTTAACATTTTTGAATTTTGTATTTCCTGTATTAGGGTTGCTCGCTTTTAGTTGTGTAGCTTTTATAGTAAAGCTAGAGGTTTATGCTAGAAAGGTAGTTTTCATTAACATTACGTTTTCTTTAGCATGTATAGCATTTTTTTATGAAAGGATTAATGGAACTGGAGATGTAGTCAATTACATCGTTTCTTATGAGAATTATGCAAATAGATCAGTGGAGTCATTTTATATTGCAAATATATATGAAGCATTTTATGTATCGTGGTACTACATCCTGTATATATTTAATAAATTAAATTTTGAATTTCAAAGTGTTACATCTCTAGCTGTAATAACTATCTTTGGTAGTTTGTTTTTTATTCATAATGATCTTTATAAAACACTCAAAGATAAAAATTCAGATAGGCTTTTGTTATTTAAGATTTTTTGCTTTTTTTCTTTTTTTTCCATTGTATCAAGCTACAAAACATTATGGGCCTTTTCGTTAGTTTATCTTGGTATTTATCAGCTTTGTAAAAATAAAAAAATAGGTTACTTGTTTATAATTTTAGGGGCGGGCTTTCACCCTATAGCATCGGTTCCGATACTTGTTTACTTTGTATCGAAGTTTATTGAATTTAAAAAGAAATACCTAGTTATAGCTTTGTGTATCGGGATTTTTATTAAGGTATCATCTCAAATATTTGTCCGCTATTTGAATATTCCATTTATAGGAGATAAAATCCAGTCCTATGTATTGGGTGAGTGGGCAAATTATCGCTTCCATGAGAATGGAGAGTATATAAAAGTTTATTTAATATTTTCTCTAATACTTTGTGTATTTTATTTTGTGTATAACAATTTCATAGATTTAAAAAAAATAAAACAAAGCCATCTATCTCGGTACTGTAACTTTGCATTACTGTATTTTTCTTTTTCACTGATTTTTGTCGGTTTTAGAACGCTAGAAATTAGGTTGATGTCTGTAGGTATAATTTTTTTGTTTCCTTTGTTTTATGTTAGCTTTTCGCAAAGAACTGTGTTTAAAAAGAAGGGCATAGCTCTCATAGGGCTTTTTCTTTGGTTAGCGGTTATAGACGTTCGGTTATTTAATTTTTCAAATAGTGCTTATCTTGTTGGAAAAGGCTTGCCGGTAAATATTTTTATTTCTCCAGTTATAAGAACTTTATATGAATAATAAGTTAATTTCGGTAATTATGAGTGTTTATAATGAAAAGCCTGAGTGGCTTATCAGTTGTATAGATTCAATTTTGATGCAAACATACAAAAACTTAGAGTTTGTAATCGTTTTGGATAATCCTAATAATTTAGTTCTGAAAAATATTTTGCTGAAATATCAAGCTTTAGACAACCGGGTAAAGTTAAATATAAATGATAAAAACCAAGGTTTAATATTTAGCTTAAATAAAGCTTTGGCTATTTGTTCTGGTGAGTACATTGCTAGAATGGATGCAGATGATATTGCAAAGCTTCATCGATTCGAAGCTCAAATACGTTATTTAGAAGCTAATAATCTTGATCTCGTTGGGGCCAATGTAGAGTTTTTTAATGACGAACAAGGGACGTTTCATTACACAGATAAGTTAAGAACACATTCATTCATAAAAAAAATGCTTCAGGTTGGTACCATTGGCATTGTTCATCCTACTTTTTTTGCTAAAGCTGAAGTGTACGAGACTCTTAATGGTTACGGACAATCTTTACATACTGAAGACAAAGAGTTTTTAGCACGTGTTTTTGTAAATGGTTTTAAAGTAGGTAATGTTGGAGAATGTTTACTCTCATATCGTTATAGTGAAACAAGTATTACTAAGTCTAATTCATTTCATGTTTATAAAATGGGACGGTACGTAACGAATGTTTTTAATCAATATTTAAAAACAGGTAACTATAATTTCGATATTACTTTTATCGAGCGGGTTAAAGCATCAAATGAAGAATTAAAAGCGTTTAATACAAAGCAAGTAAAATTAGGTGAAGCTCGCTCAGCTGTACATAATAAAAAGTACTTTAAAGCGCTAAAATATTTACTGCATTGTATAATATTATCGAGATCGACATTATTAACTATTAAAATTAATATATGGCTTAAATTACTTAGAATAGTAGAAAAGAAAAAAGATAAGGTGTCAATTGCTGTTCCTTTATAGGTATTTGTTATAAAATACCACCCTTTTGATTTCAGAAGTTAGGCTGTTATCGCTTACTTAGCCAGTGAGCTAGTTTAGCTTAATATAACTAAATGTATTTAAGAGTTAATCGTGTATAAAATATTATCAAATTCCTTAGTGTGTCATTCATTCGGTTTGTTATTTACCGGGTTAGTTATGGTTGTTACCGCCACTAACTCTATTTATGATTTATCTACACAAAACTCAATTTTATTAGTTTTATTGAGTTATATAGCGACCTCATTTACCTTACCGCTAATTGCTAGGTATCTACTTGTTGATCAAAAATATTACATAATACCAATTGTGTTTTCAGTTTATAGTATCTCATTAGCTTTTGTTGTGGTGCTCCGCTTTGAGTATTCTTTGTGGCTGATTTTGGTAGGAGCGTTTGCTAGTTTTTTATGGCTATTCGTAACAACAATTTTAAGAACTAATGATAAAAAGTTGACCTTGCATGTCATTGGCAATTTTGACTATTCAGAGTTGTTAATACATCCAGGTTTAGATGTGCATGTGCTTACAAAACCTTACCAACAAAGTGATATATCTCATGGTCTAGTAGTTGATTTACATCAAAATCTTGAATCTCACGAAGAGAAATTCATCGCAAACTGTAGCTTAAATAGTATTCCTGTTTATCATGCAGAAAGCATCAAAGAAATGATCGATGGTAAAGTACAAGTTAAGCACCTGTCAGAAAACTCCATAGGTACACTTCAGCCAAATCCAATATATCAAATTTTCAAAAGGTTTTTTGAATCAGTTATAATTATTACCACTTTACCAATTACATTATTAATCATGGTTGTTACAGCAATATTAATACGGTTAGAGAGCTCGGGCCCTGTTATTTTTACTCAGGAAAGGGTTGGACAAGGAGGAAGAGTTTTTAAAATTTATAAGTTCAGAAGTATGACAGTAAAAACTAGTTGTGCAGAGGACAAATTTGCTACTGAAGAGTGCGCAAGGATTACCCCTATTGGTAAAGTAATAAGAAAAGTGAGAATCGATGAATTACCGCAGCTTTTTAATGTTTTAAAAGGAGATATGGCACTAATCGGACCTAGGCCAGAGCAAGAATCTTTTGTTAAACTTTTTGAGCAAGAAATTCCATTTTACGCTTATCGACATATGGTTAAGCCTGGAATTACAGGTTGGGCACAAACTGTTCAGGGGTATGCTGATGATACTGACTCGACTAAAGAAAAGTTAGCTTATGATCTTTACTATATTAAGCACTTATCTTTTTGGCTAGATGTAAATATAGTATTCAAGACTATCCGAACTATGCTCACTGGTTTTGGGGCTAAGTAATGATGTCGTTAGTATCAATTATTATGCCAGCGTACAATGCTGAAAAAACAATAGAAAAAAGTATAATATCGATACAAAATCAAACTTACGGTCGCTGGGAATTACTAGTTACTGACGATAACTCTACAGATGCAACACGCTCTATTGTACTTGAACTTGCAAAAAGTGATAAGCGCATAAAATACTTTCCCAATAAAGGAAAGTCAGGAGCTTGGTCTGCGAGAAATAATAGTATAAAGGTTGCCGAAGGTGAGTATATTGCTTTTTTAGATAGCGATGATACATGGTTACCTCAAAAGCTAACTCTTCAAATCAGCGAAATGAAAGCAAAAAATGTAAATGCTTCACACAGTAGCTATTATCGTGTTTCAGATACTGGAAAGGTTATTGGTATTAAAAAAGCAAGTAAATTAGTTTCCTTAAACGATATGCTGAAAAAAAATTGTATAGGAAATCTTACTGGAATTTACAATGCAAAAGCATTAGGTAAGTTTTACCAGCAAGAAGTTGGACATGAAGATTATGCTATGTGGTTAGAAGTGTTAATAAGTACCGATTCAGTTGGAATTGAGCAACCTATGGCAAACTATTTAGTAACTAGTAATAGTCTGTCGAGTAATAAGTTCAAAGCGGCCTTATGGCATTTTAATCTTTTAAGAAAGCATAAGAAGGTTAGTGCATTTAGTATTTGGTACTATTTTTGTTGTTATATAGTTAGTTCCATTAAATCTAGAGTTTAGAGTTTCCCTCACAATTATCTTTTAAACAGCATCCATACTTGGTGAGTGCTGTAATCAATATATTATAGGTATTAGATTAAATGAAAAATAAAGTTGTTTACGTATCAGGAACGTTTGATCTGTTTCACAGTAACCATTTAAAAATGATTAATTATGGGAGAGGCTTAGGCGACACTTTAATTGTCGGCGTTAGTACTGACGAACTAGTGTGCTCATACAAAAAGCCTCCCGCTGTCCCTTTTGAAGAGCGATTTGCTATTGTTGAAGGACTTAAAGATCCTGATGTTGTTATCCCACAACGCACTTTAGACCACGTAGAAACTGTTGAAAATCTTAATATCGATGTATTTGTTATAGGTGATGATTGGAAAGGCAAATATGATTATTTAAAAGAACAAGGGGTAAAAGTTTTTTATTTTCCATATGGCGCTGGTGTAAGTTCAACTAACCTTAAGAAAAAGATTTATGACCAATATAAAAAGCTAGTCGAGCAAAGTGATGTTCATCCTATTCCTGAGCCTAAAAAATGAATATACTTATCACAGGTGGGCAAGGTGATTTAGCTAAGTTTATTACACTGCACTTATTACAAATAGGCCATAATGTTGATTCACCTTCCCGTAAAGAGCTAGATGTTACGGTAATAGATTCAGTAAATGAATTTTTTGAAGGCAAACAATATGATGTTGTAATTAATGCCGCTGGCACACTTTACTCTAGTACCGTTGCAGAATCAGAACCAAGTTTATGGATCCGTGATATCGAAGTTAATTTAATCGGAACTTACTTAATTTCGCGAGCTGCTATTAAAGCAGATAGACAAGTCCACCTAGTTAATATTTCTTCAACAGCTGCTTTTAATAGTTATAAAGATTGGACTTCTTATTGTGCATCAAAAGCTGGTGTTGTAACTTTGTCTAAAGGGTTACATAAAGATGATTGTAATGTAACAGTAATGTGTCCTGGCGCTGTTCACACTAAGCTTCGTAATGGTCTATTAATAGATAATCCTAACGTAATGACTCTTGCTGAGGGTGCAAAGCCTATATTAGATGCTATCAGTATGAAGAAAAGTTACGGAAAACTATTCTTTTATAGGAAAAACGAAAGCTATGAAGAGGAATTATAGGTAGTACTATATTTTTATTCGGCTGTATAAGATGTCTGGCCTTTCATGTTCGTTAGCGTGAATGAGATAGGCCTCGTTAAACTACTAAAAGTAGCTTACAGCAAAAAAGCTACGTGTAGATTATTTCACTATGTTACATAATGCAGGATGAATATAATATCTGTTAATATTTGGGGTGCTCACCAATCTCAATTTTAACTTCATTACCTAATACCTCTTTATATTTTTTGGCCAAACCCGCTTTAGCATCATCATCTCCATGTACGATTTTTATATGGCTTGGCTTTTTATGCATACCCGTTACAAACTTAATTAATCCGTTTTGATCGGCATGGGCGCTGTAGCCACTAATTGTATGTACTTTGGCGTTTATAGTAATACGAGCATCATTTATAAAAACATACCCATTACGCGGGCCATATTTTTGAATTTCGCGGCCTAACGTTTTATTACCTTGATAACCTACAAACAATACATCGGTGGTTTTATCATTTATAAATCGCTCAAGATAATTAACTATTCGACCTCCTGTGCACATACCGCTTGCAGCTAATATTATGGCTGGTGTTTGCCGCGAACTTAAATAGTTAATAATAGCCAAATGCTCTTTGTGTGAATCAACCGTAGTTAGGTTTTTAAAATCGAGCGGGTGCCTACCATTTGCAACTTTGCATTTGGCTTCACTATCCCATAAGTGCTTAAATTTTTTGTATTGCTCAGTAAAATTTGCTGCCATAGGGGAATCGAGTATTACGTGAATGTCTCGCCACTTAGACTTTTTAGATGAGCTATGTATGAGTTGCTCTAGCTCGTATAGCAGCTCTTGTGTACGCCCAATACTAAAAGCCGGTACTAAAATAACACCATTGTCGGCTACGGCGCGTTCAATAATGCTTTTTAGCGTTTTTGTACGCTCCTTGCGGCCTTGATGATTTTTATCGCCGTAGGTTGATTCAATAACTAGGGTATCGGCTTTATAGGGCGGCTTAGGCGAAGGGAGTAACGGGGTATATGGCGCGCCTAAGTCTCCTGAAAATACAACGCGGTGTTTGTTGTTATCATTATTTGTAACATCAATTTCAACGTAGGCAGAACCTAATATATGCCCAGCACGCTGAAACCTCGCTTTAGTTTTATTGAGCCCTTTGCAAGGTAGTTCAAACCACGTTTTATAATTAACAGCAACTATGCGTTTATTCAATAAGCTTAAGCAGGCAGCTATAATTTTAGGGTCGCGAGTTACGCCAACCTTTAAAGCATCCTCAATTACTAAAGGTAATAAGCTGGCCGATGCAATACTTGTAAAAATAGGGCCTTTAAAACCTACAGCTAATAAGTAAGGAATACGACCAACATGGTCAATGTGGCAATGAGTAACAATAAGCGCAGTAACATGGGTAATATTAAACTCAATTGAAAGGTCGGCTTTAGAGTCTTCGCCTTGAAATAACCCGCAATCAATAAGCACACTTGTTTGCTCGTTAACTACCAGCTCGTGACACGAACCAGTAACCCCATTAACCGCTCCGTGGTGAAGTATTTGCATTGTGCTTCCTTGTCATTAATTTGTTACATTGAATTTTAAGGTAGAAGTAAAGCCATAATTATTCAAGGTTCTAACGCTTGAGCTAAATTAATAACCTCACCTACAAAGATGCGTCAACTTGTAGGTACCAATTTACTTCGCGCTCATGTTTTAACTCCTAACAACAAGTGAGGTATAAAACCTCACCTACAAATATGTACCAACTTGTAGGTGCGAATTTACTTCGCGCTCATGTTTTAACTCCTAATGACAAGCGAGGTATAAAACCTCACCTACAAATATGCACTAACCTGTAGGTGCGAATTTATTTCGCGCTCTTACCTATATATTTATTAAAAAATATTAATTAAAGTTTTTAATAAATTTCGTGGCTAAACTTTTGTTTAGCCCAATCTAAACATGGCTTTATAGGTACTAAACTAGCGTTAAAGCCTTTATTCCCTTTAAACTCAATAACAATACTTATTAAGGTGAGTGGCTATTAACTACTAAGGCGTATTTACATAGCTACTCTATGTTGGTTATAATGCCGACGTTATTTAGTTTAGCATTGTATTTTTTGCAATTTAGTTGTGTATTAAGGACTACTATGGAAAGTTGGTATTTAGTCGTATGCAAACCTAAGCAAGAAGAGCGAGCTAAAACTAACTTGCAAAATCAAGGGATTGAAGCGTTTTACCCCAAATTAACTACCGAAAGGTTGGTTAAAGGTCGTCGGACCGTCAAACACACTGCTTTATTCCCTAATTATTTATTTGTATGCCTTGAATCAAAAAATGGTAATTTTTCTGCTGTAAAAAACACCCGTGGAATAGGCGGTTTTGTTTCTTATGGATCAAATTATCAGGTGGTTTCTAAGCACATAATTGACCAGCTAAAAAATGAACGTTTACACACCACTGAATCACAAATACCAAAAACAGGTGATGTAGTAAGTGTGAATAACGATTCATTCAGTAATATACAAGCAATATACAAAGAGCCCGATGGCGACTTGCGCAGTATTTTACTAATTAACTTACTTAATCAAAAAATTGAAGTAAGTGTAGATAATAAAGATATTAAGCAATAATAACTAAAAGCGTAGCAGCGGTTTTACACCGCGTGAATTAAAAACGTAGCAGCGGCTTTATGCCGCGAAAAACAAAAATGTAGCAGCGGTTTTACACCGCGTGAATTAAAAACGTAGTAGCGGCTTTATGCCGCGAAAAACAAAAATGTAGCAGCGGTTTTACACCGCGTGAATTAAAAACGTAGTAGCGGCTTTATGCCGCGAAAAAATAGCTTTATATCAGTAAGTAGGAACTGTAACCTAAGGGCGGAAGCGTGCCCAAAACACTTAAACTCCGGTTTAATAAAATCACTTGTAGACGCACAGCTTGCTGGCGTGACGAGCAAAGCTCGTAATCTTTATATTTAAGTGTTTACTCATTTTCTCAGAAATAGGTTAAAAGCTACGTTTTTCGCGTGAGCAAGCTCTACGCCTACTTGCAAAGTTTGGTACTGTGGTTAAGTTAACTTGTAGACGCACAGCTTGCTGGCGTGACGAGCAAAGCTCGTAACCTCTATATTTAAGTGTTTGCTCATTTACTCAACAATAGGTTAAAAGCTACGCTTTTCGCGTGAGCAAACTCTACGCCTACTTGCACAGCTTGCTGGCGTGACGAGCAAAGCTCGTAATCTCTATATTTAAATGGCTTCTCATTTACTCTTCATTCACTTCTCTTTGTGCAATTGGTAATGAATGGTCCTGGTGTTTTACTAAAAATGCCTTTCAATTAAATTTATTCATAAATACCTTATGAAAATACTGATATAATTTCGGCGCTAATTAAAACTAAGTAACAAAGCTTTTACAAACCATAACCTATTGCTTCACAATAGGGCTCATGCTTTAATTAGCCAGCTAAAAATACAAGTGTTCACCAAGGTTGGTGGGCAAGTGCAATATTTAAAATAATTTTGGGATTCTACAATGGCGTTAAGCTGTAAATCACTCGCATCAATACTCGCAATACTAAGCATGACCGGCTGTACAATAGTACCAGGCAGCCACTTTGAAGGTATAGACTCAGGCGAGCAAACACAAAACCTCGAACAAGATCTCGAAAAAGTAAACATTCAAATAATCGACTCGCTACTAATAAATAAACAAAATCAGGCGCGTATAGCAGCTAAACCAATTTCAAGCACCGCTGGTTTAAACGTAAGTAATTACGAATACAAACTAGGTGTTGGCGACGTACTAACAATAGGCGTATGGGATCACCCAGAGCTAACAATACCTGCAGCAGTACAACGTACCGCAGAGTTTGACGGCTTTAGAGTACAACGAGACGGCACCATTACTTACGCCTACGCACCAAATATACCAGCAGCAGGTAAAACAATAAGCCAAGTACGCAATGAGCTGGTAAAACGCCTAAGCCGAGTGATAGAAGACCCTCAAGTAGATGTAAAAGTAGTTGGCTTTAGAAGCCAAAAAACCTACGTTACCGGCGAGGTAAAACAGCCTGGTGTATACCCAGTTACCGAAATCCCACTTACCTTAATTGATGCTCTAAACCAAGCGGGTGGCCTAACAGAAGCCGCTGATTGGCGCACAGTAACATTTACCCGAGGCGACAAAACAGAGGTTATTAAACTTGATGACTTTTATGCCCATGGTGACATTTCACAAAACCGTTTATTGCAACATGGCGACATAGTGCATGTAAACCGTAACGATGCACAAAAAATATTCGTATTAGGTGATGTTAAAAAAGCAGGTTCAGTAACGCTTAACCGCTATGGTTTAAACTTGGCCGAAGCGCTAAGCGATTCAGGTGGCTTAAATGAAGCAACAGCTGACGCTAACGGTGTATTTGTACTGCGAAAAAGTGACGTAGAGCAAACCGGTGTTATTGCAAACGTATACCAATTACACGCTAAAAATATAGCGGCAATGGTATTAGCTGAGCAGTTTGAGCTACAACCACGCGACATTGTATATGTAACATCGGCACCACTTGCCCGTTGGAACCGTGTAATTAGCTTATTATTACCGTCGGTAGCATCGGTTGATAGCCTAGACGATATTTCATCAAACTAAGGGTTTTAAAAAATGTTTGATTCAGTTTTAGTGGTGTGTGCAGGTAACATTTGCCGCAGCCCAACAGGTGAGTATGTTTTAAAGCAAAAGCTTGAAGGCAAAAATATTAAAGTATCGTCTGCTGGGTTAACAGCACTTGAAGGCAAGCCAGCAGATGCGAAAGCAAAACAAATAGCGCTCGCACATGGCGTTAATATGGATGCTCACCAAGGTCAGCAGCTTACATCAAGCTTAGTTGCGCAAAACAGCGTAATACTTGTAATGGAAGAACGCCATTTAAACGACGTACACGCTCGCTACCCAGAGGCGCGCGGTAAAACGTTTTTACTCGGTAAATGGATTAATAACGCCGAAATACCAGACCCATATCGCCAAAGCCAAGAGGCTTTTGAACACGTTTACACATTAATCGACAGCGCGTGTAGCGCTTGGCAAAAGTATTTATAAGGAATGGCTAATTTAATGAATACCCAGCCGAATAACAGCGCTAGTAACGCTAACAATAAAAACACACAACCAACGCAAGAAATTGATTTAATGGCGCTACTAGGCGCATTGCTAGATCGCAAATATTTTATAGTAGCTGTAACCGCACTGTTTATGTTTGTGGGTGTTATTTATGCAGTATTAAGTACCCCTGTTTACCAAGCAACAGCCATGATACAAGTTGAAGACGGCAGCGCATCAGTTCCTGGTTTTGACGATATGGCAGGCATGTTCGAAAGTACATCGGCTGCAGTAACCGAAATAGAGCTACTAAAGTCGCGCAGTATAATAGGTGAGGCAGTAGACACTTTAAAGCTTGATGTTATAGCAGAGCCTAAACTATTCCCGTTTATTGGTAGTCGCGCTTATCGTAAATTTACTCCAATGGAAGATGGCGACTTAGCAGAGCCAAGCTTTGGTGCTAATAGCTACGCATGGGGCGGTGAGAGCATAAATGTATTTAGGTTTGATGTACCACGTACTGCTGTAAATCAAGCATTTACTTTGGTCGTACAAGCTAACAACAGCCTTGCACTTTTAAATGGTGACGGCGAGAAAATATTATCGGGTAAAGTAGGCGAGGAGCTTACAAACGGTAAGTTTAACTTAACCATTCGTACTTTAAATGCACGCCCTGGTACAGAGTTTACAATTACCCATAAAGATCGCCTTAATACTATTTTGGATTTGCAAACAGCTATCGGCGCAAGTGAAAAAGGTAAAGATTCAGGCATAATTAACTTAAGTTTACAAAGCACTAAACCAAGCTACGCTGAAAAAGTACTCGATAAAGTGGCCGCTATTTATGTACGCCGTAATGTTGAGCGCAATAGTGCCGAGGCACAAAAGTCGCTGGAATTTTTAGAAGTACAATTGCCTGAAATTAAAAAACAGCTTGAATACGCAGAGCAACGCTTTAATGACTACCAAATAAAACGCCAATCAATAAATATAACGCTCGAAACACAAGGCGTGCTTGAACAAGTTGTAAAGCTTGAAACTAAATTACAAGAGCTAAACCTAAAGCGTTTAGAGCTTGGCCGTAAGTTCAAAAAAGATCACCCAACATACCAAGGTATACTTGAGCAAATAGAGGCGGTTGAAAGCCAAAAGCAAGAGCTTGTAGGTGAGGTAGGTAATCTGCCAGAAACTCAACAAGAACTGCTACGCTTAAAACGCGATGTTGAGGTAAGCAACCAAATTTACACACTACTACTTAGCAAAACACAAGAGCTAGATATAGTACGTGCAGGCACTGTAGGTAACGTACGTATTATTGACTACGCTGAGGTAAACACCAGCAAGCCAGTTAAACCGAAAAAAGCATTAATAGTGGTAATGGCCACTATGCTAGGTGGTATGTTAGCTGTGGCTATTGTGCTTATACAAAAGGCAATGCATAAAGGGGTTGAAGACCCAGCAGAAATTGAAGCGCTAGGCTTACCTGTATACGCAAGTGTACCGCACTCAGATTATCAAGATAAGCTAAGCGGCTTTGCTGAGCGAGCCCGTAAAAATAAAACGAATAAACCTAGAAGTATATTAGCGCTTGATAACCCAGCCGACCTGGCAATTGAGGCATTACGTAGTTTACGTACCAGTTTGCACTTTGCGATGATGGAAGCTAAAAACAATATTATTGCTATATCGGGCCCAAGCCCAAGCGTAGGTAAATCGTTTATATCGGTTAACTTAGCAAGCGTGCTTGCGCAAAGCGGCAAAAAAGTACTTATTATTGATGCCGATATGCGTAAGGGCTACTTACAAACTCAGTTTGGTTTAAAGTCAGACGATGGCTTAAGCGATTACTTATCAGGCCGCTTAAACCTAGAGCAAGTTACTAAACCAACCAAAGTTGAAGGCTTAAGTGTTATTACGCGTGGGCAAATACCGCCAAACCCGTCTGAATTATTAATGCATAGCAACTTTAGCAAATTAGTTGAAGAAGTAAGCGCAGCTTACGACATTATAATTATTGATACACCTCCAATACTAGCAGTAACCGATCCTGCGATTGTAAGTGCGCATTCTGGTACTACTTTACTTGTTACACGTTTTGGACAAAACCATGTACGTGAGATAGACCTAACGCGTAACCGTTTTGAACAAAATGGCATAGATGTAAAAGGTGTAGTGTTTAATGGCGTAGTTAAAAAAGCAAGTAATGCATATGGATATTATGGTTACTACAACTACGAATATACAAGTGATAAAAAATAGGGGCCTATTGGGCACTTTTAAATAAAACCACAAAAACAAGCAATTACAATGAGATAGTCTAAATTGACTGTCTCAATATCGAAAAAAGTGTCTCAGTGCTTAATAAAATGACTGAGATATTTTGTTGAAATAAATCATATTCCGGGCTGTATAAAACCAGCTATCCCACAGATGATTTCCAAAATATAAAGGCATTTTTTGTGAAAATATTAGTAACTGGTGGCGCAGGGTTCATTGGTAGCGCCGTTATTCGTCACATACTTTCTAACACTCAAGATAGTGTAATCAACGTTGATGCGTTAACGTATGCAGGAAACTTAGAATCTCTTCCAAATGCAGATGAGTCTGGCCGTTACTATTTCGAACACGTTGATATTTGTAACCGTTCAGAATTAGACAGAGTTTTTAAAGTACATAAGCCTGATGCAGTAATGCATTTGGCTGCAGAGAGTCATGTTGATCGCTCAATTACAGGGCCGAGTGATTTTATTCAAACTAATATTGTGGGTACATATAACTTATTAGAAGCAGCTCGTTGTTATTGGGATAATTTAGAAGTTAATGCGAAAAAAGCATTTAGATTCCATCATATTTCAACGGATGAAGTATATGGAGATTTACCTCACCCAGATGAGCAAGTAGGTAATGGGTTAGGTAAAGCGCTACCTCTGTTTACTGAACAAACATCTTATGCACCAAGCAGTCCTTATTCAGCAAGTAAGGCGTCGAGTGACCATTTAGTTCGTGCATGGCTACGTACGTATGGTTTTCCTACAGTCGTAACTAATTGCTCAAATAACTATGGACCATATCATTTCCCTGAAAAATTAATACCTTTAGTAATACTTAATGCGCTAGAAGGTAAAGAATTACCTATTTATGGCAAAGGTGACCAGATTAGAGATTGGTTATTCGTTGAGGATCATGCTCGAGCTTTATATAAGGTAGTTACTGAAGGTAAAATAGGTGAAACCTATAACATTGGTGGTCATAACGAAAAGCAAAACATTGAAGTTGTTAAAAGTATTTGCAGTATTTTAGACACTTTAGTGCCTAAAAATACCCCGTACTCAGAACAGATAACGTATGTAGCAGATCGCCCAGGACATGATAGACGTTATGCCATTGATTCATCAAAAATGAGTAAAGAACTTGATTGGACTCCAATTGAAACTTTTGAAACAGGTTTGCGTAAAACTGTCCTATGGTATTTAAATAACCAAAGCTGGTGCCAAAATGTACAGGATGGTTCATATCAACGTGAGCGTCTTGGCGAAATTGATACAGCGCTACAAGGAAAATAATATGAAAGGAATTATCCTAGCGGGTGGTTCAGGCACTCGTCTTTACCCTATCACTCTGGGTGTATCAAAACAGTTATTACCAATTTACGATAAGCCGATGATTTACTATCCGCTGTCGGTGTTAATGTTAGCCGGTATACGCGAAGTGTTAATTATTACTACGCCTGAAGATATTGATTCATTTAAACGCTTATTAGGTGACGGCTCACAGTTTGGCATTGAGCTTAGTTATACAGTACAGCCAAGCCCAGATGGACTAGCTCAAGCTTTTATACTTGGTGAAGACTTTATTGGTAGTGATGACGTATGCTTAGTGTTGGGTGATAACATCTTTTATGGTCAAGGCTTTAGTCCTAAATTAAAGCATGCAGTACAAAATGCAAAAAATGGCCAAGGCGCAACCGTTTTTGGTTATCAAGTAAAAGACCCAGAGCGTTTTGGTGTTGTAGAATTTGATGGGAATCAAAAAGCGATTTCTATCGAAGAAAAACCAACCAAACCAAAATCAAATCTTGCTGTAACAGGGCTTTATTTTTACGATAACTCAGTTGTTACTATGGCAAAACAAGTAGAGCCATCTCATCGTGGTGAGTTGGAAATCACTTGTCTTAATGAAATGTATTTAAGGCAAAATAAGCTAAATGTTGAAATACTGGGGCGAGGTTTTGCATGGTTAGATACAGGTACGCACGAGAGCTTATTGGAAGCCGCGCAGTTTGTTGAAACCATTGAAAAGCGACAAGGTTATAAAATCGCCTGTTTAGAAGAGATTGGCCTTAATAATGGCTGGTTAACAGGACATCAGGTGGAAGAATTCGCTGCACCCATGTTGAAAAATAGCTACGGTCAGTATTTAATGGATTTAACATCAAAGTAATGCATAAGAATTTTATTCTAAAAGAGTGGGATAGCCAGTTTTTCAATCGGAGAATATTTTCGTTTGAGTTACCCGCTATTGAAACTGCAAGCTACGATTGGCCTAAGAAATCACTCACAACTATAAAAATTGGCTCTGCGGACTACCCCTGTTTAGATGTTATAAATAGACATGGGTTTAGCTTTGTAGAAGGTGAGCTGGTTTTTAAAAAGGCACTACCTGTAACTGTAAAGCCTGCATCACTAACAGATTTTAATGCTTATTTAGCAACAAAGAGCTCTATTGATGAGCTTAAACTAATTGTCAGTGATTTATATGTAAATAGCCGATTTAGGGAGCCATGGTTTTCCTCATTAGAAAGAGATAATTTCTATCAAATGTGGGCGGAAAATGCCGTTTTATCTAAATTTGATGATTGCTGTTTAGTTCTAAAAAGTGAAGGCTCCATTTCCGGTTTTGTAACTATCCGGATTAGGGGGGAAGAGGCAACTATTGGGCTTATCGGGGTTGCGGAGCCCTTTCAAGGTCAAGGAATTGGTAAAAAGTTACTTGAATTAGTTCAAGATTATTGCATTTCCAAAAAAGCAACAGCTGTTAAGGTTGCTACACAAACAAGTAATATTTCAGCCGCAAATTTATATAGCAAAGCTGGTTTTGCTATCGCTGATATTTCATATTGGTTTTATAAACAGGTTTAAAAATGATCCCTTTTAATATTCCCCCTAAAACTGGTAGTGAGCTTAAATATATAGAGCAAGCTATCCAATCAGATAAGTTATGTGGTGATGGCCAGTTTTCAAAGAAATGCGAAGCATGGATAGAAGAAAATTTTAATACAGCAAAAGCATTGCTTACGCCTTCATGTACGGCTGCATTGGAATTAGCGGCAATATTAATAGATATAAAAGAAGGTGATGAAGTCATCATGCCTTCGTATACGTTTGTATCTACCGCAAATGCATTTGTACTGCGAGGTGCGAAAATCATTTTCATTGATGTACGCTCCGATACCATGAATATAGATGAATCATTAATCGAAGCAGCTATCACATCTAAAACTCGTGCGATAGTACCCGTGCATTACGCTGGTGTTGCATGTGAAATGGATGCTATATTAGGCATTGCTGAAAAACATGAACTCTGGGTAATCGAAGATGCAGCACAAGGTGTCATGTCTACATATAAAGGTAAGGCCTTAGGGGCGATAGGGCATATTGGTTGCTATAGTTTCCATGAGACTAAAAACTATTCATCGGGTGGTGAAGGCGGAGCAATATTAATTAATGACCCTAAATTGGTTGCTCGAGCTGAGATTATTCGCGAGAAAGGCACTAATCGAAGTCAATTTTTACACGGTATAGTTGATAAATATACTTGGCAAGATATCGGCTCAAGTTTTTTACCCAGTGAACTGCAGGCTGCTTACCTTTTTGCGCAATTAGAGTCTGCTAATGCGATAAATGAGTTTCGTTTGTCTTTATGGAATAACTATTACACTGAGTTTAGTAAGTTATTGCGGCCAGAGCAGCTCCCGTACATTCCTAGTAATTTAAAGCATAATGCACATATGTTTTATTTAAAATTAGCCTCTAGCGAGGAGAGAGTTAGATTCATCTCTTTCATGAAAGAAAATAATATTGTTACCCCTTTTCATTATATACCCCTTCACTCAAGTCCTGCTGGTAAGCAATTTGGTAAATTCATTGGCAATGACTTGCATACATCGGTTGAAAGCGCCAAGTTAGTACGTTTGCCGCTATACTTTGGAATGACCAAAGCTGATCAGGATAAAGTCGTTGAATCAGTAACGGAGTTTTTTCTTGAGGGGTAAAAAAATCTTACATGTCGCGAGCTGCGATAAATTTATTCCGCCATATATAAAATTTATAAATGAACATTTTAATCGTGATGAGCATGAATTTTTACTTAAAAACGGAATGGCTGATGATGAGCTTGAGCAAAGTGATAATGTCAGCATGGCGGGGTATACGACTTTTTCAAAGTTAAAATATCACTTGAACTTAATAATAAAAATGCACAGAGCCGATAAAGTTATTCTGCATAGCTTAATTGATATCAAGCTTGTGCAAATTTTATTTTGCACTCCATGGCTACTTAAAAAGTGTCATTGGGTTATATGGGGAGCTGATTTATACGCATACCAGATTGGCATTAAAAATTTTAGATGGAAAATTAAGGAGCTTTTAAGACGACAAGTCATTGGTAATGTTGGGTATTTAGTTACTTATATTGAAGGTGATGTTGCTCTTGCAAGAAAGTGGTATGGCGCTAAAGGCAAGTATAAAGAATGTTTGATGTATAAGAGCAACTTATACAAAGATTATAATGTGCATGAAACTAAAAGCACGAGCATTAACATTCAAATTGGTAATTCGGCAGATCCCAGTAATAACCATATAGAAGCGCTTGAAAAATTATTGCCTTTTAAAAATGAAAATATATGTATTTTTGTACCTTTATCATATGGTTCCAAAGAGCATGCTCAGCAGGTAATAACGCAAGGTAAGGAATGGTTTGGTGATAAGTTTAAACCGTTAACTAAATTTATGGTTTTTAAAGATTACCTTGTTTTTTTAGGCTCAATTGATATAGCAATATTTAATCATAAACGACAACAAGCTATGGGCAATACTATTACATTATTAGGATTAGGTAAAACGGTCTATATCAGGAGGGATACAACTCAATGGAAATTTTTTAAAGACAAAGGTATTAAAATTAATGATATTGAGCAACTAGAGTGTTTAGATTGCTTAAAAGAAAATAAAAATATTGATATTGTGAAAGAGTACTTTTCTAAGTCTAATTATCTCGATCAATTAAAGATGCTCTTTGGATAATTCAGTTTCAGTATAATTAATATTTAACAGTAACCTTTATAGTTGATTTATATGTATATTTTTAGTTTTTTTACTCATGTCTTTAAAAAATAATGCTATTTCCGGCGTGAAATGGACAACTGTGTCTATGGTGATAGTAACAATATTGCAACTATTACAGTTGTCAATATTAGCACGCTATCTTGAGCCTACCGATTTTGGTTTAATGGCTATTTTAATGGTTGTTATTGGTTTTTCCCAAGCATTTATGGATATGGGTGTTAGTAATGCAATTATTCATAGGCAAAAAATAAGCAATAGTCAGTTGTCTAGCTTATATTGGCTTAACATTCTATCTGGTATCTTACTTGCGATAATCGTAATTATATTAGCGCCATTAATAGCATCTTTTTATGGAGAGGCAAGGCTGACTAATCTTCTTATGATACTTTCGTCTGTTTTTATTATTGTTGCTTTGGGTAACCAGTATCGTATTTTATGTCAAAAAGAACTGATGTTTAATTTAATGGCAAAAATCGAAGTGTTTACAGCATTCTTTTCTTTTATAGTAGCTGTTTATTTTGCCTATAGTGGATGGGGAGTGTATGCATTAGTTTTTGCCATGCTTACACAAGCGCTTGCTTCAAGTGTATTATTTTTATATCTGGGGTTGAAAAACCATCACGTCCCTACCTTCTCATATAAACACAGCGAACTGAAGGGCTTTTATTCTTTTGGCTTATTCCAAATGGGTGAAAAGTCTGTAAATTATGTTAGTGCGAATATTGACAAGTTATTGATTGGAAAAATGATTGGCTTTCAGGCTGTTGGTTTTTACAATATGGCGTGGCAGCTAATCATATTTCCATTGGCCAAAATCAATCCTGTTATTAATAAGGTTGCATTTCCAGTTTATGCAAAAGTTCAAAATGATCAAGAAGCTTTAAATAGATACTACAATTTGAGCGTTAAAGTGTTGAGTTTATTAACTGTGCCTATTTTGGCTTTTCTGTCGTTCTTTGCAAGTGATGTTGTTTTGATCGTTTTTGGGGAAGGTTGGGAAAAAACGGCCATATTAGTGACAGTGTTAGCATTTGTAGGAATTGGAAAAGCGTTAGGTAATCCTGGTGGTGCTTTAATTTTAGCTTTAGGACGTGCAGATATAGGTTTTTGGTGGAATATTTTTTGGGCTTTTAGCGTTTCTATTACGCTTTTTGTCGTTCTTTTATATTTCAAGACTGTTGAAGCAGTAGCATTTGCTCTGCTAGCTTTATCAGTAACCGTAGGTATGATTTGGCATTTTTTAATCGCTAAAATAGGGCGAATTTCTTATTTGGGTATTTCTTTACATTTTATTAAAGTTTTTATCGTGACAATAACAATAGCCTGGTTTGCAAAACAGTTTGTAGATTTCGTTCAGTTAGAAATGCCTATACTACGAATATTATTAGCAGGCGTTGTTTGTTTAATGCTTTATGCTCCTTATTTATTTTTAGTTGAAAAACCCTTGCTTAAAAGCTTTAAAAAGGAATAGTTATGCCAGGAATATTTGGTTTTACAAAAAAAAATCAATCTGCACACATTGAGACAGTTCAAGAGTCAATGATGCTTTACCCGCACTTTAAAAAAGATGATTTGTTTAAAGATGAATCAATAGCGGCTTCTCGTGTGCACCTTAATAAAATAGGCGAAAAAAATTCGCCCGTTCAAAGTAATGACGTTTTTGTCTGGATAGAAGGCGAGGCTTATAACCATGTAGAGTTAGCTGGTTACTTCGGCTATGAAGAGAGTTTAAGCTTTAGTGAATGTTTATTATTTGTTTACCAACAAAATTTATTAGATAGCTTTTTAAATAAATTAGATGGTTATTTTTGTGCTGCTATTTATGATAAAAATAAAAAACGAGTTAAGTTGATTTCAGATCGCTACGGTATGCGAATGCTTTATTGGTATTGGAACAAAGGACAGTTTGCTTGGGCTAGTGAGGTTAAAGCTATTTTATCTTTAGATAATATAGATCAAACAATAAACTCAACAAGCTTTGAATGCTTTATGGATTTAGGCTACTTGTTAAACGAACACACTTGGTTCGAAAATATTAAGCTAATTAAACCAGCAACCGTGATTTCATTAGACTTACAAAAAAACACTGTTTCTCAATACCATTATTGGACTTGGGCAGAAATAAAGCCATCCCCCATATCTTTTGATGACGCTGTTAATGAGTTAGGTAACCGTTTTATTCAAGCCGTTGAGCGAAGATTCGATCCTAAAGAAAAGATAGGTATCACTTTAAGTGGTGGCTTAGATTCAAGGGTTATTTTTGCGGCAGTTGAACATTTATATCCTGATTATAAAGGTAGTGCATTTACATTCGGTATTGGTGGCTGTGATGATATTACTATTGCTAAAACGGTGGTTTCAAAATCACATTGGAACCACAAAGAATACCATTTTACCGATAAAAACTGGTTTAAGCCACGATTTGAAAAAGTTTGGAATACCGATGGTATGAAAGACATGATGCATATGCATGGTGGCGAGTTTATTGATGATATTGCTAGTAATGTTGATATCAATTTAAATGGTTATTTAGGTGATGCAATTTTCGGTGGTAGCTATTTTAAAAATGATAACTATCTAAATAGAAAAATAAATAAAAACATTGTTGAATCTTATTACCATAATACTAAGGATGAAAATTTCGATTCTGATTTTTATAATATTAACCATATAGATCCATATTTATTTATGTCGCGGGGCAGACGGTTAATTAATATGGGTACTGTTAACTCCCTAATCGCTCTAGAGCAACGTAAACCATTTTTTGATAATGGTTGTGTTGAGTTGATCTACTCTCTTCCTGATGAGTATCGGTTAAATAATAAATTATACGCAGCGATGCTTCATAAGTTTTTTCCTAAGTTCTTTAAAGATATTCCTTGGCAACAAACGGGTAAACCCGCAGGCTTAACAATCAAAAAAAGTGTACTCACACGGGCGCTTAATAAAATAGTAAGACATTTAAGAGAGTTGGTAGGTATAAAATCATCGGCGGGGTATACAGATTATAAAGCTTGGATTCGCTCTCCTGAAGTAGCTTCAGAATTAAAGAAACTTCTTAATCGAAAAGATTCTTGCTATCAAAAGTTGACAGATCAAGATTTTGAAGAGGTATATTTGAATCCTCATTTGAATAATAAGCTAAAGAATAATAGTAATGAAATATTACGAGCAGCAACATTAGAGATTTATTTAAAGCATGTTAAAAATAGAAAAAAATAATTTGAAACACTGTTATAGATTGCTAACCGCCTAAATAAACGCGTAAAATTGAAGGGTTGGTTTGAAATGGAAATACACTAGAACAGTTTTTCAGTTGCTTTAAAAAATATGTATGCGAAGCTACTATTGTGGTGATTATTCGTTTCATATGAGCAATAGTATAAAGTTATATTTATAGAGCCGAGTGCTAAGTGCTAACTTTTAATATTTAATGATTAATGTTGCATATGGTCGTAATATTACGATGTCTTATTCAATTAGAGATTTTATGATTTTTTATTTTTTTATAACTATTTTGCTTTTCTCTATTCTTTACTTAGCTAGTAGAAAAAAAAGCAAGTACCAAAGTATTTGTTATTTTCTTTTTTTTGCTATTCTTTTTCTGCTTGCAGGCTTAAGAGGTGATGTTGGGCAAGATACTTATAGTTATCAATTACAATATGATTCACTAATTGACCTTGAAAACTTATTTCTACAATTAAGGAATGCAGAACCTGTACTGTATTTAATTATGTACCCTTACAAGTTAATATTTGATGATTTATTTGGTTACACGGGGTTCTTGCTTGTTATCTCATTTTTGCAAATACTTTTATTATCTTATGCAACAAAAAATATGTACCACAGGTCATTTTTTCTTGCTGTATATTTAACTATTTTCTATCTACAGTTTCATTTTAATATATTAAGAGCGTCGTTCGCTGTATTGTTTTTTCTATGCTCCCTACGCGTAATGAGCAAAAGTAGTCATAAAAGTATAATTTTCTACATCTTAGCTTTATGCTCTCATCTTAGTTCGTTAATTTTTTTGCCTATCTTACTCTGTTCCCTAAAAATAAAACTTCGCTATTATATGTTTTTTGTTATTTTATTTATTTTGGTCGGGGTAGGTGGTTTTGTTATTTTTGGTGATCTAGTTCAGAGGAAAGTCGAAAATTATGATTTGTTAAATTTAAGTGCATTTGAAATTCCTTTAGGAGTTGTTTGTATATTACTTATTTCGTGGTTTTCTTTTTTTTGCAGTGAAAATATAAGTTTAGAGTTTTATTTAACTTTACTTTTGTTTTCATTAGCTTTGTTTGCTTATTCTTTTTCTGATATTGCTTACAGGGTATATTATATTCTATTAGTAGTTTTATTTTATTTTTCTTTTGAAAGAAAAGTTTTTAATATTTCTTCCTTTAAATTTGAACCGCATATTCTATCTGTCTTTTTATTGTGTTTATGGTTTAGCTTCTTTTCTGTGAGATTTATAGTTAATGAAAAGTACCTTAGAAATTTAAACAACGATGGACTCCCCGAATTTTCTTATTCTCCTTATAGTCTTTATAATAGTAGTAAATATCGAACTAAAGGCGTGTAATTTCATCCGTGGGATGTTTTTTTTGTATGAATAATGAATGCGCTATGATGCTCCGAATCTACTTGTTAAGATAAATTAAAAGAGATTAAACATGGAGTGTTTTTCATAATGACTTATTAAAGAGACAAATTCTAATAAACCCAAACATAGAAAATGCTTAAAGTCGATTAATAGTGCGTTATAGAGTCGGAAATTTAATTAAAGTATTTGCTTTGGTAATTACCTCCGAAAAATAATGCACTTAATGACAAAACACTAAAAGCGCTTGTTATCCTAGCTAGCTGTTCAATTTTAAATAGAAGAAAACCAGGGTCTTATTTAGCTAGAAATAAAGCAATAAGTACTGCAAGGGAAATGTAGTGGCATGGTTAATTTACCGACCCATTACTGAAATGTCTAAATTGACATATATATTAATGTTTATGTTTACATCAATTGAAAATTCACATCTAGTAGGCTCGCAGAATGATAATTAAAAAATATGATTTATCAATAATAATACCTTATTACAACGATGAGAAAGGAATAATCAAACTTGTAGAAAGCATACCCCAATCAGATAGAATTGAGCTTATTATCATTAATGATCACAGTGCTTCTATTTCTTGGATTCTTGCACAGTATAACCATGTTGAAATTAAGTACTATTTACAAACTGAAGGAAATCGTTGGGCCGGGGCAGCAAGAAACTATGGGTTATCTTTAGCTCAAGGTAAGTTTATTATGTTTGCTGATAGTGATGATTATTTTGTCAGCGGCGCATTTGATATTATCTTTAACTATATAACACTTGATTTTGATATTGTATATTTTCCTCCAACTAGTGTTAACGAAAATGGAAAAAAATCTTTAAGGCATACCAAATATAGCGATCTAGTTACAAGTTACTTAAATAAAAAAGATGAAGCTATTAGGTATGAATTCTTTGTGCCTTGGAGTAAATTGTATAAATCTGAACTGATATATAAACACAATATCCAATTCGATGAGGTTATTGCGTCTAATGATGTTATGTTCTCTTTAAAAACTGGAGTTATGGGAAGGAACTTTAAAGTTTCTTCAGATACCATTTATTGTGTTGTTGAAAGTTCTACGTCCCTTACAAAAATATTTTCTGAAGAGGTTGTTGATTCTAGGTTTGATGTCTTGTGCAATTATAATACTTTTATTGCTAAAAACCTTTGCCCGGCTAAGAAAATATCTACAATCTCTTGTATTAGCCGGGCAAGACGGATTGGTTTTTATAAAATGTTATATGTACTATTCTACTCACTTCATAAAGGTTATCCAATTTTACCAGACTCAAATGGTTTCAAGCGCTGGCTCAAAAGGTTTTTTTCATGAAAATAATTTATTTACATCAATATTTTGCAACTCCAGAATCAAATACAGGTACTCGCTCTTATGAGATGGCTAAACGTTTCGTAATAAATGGGCATGATGTTATTTTCGTTACTTCTTCAGCTGCATTTTCAGATAATTATACTTTTAAAAAAGGCTGGAATTATATAGAGATTGAAGGGATTAAGCTTCATGTTTTGCATTTAGATTATTCAAATAAAGATAGCTTTATTATTCGTATTTGGAAGTTTATTTATTTTTCATTTAGGTCAATATTCAAGTCACTTTCAGTTGAATCTGATGTTGTGCTTGCCACAAGCACCCCGCTAACAATTGCTATTCCGGGACTAATCTACTCTAAAATTAAAAGCAAACCATTAGTTTTTGAAGTGAGAGATCTTTGGCCTGAATTACCAATAGCTACAGGGGCAATTAAAAACAAGTATATAATTAAGTTTGCTCTTTGGTTAGAAGAGTATACCTATAGAAATTCAAAAAGGATTATAGGATTATCTCCCGGTATGTGTGAAGGTGTAATTAGTAAGGGCATAAGTGTCAATAAAGTAACGTTAGCTACTAACAGTTGTGATACAGATTTATTTGACGTGGATAAGAAGATAGGCGCTAACTACTTAAAGAGTGATTTGGCATTTACTAATGGAAGAAAGCTAATAGTATATACAGGAACCTTTGGTATGATTAATAAGGTTGGTTATATTGTTGAGTTAGCAAAAGCTTCTCAGGAACTTGATCCTAATCTATGCTTTGTAGCTATTGGAGACGGCATGGAAAAAGAAGAAGTTATAGCTGAAGCTAACAAAGCTGGGGTCTTGAATAAAAACCTTTATATATTATCACCTGTGCCCAAAACTGAGATTGTCAAGCTTTTATCGGCTGCAGACTTATCTTTATCCCTTTTTGGACCTGTTATTGAGATGTGGCATAATTCTGCAAATAAGTTATTTGATGCTTTAGCTGCACAAACACCTATAGCTATAAACTATGGTGGTTGGCAAAAAAGTTTAATAGAAAAGTATCACTGTGGTTTAGCTATAGATAGCACTGATTACCAAAATGCAGCTATAAGTATTTCCCGTTTTTTAAATGACAAAGCACAATATAGTAAGGCTGTAGAAAGTTGCAAAACTCTCTCATATGAACATTTTTCAAGAGATATAATGGCTGCACGAATAGAGAAAACATTAATGGATTCTATAAATGATTAAACGTATCTTTGATATTCTAATTTCACTTTTGGCTTTATTTTTTTTAGCTCCAGTAATATTTTTTGTAGCAGTCTTGATTCGCTTAAAACTTGGGGCTCCTATATTATTTACTCAAGATCGCCCCGGTATGGACGGAAAAGTGTTTAAAATGATGAAGTTTCGGAGCATGAATAGCGATAAAGATGAACAGGGGGATTTACTTCCTGATGAACAACGTATGACTAAATTTGGAATGTTTATACGCTCTACTAGCATTGATGAACTCCCAGGTCTTTATAATGTTTTAAAAGGTGATATGAGTTTAGTGGGGCCTCGACCTCTACTTGTAAAATATCTCCCTTATTACTCTAAAAGAGAGTTATTACGTCATAATGTCAGACCAGGAATTACAGGTTGGGCGCAAGTACACGGTCGAAATACAGTTTGTTGGAATAAACGATTAGCACTTGATGTTTGGTACGTTGAAAATAGAACATTCCTCTTAGATTTAAGAATACTAATTATGACCATTTTAAAAGTGATTAAAAAAGATGGTATCATTATTTCTCCTAGCTCGAGCATGAAAGATTTTGATGAAGAAAGGGGCTCGTATGATAAGAAAAATTGATGATGAGTCTGAATCTAATTTTATATACGCGATAATGAAAGATTCTTATGATAGGAAGCTTTTAATTGGTTCAATATATGAGACGGAATCTTGTATATCTATTATTGCTGAGTCCATTCTTAATGATGAGTTTTACGGGATTTATTTAGATGGTTATCTTCAAGCTTTTATTCAGGTTAAAAACGCTTATGGTTGCTTGTTTCTTAACCATATCGTAGTTAAGAATAGCTCTAAGTCAAATGGCTATGGAAAGAAGTTGTTTGAATATTATCAGTCGATGGCTCGTGAGGAAGGTGCATGTTTAGCTTTAGAGGTTGATAGTAGAAATGAAAATGCCTTTGCTTGGTACTCTTCACTCGGTTTCAAAGTTTATTCGGTTACGTATAAATCTACTGTATTAAAAGAAAATTTTTCAAATGATTTGAGTTCTACACAATTTGATTATTTCAAATGCTATGAAGATATAGGCTACTCTAAAATTAGATTTGAAGGTGCGACTTGGTCAATAGGTAAACCGTCAGATAAAACATACGTAATAAACTATGACAAGTTTCCAGAACATTTGATTGGTGCACTTATATCAGTATTAGATAAAAAAATTATTCTTTTTTCAAAGAATAATTTTGATTTCAAAGGTTCTAATACCTGGATGTCATATATAATGAAATGTAACTAAGCATGCTTTTAGAGTTCTATTCTAAGTTTAAGTTTAAGTTTAATTTTAATTGGGATGTTTATATTTAAATGAATGAGTTTAAAGTAATAGTGACAAGGGATGAATGGTGCGGAGAATTAAACAAATTTAAAAGTGATTGGTACCATAGTTGGGATTACCATGAAATGGCATTTAAAAATAATGAAGGTAAACCGCTGCTTTTTGTTTTAACTAATGATTCCAATGAGAGTATTGCATTGCCTTTACTACTTCGTGATATTAAAAGCTCAAAGCATAAAGATATGACATCAGTTTATGGATATTCGGGTTTTTTGCTTTCAAGTGATGATGCTATTAATTTATTTGAACAGTTCCTTGAGCACTTACTTACTTGGTCTAATAATAATTCAGTTGTATCAATTTTTTCACGTCTTAACTCTTTGCTAATAGATGCAAATGCACTGAAAGGGTGTTTCCCTAATGGTGAAACAGTGGTGGTTGATCTTAGTAATGATGAGGATGAACAAAAAAGGCGTTATAGGAAGAACTATCGCAACCTATTAAGACGTTTAGAAAAAGATGGGTTTAAAGCTAACTGGTCAAACTCCCAAGAGAGTATTGATGACTTTAAATCTATTTATCTAGCTACAATGAAATATTTGGGTGCTGGCGACTATTACTTCTTTGATGATACATATTATGATGACTTATTGAATAGTACCGACTTTGAAGTAAGGATTTATAATGTATGGTTAAATGAGATTAAAGTTTGTTCAGGCATGTTTGTATTTTGTGATGACATTGTTCAATATCATCTCAGTGGTACTTTACAAGAGTATAAAGAATTAGCTCCAACGCGAATGTTGATAGATCAAGCACGAAAAGATGCTACCGAATTAGGCTTTAAATACTTACACTTAGGTGGTGGTTTAGGTGGCGGTAGGGATAGCCTTTTTAATTTTAAGTATGGCTTTTCGAAAGAATCTATTGAGTTTTTTGTTTTTAAAATGATTACAAATATGGATGCGTATAAAAAGTTAAGTAATTTAACCGAGGTTGACGCAGTTCCTGAGTCAGGTTACTTCCCATTATATAGAAAGGTTTATGAGTAATGTTAAATACCCCATTTTCTCCTTGGCCTAGCTTCACTCAAGACGAAGCTGATGCCGTAAGTCGCGTTGTGCTTTCAAATAAAGTTAATTATTGGACGGGCACTGAAGGCCGCAAGTTCGAAAAAGAATTCGCTGCTTGGGCTGATAGTGAATATGCTATAGCTTTAGGTAATGGTACGTTAGCGCTCGATATTGCTTTAAAAGCATTAAATGTAGGCGCTGGCGATGAAGTAATCACTACGCCACGTACATTTTTAGCGTCTGCCTCAAGCATTGTGACTGCGGATGCTGCCCCAGTTTTTGCCGATATTGATTTAAATAGCCAAGCAATTACAGCCCAAAGTATTAAAGCGGTGCTTACACCAAAAACCAAAGCGGTTATTGTCGTGCATTTAGCGGGGATGCCTGCGGAAATGGATGACATAATGGCACTTAGTAAAGAACATGGCTTTTATGTAATTGAAGACTGCGCCCAAGCGCATGGTGCTAAATACAAAGGTCGCTCAGTAGGTTGTATTGGCCATGTGGGCGCGTGGAGTTTTTGCCAAGATAAAATAATGACGACTGGCGGTGAAGGTGGCATGGTAACCACAAACTCTAAAGAGTTATGGTCAACGATGTGGAGTTATAAAGACCACGGGAAAAGCTTTGATGCTATTTACAACCGTGAACACCCATCAGGATTTAGATGGTTACACGAAAGCTTTGGTACCAACTGGCGTATGACTGAAATGCAAGCAGTACTCGGCCGTATTCAACTAACGCGTATGAGTGATTGGACTGCAAAGCGGCAAGCATATGGAGCTGAGCTTGATAAAGCTGCCAGTGAATTTGACTGTATTCGTTTAGTATCAGTGCCAAGCTACATTGAGCACGCAGAGTATAAACACTATATGTTTGTTAAGCCTGAGCAACTAGCTGATGGCTGGGAACGCGACCGTATTGTTAACGAAATAGTTGAACGTGGCGTACCATGTTATCAAGGAAGCTGCTCAGAGGTCTACCTTGAAAAAGCATTCGACAACACCCCATGGCGGCCAGAAAAACGCTTACCTAATGCAGTAGAGCTAGGTGAAACATCAATTATGTTTTTAATTCACCCAACACTTACTGAAGCTGAAATAGCTAAAACAGCACAAATGATGAAAGAAGTTTTTGAGTTAGCGTCTAAACCTTAAAAGTGTGATCAGCTTATAATTATCAGTCAATATCAATAATTATAAGCTGTACCCGTTGTTTAGAGTTTATGCTTGAATAATTGCTCATAAAGTTTGATGTTGGAATAAAGCGGATGGCTGAATACATTATTTTGAAAGATGTATAGTACGTAAGTGCAATTCCCAATATTATATTAGGGATGTTTTTTTTATTTTTTAACTCACTAATCTAAAAAAAATTATTTTAAAATGTGTCTCAGGACGATAAATTTCCTGAGACACATTTCACCATCATTTATTATACCAATAGTGACATATCTGAAATTATCAACCGTCCCTATTGGGCTCTAATATTGTAATTTATTACTATTTACTGAACAATAAACTACATTAAATGCTAATTATATTAGCCTATTTTTTGTTATAGTTACCATATTGTTAATTTAAAATGTGATACTGGGTTGACCCTGTATTTACATCACAAAGGAACGTGTCTTGGATAGTTTCATTCGCTCTATTTTAAACGCATCGCGTGCCAAAAAACGCGTTATCACATTGTGCATTGATTCGTTATTTATTATGTTGGCTTTTTGGTTAGCGCTTATTGTAAGGCTTGATAGCTTTGAGTCGCTGCAGCGTTTAGATAATTGGCTTTTATTAGCAGTGTTAATACCTGTTAGCTTATATACATTTATAAGTTTAGGCTTGTATCGTGCTGTACTTAGATACATGAACTCACAAGCTATTTGGGCAATTGTACTAGGCACTGTAATAACAACGATCAGCTTGGTTTTAATCGCCTTTTTTATAGGTATAGATATACCGCGAACGATGCCATTTATATTTGCTTGGTTGTGTTTATTAACTGTGGGTGGTTCTCGTGTATTGGTACGCGCAATGATTGGCAGAATGACGACAAGTAAAAAAGAACCTGTTATTATTTATGGAGCGGGTTCTGCCGGACGACAATTAGCGACAGCATTAGGTGCTGGTCCAGAGTATTTTGTTAGAGCGTTCATTGATGATGATGTAACTAAGCACGGTTCAATTATTCAGGGTATACCCGTTTTATGTTTTAAAGGTATTTACGAGCTAATAAATAAACGCAAAGTAAGTAAAGTTTTATTAGCACTCCCGAGCGCAACTCGTGCACGCCGTAAAGAAATACTCGCCCAATTAGAACCTTTAACAATTAACGTACTTTCAATACCAGGTATGGCTGATGTAGTAGAGGGCAAAGCAAAGCTTGCTGAAATAGCCGAAGTGGGTGTTGAAGATTTGCTAGGTCGTGACCCTGTTGAACCGAATACTGATTTAATGACCGCTAACATTGCTAATAAAGTGGTTATGGTAACAGGAGCCGGTGGCTCTATCGGCTCTGAACTGTGTAGGCAAATAGTTAAACAGAAACCAACAAAGCTTGTTTTATTTGAGCTTAGTGAGTTTGGTTTATATTCAATAGAAAAGGAGCTTAGTGAGTACATTACTAATAATAACCTTGATATTGAGATTGTACCCATAATGGGTTCGGCGCAGCGTATTAACCGAATTGAAACTGTAATGACAGTATTTGGTGTGCAAACTGTTTACCACGCTGCTGCTTATAAACATGTGCCGTTAGTTGAGCATAATGTAGTAGAAGGTGTGCGTAATAATGTGTTTGGTACTTATTATGCAGCCAAAGCTGCCGTAAATGCGAAGGTAGAAACCTTTGTGCTTATATCAACAGATAAAGCGGTACGTCCAACGAATGTAATGGGTGCTACTAAGCGTATGGCTGAGCTATCGCTGCAAGGTTTAGCACAAGAGCAAGGTGTTAAACATAAAACGCGTTTTTGTATGGTGCGCTTTGGTAATGTACTTGGGTCGAGTGGCTCTGTAGTGCCGCTATTTCGCAGGCAAATAAAAGAAGGTGGTCCGATAACGCTCACTCACCCTGATATAACACGCTTTTTTATGACGATTCCTGAAGCGGCGCAATTAGTTATACAAGCAGGGGCTATGGGCAAGGGGGGCGATGTATTTGTGCTCGATATGGGCGATCCAGTTAAAATTAAAGATTTGGCGACTAAAATGGTTCGTCTTTCTGGGTTTGAAGTTAAAAGCGATACCAATCCACATGGTGATATCGAAATTAAGTGTACGGGCTTACGCCCAGGTGAAAAGCTTTATGAAGAACTGCTGATCGGCGATAATGTTGGCGAGACCTCTCATGAACGAATCATGACTGCCAATGAGGTAATGTTGCCTTTGGCTGAGCTTAATGTGTTTATAGAAGCGCTAGATATTGCGTGTCATAATTTTGATCACGAAACAATACGTCAGCTGCTCTTAGACGCACCAACAGGCTTTAATCCAACCGATGGCATATGCGATTTGGTGTGGAATGCAAAAAAAGTTAATACTGTAGACGATTCAGGGAATGTTATTAGTTTTAATTAGAAACTAATAACATAGGGTTTTATTTGAGTTTTGAGCCGTAGTATTTACATATATTAATTTATAAAAAACTCTTAAATAGTATTTATTGAAAATTTAGATTTATAGGAAATTAAATGAAAATTGCAGTGGTTGGTACCGGTTATGTAGGGCTTTCTAACGCTATGTTGTTGGCGCAACATAATGAAGTTGTAGCACTTGATATTGATGAGAGAAAAATAGAGCTACTAAAAAATAAGCATTCGCCCATTGTTGATGTTGAAATTAGTGACTTTTTAACGCGTGGTGATTTAAACTTCACAGCAACTACAGATAAGATGGTAGCTTATACCAACGCCGACTTTATAATTATAGCCACACCGACTGATTACGATGTAGAAAATAATTATTTTAATACAAGTTCGGTAGAGGCAGTTATTAAAGATGCAGTCACACATAATGCAAACGCTGTCATGATAATTAAATCGACTATTCCTGTAGGCTTTACAAAGGATATTAAAGAACGACTTGGTATTGATAATTTAATATTTTCACCAGAGTTCTTACGTGAAGGTAAAGCACTGCACGATAACTTATATCCTTCACGTATTGTTGTGGGGGAACAGAGTGAGAGAGCGACTGTATTTGCTAATTTACTAAAGCAAGGCGCAATCAAAGACGATATTGAAATTCTGTTCACCGACTCAACAGAAGCTGAAGCTATTAAGTTGTTCTCAAATACTTATTTAGCAATGCGTGTTGCTTACTTCAATGAGCTTGATAGTTACGCTGAAGCGCACGGTTTAAATAGTAAGCAAATTATACAAGGTGTTAGTTTAGACCCTCGTATAGGTAAGCACTATAATAACCCTTCGTTTGGTTATGGTGGATACTGCTTACCAAAAGATACTAAACAGCTACGCGCTAATTATGCAGATGTGCCTAATAATATTATTGGCGCTATTGTTGACGCGAATACTACACGTAAAGACTTTATTGCGGATTCAATTATAAAACGCAACCCTAAAGTCGTGGGTATTTATCGCTTAGTAATGAAGACCGGCTCGGATAATTTTAGAGCTTCGTCAATTCAAGGTATTATGAAGCGTGTTAAAGCTAAAGGCATTGAAGTCGTCGTCTATGAGCCAGTGCTTGAAGAAAAAGAGTTTTATCATTCTCGTGTCATTAAAGACTTAAATGAGTTTAAGAAAATATCTGATGTAATAGTATCTAATCGTATGGTTGAAGAGCTTAATGATATAGCAGATAAAGTCTATACACGAGATATATTTGGTAACGATTAAAATACAGCTCAAAATTTTCTGTATATATTTTAAATAAAGGACTATCCATGAAAGCTGTAATTCCTGTTGCCGGCCTTGGCACACGTATGTTACCAATGACTAAAGCAATCCCAAAAGAGATGCTCCCCATTGTTGATAAGCCACTTATTCAATATATCGTTGCAGAATGTATTTCTGCGGGTGTTAAAGAGATTGTGTTAGTAACACACAGCTCTAAAAATGCAATTGAAAATCACTTTGACACAAGCTATGAGTTAGAAGCAACACTCGAAAAGCGTGTAAAGCGTACGCTCCTTGATGAAGTACGCTCGATTTGCCCCGCTGATGTAACCATTATGAGTGTTCGCCAAGGTGAAACTAAAGGTCTTGGTCATGCAATTTTATGCGCCAAACCAATCGTTGGTGATGATGACTTTATTGTTTTACTCCCTGATGTAATATTAGATTCATACACGGCAGATCAAAAAACGGAAAACTTAGCGGCTATGATCAAGCGTTTTAGTGAAACGCGTGCAAGTCAAATAATGCTTGAACCAGTAGTTCAAGAGGATGTGAGCAAATACGGTATTGCAGATATCAATGGGCTAGAGCTAAATCCCGGAAATAGTGCCGCAATTAAAGCGATGGTAGAAAAACCAGATGCTAATAAAGCTCCGTCTAACCTTGCAGTTGTTGGTCGCTATGTACTTAGTAAAAATATTTGGCCATTGCTTGCTAAAACACCAGTAGGCGCGGGTGGAGAAATACAACTAACTGACTCTATTGATGAACTAATAAAACAAGAAACTGTGGAAGCATTTCATATGAGCGGCCGTTCACATGATTGTGGTGACAAACTAGGTTACTTAAAAGCAATTGTTGAATATGGTATGCGCGACGCTAAGCTAGGTACTGAATTTGGTCATTACTTAAATACGCTTGTGAATAAATAAGTAAATTCACAAACTGCCAATATCGTTAAGTGGTAAAGATGATCGTCTAGATCTTTTTAAGTTATAGTTTACTAAGTTATATAGCACATTATAAAAAGCTTATTTAGTCACAGCTTTAAAGCTGCACTTTTTCATTTGAAAATTTACTTTATTTTTAAGAAAATTGAACAAATTAAATACATAAAGGAATAATTATGCCACGTAAATATTTTGGTACCGATGGAGTCAGAGGTAAGGTCGGTACTTTTCCTATTACGCCTGATTTTGCAATGAAGTTAGGCTGGGCCGCGGGTACAGTCTTAGCATCAAGTGGTACGAAAGAGATATTAATAGGTAAAGATACACGTAATAGTGGTTATATGTTTGAGTCAGCTATTGAAGCTGGGCTTTCTGCTGCGGGTGTTAATGTAGCATTTGTTGGCCCAATGCCGACGCTTATTTAGCATCAACTTTTAGAGCCGATGCCGGTGTTGTTATTAGCGCATCACATAATCCATATTACGATAATGGTATTAAATTTTTCAATAATTCTGGTACGAAGTTAAACGATGAGCAAGAGCTAGAAATTGAAGCCTTACTTGAGCAAGCATTAAATAATAACGCTATGCAATGTGTTAGCTCAGAACGTTTGGGTAAAGCAAGACGCATTAACGATGCAGCAGGGCGATACATTGAGTTTTGCAAAGGCATATTTGCTAAAGATTTAACGCTTGAAGGTTTAAAAATTGTTATCGACAGTGCTAATGGTGCCGCGTATCACATTGCACCTAATGTTTATACAGAGTTGGGTGCCGATGTTATTAGCATTAACGATAAACCAAATGGTTTAAATATAAATGAGCAATGTGGTGCTACACATCTAGATAGTCTTCAAGCAGCTGTACTTCAACATAAAGCAGACTTAGGTATTGCGCTTGATGGTGATGCTGACAGGTTAATGCTTGTTGATGACAGTGGCGCTGTGATTGACGGTGACCAAATACTTTATATTTTAGCTAAGGCCGCAAAGCTGCAAGGCAAAATGCAAGGTGGTGTTGTTGGTACACTGATGTCTAATCTGGGGTTAGAGCTAGCGCTTAAAGAAATGGATATACCATTCAAGCGCGCTAAAGTAGGTGATCGCTATGTTGTTGAGCAGCTTAAAAATACGGGTTGGAAACTTGGTGGTGAAGGTTCAGGGCATATTCTACATTTAGATTATGCAACCACAGGTGATGGTATTGTTGCTTCTTTATTAGTGTTAACAGCGCTTATTCAGCAAAAGCAATCATTAAAAGACTACGCAGCAGGTATGCAAAAATTACCTCAGGTACTTTTCAATGTGCGTTTAACAAAAAATAATGCGAATGAAATTTTAAATACAGATTTAGTGAAGCAAGCAGTAGTAGAAGCAGAAACACTTCTGGCAGATACAGGTCGTGTTTTACTTCGTAAATCAGGCACTGAACCATTGATCCGAGTTATGGTCGAGTCGACTGATTCTGTCGCATCTCAAGCGCAAGCTGAGCATATTGCTACGGCAATAAAAGCATTATTATAGAAACGTATGTCGTTTATAGAAGGTGGGATTTCTATCTCACCTTCTAGTATATCTATGGGCTACGTATATAATTTGGGTTTAAATTACTGGCTATATGGCACTATTGATTCCCGAGTTAGCATGTAAAAACGTAGCTAATTTTATTTAGCATTTTAATCAAGCGCTTCATGCAATCCCACGCTCAACCATCATTTCATTAAATGCAAACCCATCCTGCCTTGACGCATTAGCAACATAAGGCGCGTAAACTTCAAACAGTAAGCGTGTATCGCTATGCCCCAGCATATGAGATATGTACAGCGGATTTTCATGCGCTGCTATATGCAGTACTGCCGCGGTATGGCGGGTTTCGTAAGGGCGGCGGCGTGCAAGCCCCGCTTTTTGGAGTGTAGGATACCAAAGCTGCTTGCTTACAAAGTGAGTATTAAGCGGCTTGCCTTTATGAGTAAACACAAATTCACTGTTTGCTTGTTTTTGTAAGCGCTTAAACAATGTAAATAACGTATTGCACATTTTTAAGTCGCGGCGCGACTTAGGTGTTTTTACATCACCCAATTCACCATTAACCCAATTGTGTCGGATACGAATGAGCCGATGATTAAAGTCGATATCTTCCCAGCGAAGGCCATGTATTTCACAACTACGCATACCTGTCCAAAAACGCACCGTAAAATAATCGCGCCATTGTGTGGGGGTACACTCCAAAAAGCGTTGTACTTCATCGGCAATAAGCGGCAACGAGTTAGCGCGCTCTTCTTTTAGGGTTTTATAACGGCGTAATGGGTAAGGAAAGTCGTGCTCTTCTGCTGCTAAACTTAAAATAGCGACAAACGGCCAAAGAATGCCATTAATACGTTTATTAGAAAGTTTACGGGCCCCTTTGGTATCGCAAACCATTAAGCTTTCTCGGAAATAATCCACATTAACCAGCTTGATCTCGTTTACTAATATATTGCCAAACTCAGGGATAAGGTAACGGTCGAGCGTATTACGTACCACGCTTTGGTAACTGCTTTTCCATTTTGCTTTTTGACGATCGAACCATTCATTCGCGTAATCGTTAAAAAATGGATAAAGACGGTCGGGATCTTTAGCGCGTTGTAGCGCCTCAAACTTAGCGACTTTTTTACTCTCAGGAAAATAATCACGATACTGAAAAGTTTCTAAAGCAATTTCAGCATTGATTTTTTTAAGCGTAGCTTGTGCTTTTTTAATATTAACAGGGGTCGCCATGAGCTTAGTGCCTTCACGAAAGCGCTGCCCATAAAGGTGTAAATCAAATTGAATACGCCCATTTGGGCGAATGCGAATGTGAGCCATAATGGCCTCCATCAGTTAGTCGATCTATAAATAGATCTATCCCTCACCAATGGAATTCGTTAGAATTAAGCCATCGGCTGGGTCGGTTCAAAGTCGGAGCAGCCGATACGGGGTAGGGAGGTGCCAGCCTCTCTACTCCAACTGCTTGTTTTATTATCAGTTATGCGGATACCATACACTAGGTACAAAATCGCGCTACTGACTAGAATTTCAGTAATTAATATAGCAGGTACTGTGTATTTATCCAGTGCCCTGTTGTAAGTTTGTCGATTTTGAAATTTTTGCAAATAATGTGAGTAAGTGAAGCTAATGCGCCTAACATAAACACATTAGCGTTAGTAGATAATTTAAACCCCATCAAACCCCACACCAGGAAGATGTGGCTCACTAAAATCTTCCCCACGTTTCCCAAGTTTTTTCTCCAATGCTTTTTTAGCTTCTATTACCTTGTTCATTTTTTCAGGTGCAAGTTCAATATCATCAATACATTGATATGGATTGACAGAGTCTTTATCGCTATAAAAACCGAGACTACGTTTTCCATCTTCATCTAACAACATTTGCAACTTTATTTGCTTAGCTGTTGTGATATCACTAATTTTCACTTTTGAAAGTGCACTTAAGTTAATGCGGTAAATCATAGACGATGTTTCTTTGATATGCTGTGTGGATAAAAAACAATTACCGCCAGTTTCTTCCGTTAATCCAGCGAACATTACGCAATTACTGTCTATGTACAATAGTGCTTCGTTTGCTTTTTTTACTATGCCCATATTACGATAACTTGTAATTTCATCTTTTAAGGTATAGATACTGATAACAAGCTTTTGCTCAACGACGTAGTTTATTTCTTTTTTATTAGCATAATCTCGTAAAGAAAGTAACGAGTTGGATATTACGTTATTACCATCACTAAATACCGCCCGTTCATCATCAGTATATATAGTCACAGTTTCGGATTTAGTTGATAGAGCTAGTTTTTTTAAGTTTTCAACGCCATCCTTATTCAATAATAAGTCAAATTTTGGTGTAAACCCTTCAGGAACATCAAATGGGATAATTCTGTTGTCACGTTCGATACGAATTTTCGATTCTGCTTTATTCGTTTCAAATGAATCGTAAGGCGTATATGAATTTGCAATATTGGCCATTTCTATTGCTGAGGTTGTCAGCATTGTGTGCTTCTTTGCTTGTTCAACAAACATTAAAAAATCAAGGTGCTCCGCCACAATCTCTTTAGCTAGAATATATATACGTGACTCGCCTTTTGTTAGGGTGTCAACGTGCGGGTAGGGGTTTTTGGAAGTGTACTCGATATCGACTTCAATATTGGTCTGTTGTAAATGGAGGCTCAAACACTGCTTAAAGCTACTTGCTGATAGGCTCCACTGTCCATCTTTTAATAACCAATCTTTTTCAACATCTAGACTGATTATTTGCATGCTATCACCTGCCCCCATAATTATTTTGCATGTTTTATCATTGATAATAAATGAAATCCGAGCTTCAGCATCTAATTTTATTACGCTCTTTAAAAAATCACTTATCGAAGTTTGCTCTTTTGGTTTAAGAACTATTTTTGCCATCATTAGTTATCCTTATTTTAAGGTTATATTTAAAAAGTATTGTTCCAGCGTTTGCGCTAGCAATGTCGAAGGAATGAGTGTTTTCAGTGTGATAATTAATTGAGTGTTCCCACCTGGCGTTTTATGCCAGTTAAAATTATCGTCTTTACGTAAAAACTGGTTCTTAACCATATTTAATTTATTACTGTTAAGACTTTTTCTATTTTGGATTAGTAAAAAAGTAGCCGTGTAATGCTTTAATGGCCCTTTGTGGCAAAGGGCTTTAAAAGCTTGCAATGTCTTTTGGTTACATACACAAGAAAATTGAATGTTAAGGGTTTCGGTATGTGATTTCCCCTGTGGTTTCTGGAGAATTATTTTAGGTTTACCCAATGTTTTAAGCGCTTTCAGCTCTTTAGAGGCAAAGTTAAAATATTGTCCTTTTGCTAATTGACGCCACTGAATATTGGCTGTTTTAAAGTCTAAGGTTTTATTATTTAGTGCTTCAAATACTTTTTTACAAAAGTAATTAAACGTATTCGTATTTTTATCGATAAAATCTTCAGGTAACGAGCTCTTCCATAGAGTTTTAAAATCACATTTATTAAATGTAGAAGGCTGTTTATTGGTCGTAGTAACGTTACCTCCCATGAGGGTATTTAATTTCAGTTTTTTTATAATTTGGCTCTCTGTTAGCTCAGGCTGAAACTGCTTTTTATCCTCACTACTAAGTAATGAGTACTCTTGGCTAAGTGAGTTTAAAATACGCGAAATATCATTTGAATCTGCAGGGATATCAAATATATAGCGAAGCTCTGCTCGTGAGTATTGACGATAAGCAGGTTTGAGTAATGTAATTGTTTTTTCCATACCATGAAGGTAATGACGACGAGTCGTTGCGTAGCTAGAGTGTCCTAGCTCCTTTGCTATAGTGTCTAATAATAATCCGGTATTCATTCCGTCAAATGGTCGGCCTTCTAACCAAAAGTCAAAACGTGCTAAACAGCTTTCTTTAGATAGCATTGCCTCTGTTGCTTCATCTTGAAGGGTATTTGATAAGTGACAGCCTTGACGCTGATAAGCGAGATGTAATCCCTGTAAGTAAAGTAATTCAGCACCACCATGACGCAAATGATGGAAACGTACTTTATGACCGAATAGTGCTTTTAGTGCTTGAGTTACAGGGTAGATATAATAGGTTGAACGCAAGCCTATAGATTCGTGTTCAAAAGCGAGTAAAGGCTTCGTTTCATCGCAGCCTGTTTTGATTTCTAATAATTTTTGAATAAGTTTGGCTGCCGGCTCTGGCATAAATACAGTAATTATTCTCGGCTTTTTATTTTTAGTCGTCCCCTCTGGCGTATTTCTTATAACGATACTAAAAAGCTGCTTTTTTTGTGGGTTTATACTAGTAATGTCACCTAAGCAAAGCCTTAAAACTTCGCCTCTTCGCATAGCTCCGTAATACCCTAAGATGACTGCTATGCTGGCACATAGTCGTTGCATAGCATGCCCATTTTTTGAAGAAAGTAATAGCTCTACGGTACTGTTTATCTGAGACACATTTAAGCAAAATGGATCAACAAGAGAAGGCTGCTCAGGGCGCTCGAACTGTTCTAGATCTAACTCATCAGTGAGCTCTTGATGTGCTGCACTGCGAAGAAAATTATATAAATGCCACGGTGTTGTTTTTTCATCTAAACGTTCGAACTCTTTATGTGCCCAACAATGTAACGTTTCTGGGTTCGTGGCATCGTCAAAGCTTAATGGATTTAAGCTTTTATAAAAGTTTGTATAGCGGTCAATACTTTGAGAAAGGAGGGTCTTTTTGTGAACCCCCCCTTCATTAAATAGCTCATCAGTAAAATGAAAAAACAGTTTAGGTATTACATTGTCGTGATCCCAAGTTGGCGCAGTAGGCCTCATAACATTTTTTTGGGATGATAATTTATAGTATTTAATAAGTTTTGTATGAGGCCATGCATCGGCGAGTGCTTTTTTTACTGCCCCTGCAACCGCTTTATTCATTGGGGGAATGAATAATAATTTTTCTTTTGCCCTATCAATAGTATGAGGTTTTGTGGATTCAAGTGGCGATACATGACGCATAGGATCACTTAAGTCACGTAATAATTTTGGTGGCACTGCATAGTGGTGATGCCAAAATGATTGAAAAGTACGCAACCATTCTGCGGGGCTCATTGCAGCGAAGTAATATGGTTCAGTATCTACCCATCGATTAATAGCATCCAATAATGATTTTGTTGTTAACGCCTTTTCAGGGAGATAGTTATAAAAGTTTTGCAAAACCCTTAAAGGGAAAGCTGGCAGTGGGTAACGTGTGAAACTCGTGTTGCTTTCATCTGCATATGAAGCAATAGGTTTAGGGTGTGACACTTTGAGTGTAAATTGCCCTTCGAAAAACTCAATACAGGTAGGTGTTGATAATATCCTTTGCCAGTACGATAAATGCAGCGGTGCCACTTCAAAGTTCAACACAAGTAATACCCAACCTAAGTCATGCCATCGCTTAACTATAAAAGATTCACGTTGTGACTCATATCGGGAAAAACATTGACTTGCTCGTAGATTTTTTTTATGTATGTTAAGTAGCCATATCATTGAGTCATCCGTAAAAGCTTGCTCTTTTACCTCTGGTAACTGCCAATTACATATTTCTTTCAAATAAAATAAAACGTGATCAAGTGCGTTTAAAAGCACCCGTTGTTTACCTGTGGGTATACTTTTAATTCGTTTATTAATGGCATTGAGCTGCTCTTTCGATAATGCTCGTTCATTAATACTCAAAGAGTTAATTAGATCACATACCCACTGAAGGTTGCTAGTTTCCTCGCAATCCATACCTAGCTCTACACGGTAGGTAATAATAGTCTGAGCCGTTAGTGCTTTTTTAGCCATGATTTACTCCTTTTATCTCAGCTAAATTTAAAAACTCAGGGATTTTATTTAAAAAAGAGCAAAACTTATTTAGTGCGATAGGAAATAGCTCATCGCTTCCTAGTTGTTCTCCATAATTTGCATGCCCAATAAGTCGACTTATATCTTGAGACGTGAGCGTAGGAGATAATGATGCTAATGCATGCTGGGCAAAAAAGTGTCGTAAATGATAAGGTACTACTTTTACTTCCCCTGGATTAGCTTTAGACCACCACTTAGCCATGAACGATCGCAAAATCTTCGCTGATAATGGCTTTACCGACAAATTTTCATCAATCAAGAACCACATTAATGGAGAATCAAAAGTAGTAGATGAATGACGTTGTAAGTTTTGTAGTAAAAACTCGTAGCGTAATAATGCGAGACGAAAATAATCACATAACCAAATAGTACGATAACGGCCTTTATCAAAAATGATGGCAGAGTCTTTATCGAAGCAATATTCTTTTTTAAATGTAATTTCGTGTGTTGGACGTGCACTTGTCAACACAATATATAATAGTGCAAGTTCAAATACTCTAAAGTTATACAGCTCCAGTAAGCTTTCTAGCGTATGCGTACTGTGCTCAAGCTTTTGGCCTTGCAAGTGAAGTTCGTGAAAAAAGCGACGAACTGAATCAACATTTACATATCGTAATGAACCTATAAATATAGGCGAGGTATTAGTATAGCTTCGTTTGGCTGTCGATATATCATAGTGTAGTGAAGGTATTTTTCCTGATGTACATAGATAGTCTTGCTGTTTGGTTGTATAGCGAATGAGCTGAGAGTCATTATACAAAATAGGTTTTGGAGCGCTAAACAATTTTAATAGCTCAGGCTCATAGATAGCTTGTGATAGTCGATCTAAGTAATATGTTTGAGCAATAAAAATATCAGATCTTATTTGATCACTGTCGCGTCTTTGATAATGAAAAGCACTAGAATGATGTAAGTTATTAACTCCAAGTAAAACGGCTTGTGCTGGTGTTGTTAGTTTTGGATCGCATTGAGCCATTTTTTTGAAGTGATTAAACAAAACATCCTTACGAACTAGATATTTTCCTTTAAATATAGGAGGAGTGCGCCATTTATCATTAATAAAACGTAAGAATTTTTCTTTCTCTTTCTGGCTCATCACCCAGCAATTATTAGCTTGCTTTGTTTTTGTTATTGCATCAGAGAACCAGTGATTTAAACCATTTGGGATAGGTTGCCATTGCCAGCTAATACCGTCTTTAGTTGGATAAGCAATAGCATATTCGACCCACGACGGATTATTTCTCCGGACACTCCTTAAACTATGTTGTTGACAAGGATCATTACCACTAACAATAGTGATATCTGGAATATCTTTGTTTGTTCTACATGACGTTAGTGCTCCAGTCAGCCATAAATATAAGAAGTTAAAAACTGCGCGATCATATGCTGTTACCTTTGTACTTGGTGATGGTTTATATAGTTTTATTAATCTTATTAGAGCTGCCAATAATTTAAGAGCACAATGCCTAGCATTAGGGAACGGGGCTCCACTATTTTTAAATCTTTCTTTTAATTTTATGACTTCATTGCTCATCGTTTATACACTTCTCGTTTAGTTATTCGTTGTTAGAGTCGGTTAGCTTCAAAGCTCAATAGTAGGGCTACCTCAGCACACTAGTGACGCTTAAAAATATGAATAAATCCCATGGTATTTATTCAAAAAATTCTGTTAATGAATTCAGTTTTTATCAGATACATTTATCACCTCTAATGCTTGACGGAGATACTTGAGCTAAATGACTAAGCTGTTTTTTACTGGGTACCGCTAAATTAAGTGACTTAGCGTTGTTATGCCGGCTGTGTAATTGCTGCGGTAAAGATCTGAATTCAGGTGCAAGTAGTGCCGGCTTTATTAGCGCAAGGGTAGAAATTATTGGCTCAGCTTCATCATAAATAATGAGTGATGCAATTAACTTATATGCTGCATCATGACTGAGAATAACTTTAATTAGAGGTATAACGGCTAATACAAAGAACTGTCCTTCATTTTCAGTCTTCAGCACAGGTATAGGACAGGAATCAAGGACACACTGAAGTTCTTTAATTGAAAGATACTGAATGTCGAGTAGTTTTTTCTGCGTAATCCTATCGTCTGATAGCAAAGCAGTCAGCGTTGGGTGTTGTTGCAATTCAAGTACGTTTAAAGGTAGTTTTTTAATCTTTGGCACAACAATAGCTTCCTATATAATTCAATTTTACAATTAGCGATATGTTCATTTTGTTATTTATTAATATTGCTCTGGCTTCACTAAAATAGAAAAGTGCACTTCAAAGGATTTAAATCGATTAACGTTTGTATTACCTCAATTGGTAATTCTTTGAAGCTCCGATTTGCTTTCAATTGCACAGCATCACTTTTTGCAAATTTACTCAGTAGCGGGTGAGTTATTAGCTTTATCTTTAAAAGTGGAATCGATTTCTGTCTATATTTCATAATTAGCTTCTCCATATATCAAAGCAGCGTAAAGATTTTGTTTCACTGCAGTGGTCATTTAGTCATGCTAATAAGGCCTACATAATCGAAGTCGAAGTAACAAAAGTTACTTCGTTAGGATCAAGCAAGGGAATAAATAGCTCCATAGGTACAAGTCGAATCGTAAACATTATTTTTGATATATAAAAAAATTAGAGAACCCCAAAAAGCATGCTGTAATTTCTCTCTTTTAAATGCTGTTTAATTTCAATGAGTTAAAGTTTTATTTTTTTTCAAAAAAAAAGCTTTTTTCATGTTTTTTTTATTGATTTTATATTTTAAGTGGATTTTCAGGTGATAAGTAAGGCTGTTTGTACGTTTTAATGTGGACGTTGGAAGGGTGAGTGACTGAACAAGTATTTATTTAAGGAATACGTAGTTCGTATAACTAAAGCATATAACGATGAACGTTAGTATTGTATTCTGATTTTTAAAATACTTGCTTAACGAAAAAATATGAAGCAGAGAATGAACGCCTGTTCAGCTAATAAACTTTCAATTTTTCCGCTATTTCCGCGACTTTAAGTTCTGAGTTTTATTCATAAATTTAAGATAATCTCAAAAATGAATATCTCCCCATCTAAACGAATTCAAATTATAGGTTTTTCGCAAATTAATAGATTTTTGATGAGTTCCAGAAATAGAGCACCCTATTTAACACTCTCTAAAATTTGACTTTTAAAAAGGACTTTTAATTCAGTTGGTTACTTTTTGTTAGGCTTTTATTGTTTTATTAATTATAAGTTTTAGATTAGGTACAAGTCGAATCGTAAACATAATTTTTTGACATATAAAAAAATTAGAGCACCCTAAAAAGCATGCTGTAATTTCAATTGGTTAAATTTTAATTTTTTTAAACAAAGATTATTTTTATGTTTTTTAATTGATTTTGTGTTTTAAGTGGGTTCTGAGGTGATAAATAAGGCTATTTATGCGTTTTAATGTTGATGCAGGAAGGGAGCGTGACTGAATAAGTATTTATTCAAGAAAGACGTAGTTCATATAACTAAAGCATATAACGATGTACGCTAGCATTGATGTTCTAATTTTTAAAATAGTTGTTTAACGAAAAAATACGAAGCAGAGAATGAACGCCTGTTCAGCTAAAATAGCGCCAATCTGTATGCTTTTTCACAAGTTTTTTCGCGAAATTTTTCGTACCTTTAAGTTTTTAACTTTTTCTTCGCAAGTTCTAAACAGTCTCAAACATGAACGCCCATTTATTCAAGCAACCCCTTATTATCGCACTATTTAGGGGTTTTTATGCTTTTAGCTATTTCTCCGTAAATTGATAATAGTCTCAAATATGAACACCTGTTCAGCTGAAAATTTCCAATTTCCGTACTTTTCGCGCGAAAATTTTCGCACCTTTAAGTTTCGTCATTTTTTCGGCCTTTGAGTGTGGCTGTAAGCATGTAAGTAGTACTAATAACGTATAAAAATAGCTCTCGTAAACCCCAATTTACGATAGCTATTATTATGTTAAGTAGGTGGTTAGGTTACATCCAGCATGAAATAACCAGAAATATTGACTTGTATCTAGCGCCAATTAATTTGGCTGGTTTAAAGGTTCTCGTATTAGAACTCACACTCATACAAAAACTGGAAAAGTTAAACAACAGAAATTCTATAGATAACCTCCATTAAAAATGGGGGGATTACCGTTTATAGTGGTTTTTTAGTGTAAATAATGAACGAGCTGGTTGCTTTTGTCTGCCTAATATTACATTTCATCTTCGATAATTTTTTAATTTCTACTAAATAGGGCCATCACGCGCTTTAAGTGTTTAGTTATGCTGCCTAAACACGTTGTAACTACTCACTTGAAATTTTGATTTGTACTATGTGGTTAGTTATACTGCTTATAAATGTGATAAGTAGGCGCTTAACTGTGAAGCAAGAACTCGCAATTCAAAGATTGAATGAATTAGACAGAAAAGGGCGCTACGTCTTTTTGCATCGTGATTTATCTAAAATTTTTCATGAAGATTCTCCGCGCTCACTAAACGAAAGCCTTGCTCGCCTTGTTAAGAGCGGTATTTTGGAGAGAGTGGCTAGGGGCGTTTATGTATATGCTTTATCTAGATATAAAAATACATCTAATACGTTGGACTTGATTGCAACGGCATTAAGACGTGGAGAATATAATTATGTGAGTTTAGAGTCCGCGCTATCAGCGTACGGTGTAATTTCTCAAATCCCAATTGACAGGCTAACGCTTATGACTACGGGAACGAAAGGTGAATATAAAACACCTTATGGCGTTATTGAGTTTACGCATACTAAGCGTGCAGTTAGGGATATTCTTCCTTACATTAATCAGACTGATAGGCCTTTAAGAGTAGCATCAAAGGCTGCTGCACTGAGGGATTTAAATCGGGTTGGCAGAAATACCCATTTAATTGATATGGAAGCAATGCATGATGACTAAACGAGAGAGTTTTAATTTTTTAGTTGAAAGGGCATTGGAAGAAAATGCCGGCTCAGGTAATAAGCCTGTAATCGAAAAAGAGCTACTTCATTACGATATTTTATTTGCGCTCGATCGAGCAGGTATACTGGATGATATTGTATTTCAAGGCGGGACGAGTTTAAGGTTATGTTACGGTTCTAATCGCTACAGTGAAGACCTCGATTTCGCAGGGGGCTATGATTTCAACAGCAAGACATTATCAAAAATGAAAGAGGTAATCGAAGAGTATATTGGTGACAGATATGGGTTTGAAATAACGGTTAAGGAGCCTCAGTCGCTTAAAAAAGATCCTAAATATACCGATTTAAGAATTGATAAATGGCAAATAGCAATAGTCACTGCGCCAGAGCACAAAAGTATTGCGAAGCAGAGGATTAAAATTGAAATTGCTAATATTCCGGCTCACACAAAAGTACCACTGCCCCTGAAACAAAATTATGCGTTTTTACCGGATGGTTATAAAGATACACTTATTTATGTTGAGTCATTAGAAGAGATAATGGCAGATAAAATTATCTCACTTCCAGCGACTCAAAGGTATGTTAGGCATCGTGATATTTGGGATCTTATGTGGTTACAACAGCAAGGGGCTACGATCAATAAGGAGCTCATTGAGAAGAAAGTGAGCGATTATAAAATAGAGGGGTTTATTGAGCTGCTTGATACGAGAATTGCATCAATTGAAGGCATTGTAAATGGACGCGATTTCGATCAAGAAATGAAGCGATTTTTAAGCCAAGAGGCATATGATCGAACGTTAGGCAAAGACAAGTTCCGTGAGTTTTTGATATCAAATTTAGTCGGATTACTCTCGTCTGCGAAAAAGGAATTGAGCATGCAGATGGATCACCGTACTGAATTTCGGCTCTAGAAATCCCTCCATAAATCCTCGTCCGATGAGTTATATAGCATTTTAAGTTATGTCATATTAAACCATCATGTTGAAAGGTTTTATTGTTAGTGCAAATTTAATGTGTATTGTCTATTTGTAAGCGCACTGCTTAAATGCGCGCTTACTTATATCGGGGGGAAGTGATCTGAAACAGGATTAAAGTCCAACATTAAGTCGGTGGGCGAGCAACACAGGAAGTTCTATTGTGAAAGCATCTGACTCACAGGTCTCTATTGAAGGCGCATATCGCTTTCTTCTCAATAATAAAGTTGACGCTGATAACATCGCTACCGCCGGTTTGAATTCGCTGTTACTGGCAATAACGCAGTCAAACACAATCCTTGCGTTAGAAGATACATCGACATTGTGTTACCGACTCAATGTGACTAAAGAGCTCTGACATACTGGCGCATATAAACAAAGCTCTTCTAAAGAGGGGTTGGCGCACACCGTCCTTATGGTCGATGCAGAAACAGAGCGTACTATTGGTTTGGGTGCACACATCGTTGGTGCAGAAAAGATGAAAACTTTGGCACCGCTAACGATAGAAAACGCCGCAAGTACGAAATTTAAAAGTTAATAGGTATTATAATTTAATAACCTATAAGTAGCCTGTGTGATTTAAGAAAAATCAATTGTTGATTCGCAGGCTATGTTAACCAGTATTAACAACAGAGGCTGAACATAAGCCTTAACCAATGATTAGTATTAGCATCAGTGTGATCTTTTATACGACTTCTAGACAGGCAATTAAATTTTAAAAAGGGGCAGCTCTGTTAGCTGCAAAAATCGGTGATCAAAGTCGTAAGAGTGCGCACTTGCTGATGGACTAGGTGAATGGACTTCTTAACGGTTGCTCATCCATTACTTCAGAAAACTGCAATCTTTATGATTAATGGGCAGTTTCTGAGATCCCATTAAGAATATATTGAAAAAGTGATGAGAATAGATGGTTTATTCTCATCAAAAATATGGTTAAAGTGATGGTAATATCGTATTAATGAGAATGGTGGTTTTAATGTCATCAAAATAAGTGGTAATATGATTAGAATAAAGGAGGTGTGAAATTATGTATTTAAAATATAACTGGCAACATCCTGATTGGCCAAATTTTACATATCAGTCTGACAGACTGAGCAAGGTCATCAATGAATACATCCAAATATCCTCTAATCTTCAAGGTCAAGTGTCTCAGCTCGAGCAAAATAATAAGTCTGAGGCTTATATTTATCTTATGGTTGAAGAAGCTATCAACACGAGCAAAATAGAGGGTGAAAACCTAAACCGTGAAGAAGTTCGCTCCTCTGTTGCACGTTATCTTGATTTAGACTTGTCACAACCTAAAGGTATATTCCATAAAGAAAATGGTATTGCATCCTTATTGGTTGATGTACGGAGCAACTTTGCCAATAACTTATCCAAAGAAATGATTTGTGACTGGCATAAATTATTACTTACCGGGCAAGAAGAGTATTGTGGAAAACGAGATATAAAGGTAGGTGAATATCGTGATGGTTCTGTTGATATAGTTTCTGGTCACGGTGATTATGAAGAAGTCGTTTTCAAGGGACCTCCGGGTGAAATAGTTGAGGCTGAAATGGCTGCTTTTGTTGAGTGGTACAATACAACGTCCCCATTAAATGCTGATGAAGATGTCGTTTATATTCCCGGGCCTGTGCGTTCTGCAGTAGCACACATGTGGTTTACATCAATACATCCTTTTAATGACGGAAATGGACGTATAGCTCGTGCTATTTCTGAGCATGCTTTGTTTCAGGATTTTGATATACCGCCATTATTTAGTATCTCAACACCCATCAATGAAAATCGTGATGAATACTATAAAAAACTTGCTGAAAGCTCTCGTATAAATCCATCGGTTGATTTGAGTGAATGGGTTAAGTGGTTTGTTGAAATAACGAAACAGGCTCAGGTAGATTCTAAAAACAAGATAGATTTCATTCTGAAAAAATCTATCTTCTGGGATCATCACAAAGATACTGATTTGAATAAGCGTCAGCATAAAGTAGTGAATAAGTTTTTTGAGTTCGGTGAGAGTGGTTTAATCAGAAACGGTATCAACTCAGAGCGATACCAGAATATGACAGGCTGCTCCCCAGCAACCGCTACTCGTGACCTTAAAGATATGGTTGGTAAGGGTATCATTGCCCCCTCAGTCTCTGGTGGCCGTAGTATGCGCTATTACATAAAGCTTACCGACTCTAAGCCTGTATTTAATATTTTTCCTAGAGGGAATGATAAGAAAATGCTTGAGATTAGCTTAAAAAAGATCTCAGATGACATTCAGAGAAATATCGATTTCTTTCAGGTGCCAAATACTAAACTCAACAAATTAGTAAGCAAGTACAAAGAATTTGCCGATAGTGACGAAACTCACCTTGAGCGATTAAATGAGCAATTGGCTCAATTAGATGATGGTAATTTAACTCCTTAGCTACGAGTTAAATTACTATTTCGGCTATTGGTGTACGTAGATTTACTATGTTTTTGATAGCCTAAATGCTCATCCATTTCTGCATTAAGTGCCGCTTCAACCGTTATTTTTTTTAACATTTGGCTAAATTGATTTAAATCGTCAGGTGTTTTAATACTTTTAGCCGCTTCTTTAGCAAACGCTTCGAGTTCTTCTTTATTCATGTTCATCGCCTAATCCTTAAACTCTTGATAGAGTAAATTATGATAGGCAGTTACACAAAATTAGTTACACCCTCCTGGAAAAGCACACAAGTTTGCTCGTGGTGCAACACTGGGGGATGGTATTGCTCTTAGTGAACTAAGGTTTAACTTCTGTATTAAGGATAAACAAAATAACGATAAACAAACGCTCTACAAGGTTAACCCTTTAGATTTAAGTTTCACAAAAATTTTACTAAATAAGCTGATATGTAATGGTCTAATAAACCAATCAGTTTCATTAGACCATTACATGCCTTAGTTTTAAAGTAATCAATTGCGTCTTGAGTTTTCATAAGCGCTCCTTGGTTTGTAACGTTTGTATAGCTTATTGTACAAAGTCATTGCTTAACAAAAAGATGCTCAATTTAAACATAATGTATAGATAACTAAACTTTATGCGCGAGGCACTATGAGCTTTTAGAACGCTTGATTTCACGAATGAACCAACTTGGAATAAAAGGTAGTGAGCTTGTTAGACAGCTAGGGACTAGTCGATCCTCTGTTAGTCACTGGCAGACAGGCCAAGTAATTCCATCAAGTGAAAATTTATTAAAGCTATCTAAAGCACTAAGATGCAATGCCTGGTGGCTAGAGTCAGGCGCAGGGGTGCCGGAAGGCAATGTGGAATTAGAGCTTGGGCTAAGCTTAAGGGGCAAAGCGTCTTTAATATCATGGGTACAGGTGGGTAAATGAAAAGAGATCGACATGGAAGTACTGCAACAAACTAGTGGCACTAATTTTTATCAGCACACAGCCAACGTAAGCGGCGAGGCATTTGCTCTGCCTGTTAAGGGAGATAGTATGACCAGCTTTAACGGCGGCAAATCAATTCCCGAAGGCTCGGTAATTATAGTGGATCTTTGCCTTGGTGCTGAGCATGGCAAAGTGGTAGTAGCAATGTTAAACGACAGTGAAGAGGCTACGCTAAAACAGCTAGTAATAGATGGCGGGGCCAAATATTTAAAGCCCTTTAATAACAGCTACCCAACCTTGTCCATTAAAGGAAACTGCACTATTATTGGCGTGGTAAAGCAAGTGATACAAGATTTTTAAAGGTGTAATATGAAAAAGGGATTTTTATTAACTGCATTATTATTTGGCTGTTCTGCTCCACAAACAACTGTAACTTGGCATTCTAACGTTCCAGGAGCAAGGATCACTGAGATTGGTTCTGATAATTACTGGGAAGGTATTCCTTACATACTTCCGTACAACTGGAACGCAAAACATCTAAATGAAAATGGGTGCCTAAAAATAAGAGGCGTTGTAGCAAAGTGGCCTAGCGGCTATACCATTACGACGCCTGACCCTATAATACTCTGTGGTAAGCCTGGCCCGTTCAATTACAAAATTGAATACACCGGAACGGCAGACCAGCAAGCTATAGACGTCCCATATGGAAAAGGGCTGATAGAAATGAGGCTGGCTTTTCAAGAAAGAGACAGGCAAACCCAAATTGAAAGAGCAAAACGAGACGCTATTAGCAGCGAAAAAGGCGCTCTTATTGGGCTTGCTATAGGAGCCGCACTTGGTGAGTATGGTAAAACCCTAACAAACTCAACCCCTCCATCATACATACCACTACCAGTTCAAACCCCAAGTAAAAAACAAGTTAAGCTTGGCTCTTGCACTTCTGATTATGATTGCTCTACAAATGCGTTATGCGTAAAGCAACCAATGAGCAATACAGGGCAATGCCTTGTTCCAGCAAATGAATTTGGCTCCCCTCAAATACAACCCGTACCAAAAAGATTTGATAGTTATAACCCAAATTTTGAATTTAAAGGTCAGTGCACATTTGATCTTGACTGTGGCATAGGCTTTATGTGCGATAAGAAACTAAAGGTTTGCGTGAAAAGTAATTGATTTTTATGAAAATACTCAAACGCATACTGAATTACTTCCGCCCCGATTCCATAAAATTTTTTTGTAAGCTATCAGATGAAGAAGAGCGAATGTTGAATATGGACGCATGAAGAGAAAATTCTATATTTGGCTTCTATTATTTTTCGGAGGGATACCAAAGCAGTTGCGTGATTAAAAACAGCTGAGAAATTAGGTTTACATATGAATATATGCGGCTTAAATGAAAAACAGAAGCCTTTTCAAGCATACTCGATTGTTGTGTAGAGACGGTATAATCAGCAAGGCAACGGGTTTAGCACTATGGCGTTCAATACTGAAAGACAATTACAGGGGTTGTTATATTGCTTAGCGCCTATCCGATAAACGACTATTACGCTGTAAATCCATGCTGTAGCCCGCTAATGACTCTGCGTATTAATTCACGGCCACGGATACTGTTCATTATTGCTCGCGCAGGTTGATTATCAAATTGAATATTGGGTGTGTATAACCATGTATTCCAATTATCGATACTGCCGAAATATGCAGTTCCAAAGTTTGATAATCGTGCCACTTCTATCGCATTCTCACTGATCTGTTTATTTAAGGGCTTATCTTTGTTACATAACAAAGTTCGCTCAGTTGTGCCCAACACTTTTGCTAAAGTACTCAATTCCCATTGTATTAAAGTAGAAAAAGTACGCAAACCGGCTGTTGTTAAGCCTACTTTAACTATGGCTATTTCAGTCATAGGGTTTGAGTGTGTATTTAATTTACCAAGTGTGACGACATTGAGAAAGTCGTGCCTTGTACTTTTATTTTGTACCGTACTCATTAGTAACTCTCTATAATTAATGACAACTACCTTTAGCATGCGCAGCTAACCCGCATAGCCGTGAGCAAAATAATATAGCAATGTAATTACTAATATTCTGAATCACATACGGTTTTGGAACACGAAATACGTATGTCGACTTATACGTTATCAAAGCTGGAAAACATTGTTAATTAGATAAAAGAACACTATCTTTTACTATTTTTAAGGGCGTATAAACCAGTGACGAGAGTCACTACAGACATAGCTAAAACTAATAAAGTGGCTATTTGTATTACGTTCATAAATTATCTCCTGATGAGTATATTAAACTTCATATTAAACTTCATATTAAACTATAACTTTGAAAATTTTTAGTACAAATTTAATATGTACAGACTAAAGCTTTATTTAACACTGTCGAGTAAACCGGTGCTCAGAACGAAGTAATCTCGTTGGATAGTATACTTAATATTTCTCCTACTTCGTTTGCATCATTCCTTAGACTTTTATTTGATCGAATTTTAACTCATGACGAGTTTCGAGCCTAACTGCGAAATACATTGTCTAAACTGTGAGTGATGAATTACCAGACAAAATAATGCAGACTGGACTAGTTTCATCTGAGGTCATCCAGCATGGCTATTTTTCCTAATAGCGAAAAGCTATATCTTTATTTGATTCTTCGTATTGAAGTGAAAATACACCGCAATGGGATTATGTTTGTAGTTAACAAACTAAAAGGGAAATCATTATGCCAGCATTAGAAAGTAACGTGCTAGCTCAGAACCCAAGTAAAACGGCTTAAATTGCACTTAGACTTTCTAGAGCGGGAGGTGGAGGATAAAAAAGCTGTTTGCGCTAACAATTTAATTTTAAATGACTTTATCGTGATAAGAGCTTTTCAGTTTAAGAAGTTAATTGAAACGTTATTGAAAGTGTCGTATTATTTCAAAGAGTTATTGACACTTGTGTATTATAAGTCTTGAAAAAAACAGCAGTGCACAGCCTATGTTCTGACCCATATCCTTGGGATGGTAAGTCATGGATATTTAGATCTTGTTAAGTAAAAAGCTTAAGTTAGATACAGAACAGTCTCGCTAGTTATTTTAAGCTTAAACTTAAACAAGGCACTTACTATGTCAACTCCAAAAAGTATTGATATAACTCCTTTTCCAACACTTAAAACACCTATAGATGTAAAAGAAAACCGTCGATTTAATGTAGCCAAGTGCATGCTTTATCAGATAAAGGCGCAAGGTATTACAATTAAAGGTGAGAAATTTTTATTATCATTTGCTAAGTCGCTAAATGAAGTAGAAAGAGACCCTTCAGCCCCGTATCTGTGTTTTGACTGCGATCCACTGCGTACTTCGCAATTTTTACATCGATTTCAGAGTAACTTATCTGAGTGTGGGCAAAACTTCAGTCTATCAAAATTAGGCTACCTGTTGGCGCTAACATTAGGGTTTGATAAATATGATACGTTGCTCAGGCAACTAGATATGTATCAACGTTTCGTTAAAAAACCGTGGTACTTTTCTGGTAAAAGAGTCATCAAACCTCATATGGCGTCTATACGGAAGCGTATTCATGTAACTATGCCTATAGAATCTTCACCATCTATGCCAAGTAATATGTATAAAGAATTACATACATCCACAAGCATAATTGCTGTTCACGAGCCAACTGTAGCTGGGTTTTCAATATGTTTCTCATATCTATATCAGTATCACGGAAGGCCATTCAGAACGTTTGCAGTAACCCAAGAGGATGCAGTTGCGTGGTTAATAGTTCACGCTCTCGTGGAAGAAAAAAATATTATTTTATGGAATGCTGAGCTAACGTATAAAAGAGCGCTTGAACGTTATGAGGCTGAGCAAAATAAAGCGTTCTCAAGCCAAAAGACGTATGAGCAATTTAAGACAGAGATAGATTCCGTCAATTCCTTAATTGATTTTTAGCAAAGTCACAAAAGGAAAAAAATGAGTAGATACGAGAAAGCATTGTATGTGTATTGGGGATGTCAATATCATATAGTTTGCAGACCTATATAGACTTGGGATCCTTAAAATAAAATAGCTTTGCCATTAATTCAAAGCAAACAGTCGTTGTTTAAAAAGCCCGCAATATTGCGGGCTTTACTGTTTTATTACGCATTAACTAGCCATAGTTCACGTGCTTTTTGCACATTGGCTTGTGCTTCTAGATTAAACAATAACTGTCCACCTATATTAAATATTTTGCGTAGCTTTGCAGCCAATACTGGGGTCAGCGCTCCGCCTGTTAGAAAGCGAGTATTCACTATTTCATCGGTTACGCGTGAAGCCACGATAAAACCGCTGACTTAAGAGCGCCAAATCTACTCACTGGTTGTCATTTAATACGTAAAGTAGCCTTAAATCAGGTGAAAAAAGCGTTTATCACATAATAAAAAAGTGCATTTTTACACGTTTTTATCTCAGACTTTTGCGAGGTGGAAGTGTCTCAAATAGCCAAATTCAGACGTTTTTATGTCTCATGATAAACGCTAAATCGAGCTAAAACCCTTTCTGTGTAAGGGCTGTCGGGGAGGGGAGGGTTTTCTTCTAATAACGGGAACTATCAAAAAGTAAAATTTAGTGTCAGCAATATTATTTATATTCGCTTAATCGCTATTTTATAGACCTGGTTACGATCTCGTTTACCAACGGCAACTACAGAGACTAATACTTCACTATCACGCACTTGATAAACTAATCTGTAGCCGGCGCTCCGCAATTTTATTTTATAGCAATTTTTCATACCACTTAATCTTGAAGATTCAACTCTAGGACTTTCTAGTCTTTCAAGAAGTTTTCTTTTGAACTGTGCCTTAATTGTTGAGTCAAGCTTATCCCACTCTCTTTTAGCTTCTTGTTTAAAAACAAGCTTAAAGATCATCTATGTTGACCTCAATTTCAGATTGGCCTTCACGCGAGATAACCAATGCTGCAAGTTCAATATCTTCCAATTTATCCATCATAATTTCATACGCATCAGCAGGAATACAGTAAAACACAGGTTGATTTCTATTTAATACGGCAACAGGGAAACCATCGCCTTGCTCAACCACTGCCATAGGGTTCTTTTTTAGCTCGCTGATACTTGTAGAGTTATCAGCTAAAATGGGTCTAATAGTTTGCATACATTTAACCTAATGACTTAATAAGAGCACTGATTATTGGTCTCAAAATTAAGAAAGTCAAATAAAAAGACCTTTTAAAAGGTCTTTTTGTCCATCCCTCTAACGAGATACTAAATTCAGAACTAGAGTATAAATCTTTTTCAGTTTCGTACTCTTCGACTAAACCACTACATATCCCCCTCCACCTACTGGCAATACGACTTTGAAAGGGACTCCCACGGTAATCCCCCTATAAAATAGCCATATTCAGACACTGTGAGTATCTTTTTTATATGCGTTATTTGATACGTTGGGATATTAAAAATACATTTTCACACTTTTTTATCTCAGCATTTTGCGAGGTGAAAGCGTCTAAAATAGCCAAATTCAGACTTTTTCATGCCTCATTGCAGAAGTGAGATCGCGCAAAGCCTTGCTACATAGTGGTTGTGGCGAAGGGCAGTGGAAAGTGCTAATAGCAGGAACTCTTGATTAAAAGTGCAAGGTTGCCTATATAGTGACCTTAGAAATTACTTTTGCTCAGTATTTGTGGTACCAAGTTTTAAATAGCAAACACATAGTATTTCGCCGCGAGAAAAATATTTGGCAGTAATTAAACTCTAAATGGAGGGGTTATATTTTGTTTGGATAAAGCGAGATTATTTGAACGACTAGTAAATTCACATATTAGGTTATAAAAATCGATGCCGTTAATTCTGCACCGATTTTTATATTTTAAATAAACTAAAAGTTAGCAAAAACTCCCAAACGAGCAAACGTTTCGCCGTATACATCCTTTCCTTGATACAGCTCAGCTCCCCAACTTTTTGCGCCCATTATTGGTTTACTCAACTTACGTGTGTATGCCGTTTGCAGTTCGTAACTTGTTTTATAGCCTTCGGTTTTATTTTCAAGCATACGAATAGTGGTATTTAAGCTTTCTATTTTACTTAATTGCCAATGCCAGTTTACGCTCATAGTTTTAGCAGGAGTGTAATCCGTGTAGTCGTGCTCATCACCCGCCCAGTGGCCAATTACATTGCCTGAATTACGGTTACCATCTTGATATATACTATTTGCGTACCAACCTTTTTGCCAGTTACTGTGCTCAAAACGTAAGCTGTGGTTGTTAGCAATAAAAGGTAAATAAATACCAAAGCTATATGCATTATTGCGAGAGCCACCCAATGTATCTTCGAGTGCTACTTCACCGTATAACTCATAAGGTAGTGCATAAATACTATTGTTATACGCAAAAGTAATTGAGCCTAACTGATCGCCAAGCTCAAAATCTGCATCAACTTCATTCGCATCAGAGCGAGTTATATTATCTTTACTGCCAGGGGTAAAAAAACCTTCTGCAAAGTCTTTTAAAGTAACACTACGCGGGCCTCCGCCAAACTGCATTAAGCGGCTTAAGCCTATTGTTAAATTATCGGTTGCAGCAAAACTCGTATGTAAACCAAATAAGTAAGGCTTACCTGGTTTGTACTCGCGAATAACGCCTGTCTGCTTAGTGCTTTCAAGAATTCCACGTTGCTCTGTCATTTTACTAATAAATATATCGTAACGAATATTAAAGCTGGTTATTGGCTCTACATTACTAAGCGTTATAGAAGGCGTTGTTTTAGCTTGTGTACTTAATAACATGGCACTGTCGTTAAATGGTGAGTACCAATGTTCGCGGTAACCTACATCTAACTGCGCGTATTTATTACCAAGGTAAAAAAAGCTTTGTGTAGGTAATATTTCGTCTTCGTTGACTATGCCCGCAACACTCACACCAAAGTAACGCCCGAAGTTAGCGTAAGCACCACCTTCAACAATTAAATTGGTTTTAGTGGTTTGCCCGCGTTGGTTAGGCAGTGTTTTATCTTTTGTGCCAGCAGCAAGTGTTACTTTTGCAAATGTCCCCGCATCGCTTTGAATGTAAGGACTAAGTTGGTACGAAAGTGTTTGATATAGTTCTGGGTAAGTATGCCTTACTGATTGTAGCACTCTATAAATATCGTGAGCTTTATAAGGCTTACTCATAATATGTGTATTTTTACTTACGGCTAAAAGTCGTTGTACTTGGTGCTCAAGTTCTGGGGCTTGATTTAAAGGTAAATAAGGTGACACGCCACCTTTAGCAACAGCATTTGCACTGATTGCCATCCCGATAAACAGTGATATTTTTTTGAGCATAATTATTCCGTTAGCAAAAATTTGTTTAAGTAAAAACGTTAACGCGAGGTTAGCAATAAACGCCTAAGTAAGGAAGAAAAAAGCGATATATTAGTGGGAATATAGGTGTCAGCTATCATTCGCAGGGGACAGACGCTGCATTTAGTTCAAGCGCATTTTTACATGTAGTGTTTGGCTATAAAGCAGGTGGTGAATACACTTAATAACTTATATCGACAGAACATAGATTTATAAGTAATTTATTCACAAAGAGGTTAAGAGGGCGCTTCGCTTTAGAGAGGCCAAAAGTAGGTAAGCTATTAGTAACAAATATTAAAAGCTACGCTTTTCGCGTGAGCAAGCTAAACGCCTGCCGGGAAAGTTTTACGCCTCGCTTTTCAAGTCCTGATAAATAAAAACCCCGATGGTATTATGTATCATCGGGGTTTTTTAATCGTTTTAGTAAACCTAAACTTTAAATTCGTCTACTGACAAGCGAAGCTCTTCGGCAAGTTTTGCGACTTCTGAACTTGAAATGTTGGTTTGGTTTGCGCCTTCGGCTGTTTGCTCTGCTATGGCTACAATCGACTCAAGGCGTTCGCTAATTTCTTGTGCTACTTGTTGTTGCTCAAGTGCGGCGGTCGAAATTTCTTCACTTACATCGTGAGCTTGCGAAACCGCGAATGTAATCGAATCAAGTGCGCTACTTGCTAGGTCGGTTTGCTCAACACACGATACCGCACGTTGCTTACCTTTACTCATTGCCGTTACTGCAGCTTCTGCGCCTGTTTGTAGAGACTCAATCATTGATTGTATCTCTTGGGTCGACTCTTGAGTTTTACTCGCTAGAGAGCGTACTTCGTCGGCTACAACAGCAAAGCCTCGGCCATATTCACCAGCACGTGCAGCTTCAATTGCGGCATTTAGAGCAAGTAGGTTAGTTTGATCCGCTATACCGCGTATTACATCTAAAATACTGCCAATTGATGCGCTATCTTGATGCAGTTTATTAATCACTTGTGAAGCGTCGTCTACTTCACGTGCTAATTGCTCAATCGTTGCTTTGTTATTATTTGAAATACCTTTAACACGTTCAGCTTCTTTGTCAGCATTTTTAATTTCGCTAAGTGCTTGTTGAGCGCTGTTGCTAACCGTTTGCGATGTACTGCTCATTTCGGTTGTTGCTGTGGCTGCTTGTTCAACTTGTGCTTGTTGATTACGGATTGCTTGGCTTGATTCAGCGGTAATGGCAGATGTTTGCTCTGATGCTGCTGCAAGCTGAGTAGAGCGTGAAATAATGCCTTTAATTAAGCTGCGTAAGCTATCAATTAGCGTATTACAACTTTTAGATAGTTCGCCAAATTCGTCTTTAGCGCTGTCGTCTAATCGTTGTGTCATGTCGCCACTGGCAACAATATCTAAAATACGGTTAACTTCAGCAAGGGGCTTAGTAATGCGGCTAACGGTAATAATAGCAATCGCGATAGCTAATAGAGTGGCTATGATCATACCAACCCAGGTCCATAAATTTGCTGAATCTACGTCGCTACGTACACCTTGCTGTAATTTAAACGCAACGTCACTTGCTTGATTTACTAGCTCATCAATTTGGTTAAGTGCCATTTTGGTTGCTTGCTCCGACTGGGCAAGTTCTGCTTGCGTAAGCTTAATCGAATCAATTAAACGCTTTTTATTTGCAGCTAAACTGTTACTACCTTTGATATTACTTTCTAAGGTATCAACATATTCTTTTAGGCTTGAATATAAATCGCTATGAGTTTGCTCTATTGCGGGCTGAATTAACGCAACGGTACGTACTACTTCTTCTAAGTAATACGTTTGCTCGTTTTTAACGATGTCGAGTGTATTAAGCGTTTTAACGGTTAGCATGTCGGTGCTGTTACTAACTACCGACATAAAGTTATTTTCTAGATTGTTTGCAGCTTGATAAGCTCGCGGGTGGTTTTGCTCAAACCCATCAATGTCGATAATATCAAGTACTACTGAGTTTGCATCTTCAGCTGTAAGCTCAATGTTTTCAAGTTGTGCTTTTAAAGCCTTGGTAAGTGCAAGCTGTTTGCTTTTATCTTCTAATAAATTTTCAACAGTACTTAAAAAGCTTAAATAGGTTTTTTCTACGTTTTGGCTGCTTTGATTAAGTGCCGCATCGTTTTTTACTACGTCTTGAAGTTCACGGTGCAAAGTGCTGAATAGCTGTTTTTGCTCAAGGACTTGTGATTTTATTGGTGCGAGCTCACTTGCTGATGAAGTGTAAAAGCTCGCTTGAGCGGCTTTACTCATTAAAATAAATTCGGCTTGTAGTTCAGAGCTTTTATTTAATGCAGGAAGTGATAGTTGGTTCACTTTTTGAGTAGAACGATCGATGTTTGCTATTTTTATTAAGGAGTTACCACCGATTATTAATAATAATAAGGTGATAAATATAAAACCACCCCAAATACGTTGGCTTACTGTCAGGTTCATAAGATTTCCACTCAAAAGTACTTCAATTAAGACTTATCGGCTTTAATTAAGATAAGTTAAGTAATTAAAATCAATTACTTTAACTAATTTTAACTATTAATTGATAAATCTAACAGATGTATTAGTTTTTTTCAGTTTATTTAGATGAAAGGTGGGATTTTTCGACAATTACTTTTTTAGTACTTAGCTCCATTAACGTCATGGTGTTACCCCATACACAACCGGTATCTAGAGCATGAACGCGTGAATTACCCGTTTTACCTTCAAGTGCTGCCCAGTGGCCAAAAATAATATCGTGTTTAGTTTTAGCAATATTAGGGTGGTTAAACCACGGTGTTAATATTTGGCTATCGGTTACTGCGCCCTTTGCATTAAGCTCAAGTTTGTTGTCACTCGTTAAAAAGCGCATGCGGGTAAAATAGTTAACTATGTATCTAAATTTTTCAAAGTCATCAAGATTGCTTGACCACTGCTCTGGGTGAGGCTGATACATGTGTTCAAAAAATGCTTTAGCATTGTTTGATTGATAACAGCTTTGTGCAAATTGCGCGTGCTTTAGAGCATAGTCAATAGACCAGTCGGGGTTTAATCCGGCATGAGATATAAAGCAGTTATGTTTTAGAAGCTCTAAAGCCAATGGTTGGGTTTGTAAAAAGGCGATGTAACGCGCTAATTTTGGGCTTTCAAATATTGGGTTTAGTTTATCTTTTGGATTGGTAGGTTTGTTAAGGAAGTAGCAGGCAACCATGTGAAGGTCGTGATTGCCTAAAGTGATGGTCATGCTATTTTGATGTTGGTAAATATAGTCTAAGCAGGCTAGGGAGTCTGGCCCGCGGGCAACTATGTCGCCAACTAAATAAAGGTGATCTTTGCTTGGGTTAAAATCAACACGTTGCAAAAGGGTGTTAAATTCACTAAAACACCCTTGTAAATCACCTATCGCATAATCTGCCATCAGTGGTTACTACTTAATGCAAAATGTTAGGACAAGCCAAACGAAACACATTAATAGGCGCCTGAAACTCAGAGCCAAACTCGTTGCGTAACGTGTAATGGCCTTGCATTGTGCCTACAGGTGTATCTAAAATTGCACCGCTGGTGTATTTATAGCTTTCGCCTGGACCAATGTCTGGCATTTCGCCAACAACGCCTTCACCTTCTACTACTACTTCTTTGCCATTTGCATCGGTAATTAACCAATAGCGGCTCAGTAATTTTGCACTACATAAACTATGGTTTTTAATCGTTACTGAGTAAGCAAATACGTATTTTTCAAGCTCAGGTTGAGATTGACCTTCTACGTAAAATGTTTCTACAGATACCTTTACAGGCGATCCAATATTACTGCTTGTTGTCATAAATCCAGTTAGCTATATCAATAAATTGTTGTAAAGATAAGCGCTCAGCACGCAGCGTTATATCAATGCCAATGCTAGTAAGCTCTTCTGCAGTTAGTAAATTACCTAAACTGTTACGCAGTGTTTTACGGCGTTGATTAAAGGCTTCTAAACACACTGTGTTTAATATTTTAACGCTTTTTGCTGTACGTTGCTCTGGCTTTTTAGGAATTAAACGAATAACCGCAGAGTCAACTTTTGGCGCTGGTTTAAAGCACTCAGGTGGTACTTCAACAACCGGCATTGCATTACAGTAGTATTGAGTCATTACGCTTAAACGGCCAAATGTTTTACTTCCTGGGCCTGCTACCATGCGTTTTACTACTTCTTTTTGAAGCATAAAGTGCATGTGCTCAATATGATCTGAAAATTCAAAAAGATGAAACAATAACGGTGTCGAAATATTGTAAGGTAAGTTACCAAACACTTTTAATTTTTTGTCATCGCGAACCAAGCTTGCAAAGTCAAACGTCATTGCATCGCCTTGGTTAACGGTTAATTTAGGACCCAAAAATGGGTGTTCAATTAATCGTTGCGCTAAATCTTTATCTAATTCAACAACCGTTAAATGGCCGCTTAACTCGGCTACAGGCTCAGTAATTGCGCCAAGGCCGGGGCCAATTTCTACTAGGTTGTCTTCTGGTTTAGGATCGATCGCAGAGACTATTTTATCGATGATAGATTCATCAAATAAAAAGTTTTGCCCAAAACGCTTACGAGCGCGGTGTCCTAAATGTACTTTATCGGTCATTGATTTGTGCTTTTTATTGGGCGAGCTTAATTGCTTCGCGGATCGCTAATTCAAAACTGCCAACGTCAGCGGTCCCAGTTCCTGCTAAATCAAGTGCAGTACCGTGGTCAACTGAGGTGCGGATAAATGGTAAACCAAGGGTAATATTTACCGATTTACCAAATCCTTTGTATTTTAGCACAGGTAATCCCTGATCGTGATACATAGCAAGTACGGCATCGGCTTCAGATAGGTATTTATCTTGAAATAAGGTATCGGCCGGTAGTGGGCCAATTAAATTCATACCTTCACTTCTAAGTATCTCAAGCGTGGGCGTGATTGTTTCTATTTCTTCACGACCTAAATGGCCATCTTCACCGGCATGTGGGTTTAACCCGCATACTAAAATACGTGGTTTTTCTATACCAAACTTAGTTTGTAAGTCGTGATTTAAAATACCCGCTACTTTAGTTAAGCGCTCAGGTGTAATTGCACGCGATACATACGCAAGTGGAATATGAGTGGTTACCAGTGCAACGCGTAAGCCTTCAGTTGCAAGCATCATAACTACATCAGCAGTATTTGATTGCTGTGCAAAATACTCAGTGTGCCCGCTAAACGAAATGCCCGCTTTATTAATTATGCCTTTGTGAACAGGGCCAGTAACAACCGCGTCGAAGGTGCCATCCATGTTTTTTTCGCTTGCAATACGCAAGGTATCTAACACGTATTGGCCGTTAACATCGTTCAGTACGCCAAGCTCTACATCAGTACCTAAATCAACTTGGTGAATATACAGGCTGCCAGCAGGTGCTGCGATAGCGGGTGCATTATCATCAAATTTAATTAAGTTTATTGTTAGGCCTAAATGTTTTGCACGCTCTTTTAATAGCTTGCCATCGGCAATCGCTATAAGTTGAACATCCCACGCTTGCTGAGCAAGCGTGAGTAGCAAATCTGGGCCAATACCGGCTGGTTCACCCGGTGTAATCGCAATTCTTAAGGTCATATTTATTGGTCTATAGGGAAAATTTCAACGTGAGCTTGCTCGCGCATTTCTTGCTGCCAGTTAAAACTTTCTTCCTTAAATTTACGGTTAAACAACATGCCATGAGCACGGTTACGTTTAGCTAGCTCAGTTTTATCAGCTACACGTTTACCAAGTAACTGCACAATATGCCAACCAAACTGTGTTCTAAACGGTTCGCTTATTTCGTCTTGCTTAAGAGACAGCAATGTATCTTTAAACGCTGGTACGTAGGTAGTTGGATCTGTCCAATCGTACTCGCCACCTTTAAGTGCAGAGCCTGGATCTTCTGAATATTCTTTAGCTAGTTCGCCAAAGTCAGCGGTACCTGCGCGTAAATCTTTTGCAAAACCAGCAAGCATTGATCGTGCTTTTTCTTCGCTTAAAATAATTGAAGGCTTAATAAGTATATGGCGTGAACGTACTTCAGTTGTTTCTACAATTTGTAAACCACGAACGTCTTGTACTTTAATGATATGAAAACCAGCACCAGAGCGAAGCGGGCCTACAATAGCGCCTTTCTTTTGGCCTTTTACTGCTTCAGCAAAAAGTGAAGGCATTTCGTTAATGCCCATGTAACCAAGTTGGCCACCTTCAAGTGCTTTAGAGCCGCTTGATGATGAAATAGCAATACGCTTAAACTCTTGGCCATCGTTTAATAGCTCAATAACTTTATCTGCACGTGTTTTTGCGCCAGCAATTTCGTCAGCGTTCGCATCGTTAGGGATATCTATTAAAATATGGCCAATGTCGTACTCTTCAGCACTTTGACCTTGGGTTTCCATTATTTTTAAAAGGTTATCAACTTCTTGCTCACTAATATAAATACGGCGATCAACACTGGCACGTGTTACTTGCTGTGTTGTGATCTCTTTACGAATTTCTTCACGGTAGCTTTGAAAGCTTTCACCGGCGCCTTCAATAGTGCGGCGTAAGTCGGCAATGGTACCGCCTTGCTCTTTTGCCATATTAGCGAGAGTTTGATCTAGTTGGCTATCTGAGATTTGTAACCCCATACGCTCAGCCATTTGCATCATAAGCGCTTGATTTACTAAACGCTCAACTGCTTGCACACGAAGAGTTTCGTCTTTTGGTAATTGCTGGCCTTGTTCTTCGGCTTGCTTTTTAACACGGTTAATAATGGTGTCTACTTCGCTTTTTAAAATGACGCCTTCGTTTACAACGCCAATCACTTTATCTATTACGACTGGTGCAGCCATTGCACTTTGACAAAGGCTGACACTTAAAACTGCTGATGTTAATAATTTTTTTAAATTCATATTCTGTTTACTACTCTTGCTGATAGTACTGTTGTGATACTAGTTACTAAGAAAATACGGTCTACGATAGCCAAAAATACCTTGTTGTAATAATTTTTGTGCATCATAACGGCTTTTACTGCCAAGTCCTTTTAATACAAAATTCAAACTAATACCTGAATCAAAAGTTGCTTGTTCTTGGCCTATTGACTGATTTAAGTCAGTTTCAATTTGGCGGTGCCCAGTAATTTGGATAGCCCAACAGCATGATTCATACTGAAATCCGCTCAATACTTCGATACTTCTGTTGTTTTCAAGATCTCGATGGTAACTCGCAATGAATTGCCATTCGTCGCTAATAGGAATACTCGTAAATACACCTGCTTGCTCGATTGTATTTCCTGAGACATCATTTGCATAGCGATGGTTCAATTGTACTACCTGATTATTATCACCTTTATAATCAAGCGTTACATTTGACTGTACCATTTGCTTGCCATCTGTATCGTATTGAATACCTCCTGCGAGGTACCAACGGCGGTGCCAATGTAACATGGTTTGAGCTGCAAATAGTGCATTATAATTAGTGTCTGAGTTTAAGCCTTGCTCTGTTGGCTTTGCATCGTCACTTAAATAAAATATTTGGCCGGCACTAAAGTTAAACACTTCTTCTTGTTTTTTATCAAATAAGCGCGTTGTAGCACCTAAAGTAAATTGATTCGCTGCGGCTATGCGGTCAACGCCCGAAAAACGCACGTCTCTAAATAAACCATAATAATCGTCTTGTAGCTTGGTTGTATCAAACAAGCCAATATCTGACTGATCTTTATTAGGTGTATATAAATATTGAATTTGAGGCTCTAACGTTTGTATACCATCTTCAAAAAAGTAAGATGCATCACGCTCAAAATTAAGCTGAGAGTACAAACGTACTTTAGGGATAGTACGCGATACGGTATCGCTATATTGCGTGCCGGTTAAGTTTCCGCTTTGTTTATAATTAGTTTGTAATAAGCTCACTTCAGATAAAAAAGACCATGCATGATTAGCATAGTTGTAGCGCGCTTTAGGTTCTATGTGTACACGAGTTGCGTTGTCTATGGCCACTTCAGATGAATCATTAGTAAAATGACTGATTTCGCCTGACACACTAAAGTCAAAGTTATCAAAACGCCATGGGGCGGTTTGCGTAAAGTTAATTTGCGGCAAAGCAGTGTATGACTCTAAGTGATCGCCCAGTACTTCAAAGTTTTGTACTTTAATATCGGTGCGCCATGTATCACCTAAATGCGTAAGTGAGCCGGTACGATATAACTGAGTATCGGTTTTACTTGCGTAGTTTGAAGTTAAGTCGGTGATGTAGTTATCATCGCTCACATTGGTTATATCAACATTTGCGCGCCAGTTTTCACCTAGGTAGCTTTGTTGTTGCCAATGAAACATGTAGCGTTCATTTAAATCTGGCTCAGAATCATCACTATCTAAATACTCAATTCCTACTAAGCCTTCATGCTGCTCTGTTAGGTATCTAAATTCGGTTTGCAGTTGCAGCCCTTTGTTAGACATATAACGAGGCGTAATTGTGGCATCAAAATTAGGCGCAATATTTAAATAGTACGGCGTAATTGTTTCAAGACCGTATTTATCAGAGCTTGAAATAGTGGGGGTAAGTAACCCCGATTTACGGCGTTCATCCAGCGGAAATGTAAAATAAGGCAAATATAAAACAGGTGTATCTAGAATGCGTAATACCGCGTTATATGTTTCGCCCCAGCCTTCTTCGCGAGAAAGGTTTATTTCGTCAGCTTCAATTTCCCATACAGGGGTATCACTTGGGCAAGTAGTAAAGCTTGCATTCATGAGTAATAGGCCAGACTGATTAACAGTGAGCTTTTCAGCGCCGCCTTTACCTTGTTGCTCGGTTAGGCTGTAGTCGGCGCCTAACAAACTAACTTCTGAATTATTTAAATCGGCATTTAATCCGGCGCTGTTTACTTTACTTACGTAATCTTGATAAGTAATTGGCCCCGTTGCATTTAATAAACCACGCTGTTTGTCTATCAACGCAGTTTGTGCGGACAAACTCATCTTAAGGGTGTTAATATCAACATTGCCGGTAAATTCAGCGCTTTGAGTGCCAAGTAGCTCAACATCATCAGCTTGAATATCAACTTCACCAAGGTTAAGGCCTTCAAGTGGTTGCCAAGCTCTGGTTTGCATTGAAATGCCACAAAGGTTGTGTGCCAATTCAGTTTCGGCAAGCGATGGTGCGCTAACAACGCTTAGCATCAATATGCCCCAGGTTTTGCTCATTTATCGACCTTAATACTGTGTGTTTAATATAATATACACATAATAAAGGAAAATAATGGCAATTACAGTAATTGACCTATAAAAATAGATATCTTATAAAATGACACGCTTTGAGAATTTACAACAATTTATAAACTCACACCTTAATGCTAAGTCGCATACTTTAAACGCGATCACGGGTGATGCGAGTTTTCGCCGTTATTACCGTTTAAATCACGATAATAAGCATTTAATAGTGATGGACTCTGAACCAAAAAAAGTGAATAACGACCCTTATATCTCATTAAATAAGGTGTTTACTGAGCAAGGTTTTTTACTTCCCACTATTATTGCAAGTGATGAGAAACAGGGCTTTTTTATTCTCAGCGATTTAGGCTGTACGCACCTAGCTGACATGCTTGATGATGCAAACCGCACCGAGCACTATCAAGCATTAATTAGTTTAAGCGCTCAATGGGCTAAAACGCCGCCAGCTTCTGCTATGCAAACGTATAACGAAGATTTTATAAAGCTAGAGCTAGATATATTTAGCCAGTGGTTAGTGAGTGACTTTATTAATGAGCCACTAAGCGCAGAGCAAAACGTAATGTGGCAAACAAGTTCAACGCTATTAATACAGGCCATGCTTGAGCAACCCACTGTTACCGTTCATCGCGATTACCATAGCCGTAATATTATGAATAGTAACGGCCAGTGGGCAATTATAGATTATCAAGATGCTGTACGCGGACCGCTTTGCTACGATTTAGTATCGCTACTGCGCGATTGCTATTTTAAACTGCCTCAAAAAGAGTTAACAAGCTTGCTTGATTTTGCTTATCAAGAATTTACAGCTCAAAACTTAATGGTTAACACTTCATTTGATGAGTTTAAATATTGGTTTGATTTAACTGGATTACAGCGCCACTTAAAAGCGGCGGGTATATTTTGTCGATTATATTTACGCGATGGTAAAACAGGTTATTTAGATAATATTTTACCAACTCTTGATTACATTATTGAAGTAGCGGCAAATTACCCAGAGCTTAAAGCATTAAGTGAGTGGACTAAAAATACCATAGTGCCAAAAGTAACTGAAAAATTAGCAAAGGAGCGCTCATGAAAGCGATGATTTTAGCTGCAGGGCGCGGGCAGAGAATGATGCCGCTAACGCAAAATATGCCCAAGCCAATGTTAAAAGTGGCAGAAAAACCACTTATTGAGCACCATATAAATAATCTTAAAGCTGCCGGCATTACCGATATTGTAATAAACCTTGCGTGGCAAGGTGATAAAATAAAAGACTACTTTAAAGATGGCAGCCAATTTGGTGTAAACATACTTTACAGCCAAGAAGTTGAAGGTGGCCTTGAAACTGCCGGTGGTATAATTGAAGCGTTACCACTGCTAGGCGACTCGTTCATTGTTATAAATGGTGATGTATACACCGATTATGATGTAAGTGCGCTTATGCAATTGCATTTACAGTCCGGTGAGGCGCACATAGTGCTGATAGAAAACCCGCCACACAATCCAGATGGCGACTTTGCATTGAGCCATTTATCGGCCGAGAGCCAAAAATATACATTTTCAGGGATTGGCCGGTATCAGGCTGATTTTTTTAAAGGATTAACGCAAGGTATTCGCCCTTTAGGGCCTATTTTACGTGAAAAGCTAAGTGAACATTTAGTCTCTACTGAGCTCTATATAGGGCAGTGGGATGATATTGGTACACCAGAGCGTTTAAATCAATTAAACACGCGTCTTGGGGCGTAATAACTCAATTTTTAAGAAGGCAGTATTATAAATGTGGGGAAAAATTCTCGGTTTTTGTTTTGGCTTTATGTTTGGCAAAATATTTGGTGCCATTTTAGGTTTATACCTAGGTCATTTATTTGATAAAAGCTTAAAAAATAACTTTGATAAAGCGGGCGGCTTTTCTAGTTTATTTAGTGGTGACGATGTTCACGAACGCCAAGCTTTATTCTTTTCAAGCTGCTTTGCGGTAATGGGGCATATTGCCAAATCGAACGGTCGAGTCAGCGAAGTACATATAAAAGCGGCTAACTTGTTTATGGACGAAATGGGCTTAAAAGGCGAAGAGCGCCGTGAAGCACAACATGCATTTCAGTCAGGTAAAGAGAGCGACTTTTCACTTAAAGAAACAGTACACGATTTTAAAGAGCGCTTTGCTAAACGAAACGACCTAATACAGTTATTTTTAGAAATACAAATTCAGATGGCATTTTCTGATGGAGTGTTAGCCGAGCAAGAAAAGCAATTATTAGCAGAAGTAAGTAAACAGCTAGGCATTTCTAAAACACATTTTGCATTTGTATTAAAACGTTACCAAGCTGAGTTTAACTTTAGAAAGCAACAACAGCGTTTTAATCAGCAGCAACAAAATCAAGGTCAAAGTAGTAGTTATCGTGAGGGCTCTGGCCATCATGTACCGCCAAATAATAATATGGACCGTGCGCAAGCATTGGCATTATTAGGGCTAAATAGCGATGCAACGCAGCGTGATATAAAAGTAGCGTACCGTAAACTTATGTCGCAACATCACCCAGATAAATTAGTGTCGCAAGGTTTACCAAAACACATGATGGAATTGGCTGTTAAAAAGAGCCAAGATATTCAAGCTGCTTATGAGTATTTAAAAAAGTCGGCGTAAAAAGCCGTCTATTTCTTTTGTTAGGCGTGCGTGTTGATCGGGTTGATCGCGCAGGCCAAACAACTGGCGTTGGCGGTAGTCAAACTTTGCATTTCGGTTAACCCAGCGCTGACGGCTTTTAAGGCTCATTAAAATGTCTGTGCTGTCATTTGCATAGTAAATATCAAGCAAGGCGGGTGTAACAAGTGATGCTGTTTGGCTCAAGCTTTCGTTACGCTTTGTGTTAGGCAGGTAACTACTTAAACTTATAAACGCATCCAGTCTCTCATCCGGAAAATCTGCATAGTACTCCAACAACACGCCAGCACTCGTGCCTTGTGCAATAACCACTATATTACTCGAATCTTCCATAGCAGTTTGATACAGCGCATTAAAGCGAGAAATGAGATTTATTTTATAGTTATCAAGTATGTCATCGGTTACTTTTTCAATTGCATTAACGTAATGAGGCTCATCTTTTATTTTTTCAGGCTGCGGTTGCGCGTCTGTTGTGGTGTCGGGTGATGCAGGCTCCTCGGTTTTGCTAGGCGCAACTTCAGCCTCATTTGGCGTTGTTTTTGCCATTTTACTAGCTTGCCAATCAATGTCGGGCACTGTCATTGCGTAGGTGCTGTAACCTAAGTTATTAAGCTCTTTACGTAAGTAACTCATACCTGAGTTGTTTGTTGGGGTAGAGTGCCAGTCGGGTATAAGTAATACAACCCCTCTCAAGTCGCTACTCATATACTCGCTGTAAAGGCTTAAAAATTCTGTTTCGCCAGCTAATATAGGCTTTATTTCATCGCTTGGAAGTAGTCGCTCAATGTCGCTATTTTCAATACTTGAAAAAGTTGGAGGGTTAATATGTTCTGCCGCGCTGATAGGGTTAGCCAAAAGTAACGCACAGCTGAGCTGTATATAAAAAGCCCCTTTTAAAAACCGTGTAAACACCATAATAAACCTAACTAATGACTATAAATTAGGTATCGGCAACGTTAGCTAAAAGTTTAGGATCAATTAATTAGTAAATTAGAGCCGATTAAAACTCCAATTTAGCTTCAAAAGTAAGTACTTGCTCAGTTACAGGGTGCTTTAATTGCAGCATTTGTGCATGTAATTGTAAGCGAGGAGCGGCAGCAAGTGCCTCTTTGTGGGCGTAAAGTCTATCACCTAAAATAGGATGACCCAGGCTTAGCATATGTACACGTAACTGATGCGAGCGACCAGTGATAGGCGTTAGCTCCACACGGGTTGCATTGTCTTCACGCTCAAGTATTTTGAAATGCGTAAGCGAAGGTTTACCTCTGTCGTGATCAACCATTTGTTTTGGGCGATTAGGCCAATCACAAATAAGGGGTAAATCTACTGATCCTGTTTCAGCTTCAAGTTGTCCGTATACACGTGCTATGTAACGTTTAGCTGTTTCGCGCTCTTGAAACTGCATACTTAAATGTCTGTGCGCTGCTTTATTCATGGCAAGGCACAGTATGCCAGAAGTCGCCATATCTAAGCGGTGCACTATTCTTGCTGTTGGAAAAACACGATTAACACGATTAATTAAGCTGTCGGCATGTTTAGGATCTTTACCTGGGACAGTTAATAACTCACTTGGTTTATTAACTATCAGTAAGTCGTCATCCTGAAAAAGTATTGTTAAATACGGACTCATAGGGGGGTTGTAGTTAACTAACACGGCCGACCTTAGTAATTTTGAAGGGCGCTATTTTAGTGGAGCAAGTTAAAAGGCTCAAGTAAAAGTTTGGCTATATTGTTTTAACTAATAATCCAAACTTAGGCTCTCTTAAAGGGCTTTTATAGTTTGATTTCTTGCGCTGTTAATAGGCGATATTCACCGCTAGCCAAGTTTTCATCTAGAGTAATACCGGCAATCTGCTCGCGATGTAACTCAACTACTTTGTTATCTACCGCGTAAAGCATACGCTTAACTTGATGATACTTACCTTCACTTATTGATAAACGCAGGCCGTAATTAGCAAGCTTTTCGGCTATAGCTGGGCGAGTTAAATCTTTTTCGTTGTGCAGCATGACACCTGTACGCAGTTGCTCAAGTGCTTCATCGGTAATAGGTTCTTGGGTTTCGACTAGGTAGGTTTTAAATTTATTGCTTTTAGGTGACGTAATTTTATGTGACCAATCGCCATCATTAGTAATAATGACTAAGCCTGTAGTGTCTATATCAAGGCGACCTGCCACGTGAAAGTCACTCATATTTGGCTCATCAAGTAAGTCAAAAACAGTTTTATGTAGCTCGTCACTGTTAGCACATACATAGCCAACAGGTTTGTTTAGCATGTAATAACGCTTACCTAAAAATACCAAAGGTGTACCTTGGTATAGTACTTCATCTTGCTGGGCTAGCTGAAAATTATGTGATGTGATTACTTCACCATTAACGCTTACTTCTTTTCGCTTAATACTCGCGCGAGCTTGGGTACGCGGTATTTCAGCTAAGTGGCTAATAAATTTATCTAAGCGGCAAGGGAATTTCATTTTGGTTCACATTTTTAGTCGGCTACAATGGGCGCGATTATAGCCGATAGTGAAATACCATGACAGTGCACAGCACACAAATTTTAAGCCTTTACCAAGCAAAAATAAACTCGGGTGAACTATGTTTTGATGCTGCGCAGCAAAATGCAGTGGAGGCTTTAAATACATTAAGCGAGCAACTTCAAGCTCACACATCATGGTGGCAAAAAGCGCCTTTAATAAAAGGTGTATATTTATATGGACCAGTAGGGCGTGGTAAATCAATGTTGATGGATTTATTTTATAAAAACCTACCTACTGAGCAAAAGCAGCGGCTGCATTTTCATCATTTTATAGCGCAGGTGCATGCCCAACTTTCGCAGCTACAAGGTCAAAAAAATCCATTAATTTTGATTGCAAAACAGTGGGCTAAAAACATCCGCATACTGTGTTTTGACGAGTTTTTTGTGAGCGACATTGGCGATGCCATGATTATGGCGAGATTGTTCAATGCCTTGTTTGAACAAGGTGTTGTGCTGGTGGCCACATCGAACGCAAAGCCAGAGCAACTTTATTACAACGGCCTGCAACGAACGAGATTTTTACCTACCATCGATTTAATTAATAGCCATTGCCATATAATTAACGTAGCAGGGGAGGAGGATCACCGCTTTAGATATGGTAAAAACAGCCGTCACTATTTTATTAATTTATCAAATCACGATTTTGAAAATGAGTTTTTAACTTCTTATACAGAGGTAACATATAGAAATACAATTAGCGTGCATGGCCGCGATTTACCTTATTTATTAAAAGCCGATAACGCATTGATGATTGATTTTATGGCGCTATGCTCAGGCCCTCGTAGTGCTAACGATTATATGTTTTTAGCAACGCAATTTGATGTGTTATATGTATCGAACGTGCCGCAAATGGGGGTTAAAGCAACGGGTAAAGTTATTGTACACGGTATAGAAGATAGTTATCAGCGTGAAAAACAAACGCTTGATGAGCACACCTTTGACGACGAAGCACGTCGCTTTATTGCCTTAGTAGATGAGTTTTACGATTGCCATAAATTACTGGTGATAAATGCTCAAACCGACATTGAACATTTGTATAAAGGTAAAAAGTTGAGCTTTGAATATGCACGCACGCAATCGCGCATAGTCGAAATGCAAAATTGGTAACGCTTTGGTTTGATATATTGTAGATGTGCTTGCTCATGAGAGAAGCGCAGCTTCTAATTATTAAGCCATTTTAAAAACTGCGTTTTTACACGCTACAAGTTAACCCCACAGCTACACCTTGGCGGTAGGCGTTTAGCTTGCTCACGTAAAACCTATAAACTTATCCTTCTTGGCGCACTATATTCTCAAGGGCGCGAATATTGGTTATTAAATCTTGGCGTTGTGGGTTTGCTTGCAACGCTTTTCTAAGATGTTTTAACGCGCTCGAGTAGTCTTTAGAATCAATCGCTATTTGCGATAATCCTAGCCATGCAGATAGTTGATAGTCAGGCAGAGCCTGCGCGCGTACATACATTAACCTAGCTTGCGTAAGCTGATTTTTATCACGATAAATACTCGCTAAACTAAGTAGGGCATCACCTAAATTCGGGTTTATTTTAAGTGCATTATTTAAGCTTTTAAGAGCGCGCGTAGTATTACCTTGCTGCATAGCAAGTTGTGCACTGTATACAGAAAACTGCGCTTGTTCGTCATGGGGTAGCTGTTTAGTTAATCTTTTTGCACTGCCTATTAGCTCTTTAGCTAAATCCCATTTTTGCTGAGATACAAGCCAGCCTAAAGTTTGCATCGTGGTATTAATAATCTCAACTTGCTGCTGTTTAGTGGCGTGTTTTAAACCTTGCTTTAATAAGCTAACTGCACGTTTACTACTGCCTTCGCTTAAATGTAATTGCGCAGCAAGCAGCTGGTTACTGGTATCTTTAGGGTTGAGTTTTAAGGCCACTTCAATAGCAGCAAGCGCTTGCTTTTTTTGATCTAGCTGTAGTGCTATTTGCGCACGTTGCAACCAAAGTTCAGCTTTATCGGGGGTTTTATTAAGTAACTCTTTAAGTAATGCATTTGCCTGATTTAAATCACCCGATTCAATTAACGCAAATAACAACCCTTGTTGGTATTGGCTTGTTTCTGGCGCTAGCATAAGTGCTTGGCGGTACGCCGCTACAGCGCTCCAAGGTTGGTTGTGCTGTACGTGTATATAAGCAAGTTGCGCATAACTTTGTGCGTCAGCTTGGCCAAGTTCAATACTGTGAACTAAGTGTGTTTGCGCTTTGTCATACTTTGCTTGTTGCATGTATAAAAGGCTCAAACCTTGGTGTGCTTTTACTAAATCAGGTGAGGCTTTTAAACACGCTAGGTAGGCTCGTTCAGCGTTATTAAAGTCTTTTGTTGAAAGCAAAACTTGTGCACGTAATAAGTTTAAAGCAGTGCTATCTTCGCTTATATCACGGCCTTTAAATAGCGCAGCAACTTCACTGTAATTACTGGCTTGTAGGAGTGGCTGCACTTGGCGAGCAAAACCGCGCTCGGTCGGCTCAATAAGGACCTCTGTAGGGCCTAGTAATTTATTATTTATAGCCAACTGCCATGTTGGATCGCTAGGCGATAACGTTACTTTTAGTGGCGCATTAGTATCACTGGCAGCGCTTGCATGTACGTTACCTGCACTTAATAAAGTTAATGAGCACATTACAGTCGTCAACAGTGCGGAAGTTAATGGTTTTAGCGTTTTAAATATATTCATATTTTTCATTTTTATAGGCTTAAGGTTTAAATTCGATTGGCCAAATAAAGCGAGCGCGTACTGTTTCACCTTCTTTTTTAGGTGCACTAAAGCGGCTTTGTTTAATAATTTTGTCGATAGCTGGTTTAAGTTCAGGATATGGATTTTGTACTACCTCAATTAAACTTAACTTGCCACTTTCATCAATAAATACATCGAGTTTTACAGTAAATACATCAACACCTCGGCGGGTTAAGCTTTTTGGTAAAACGGCTTTAACAGGTGTAAGTAAAGTGGGGAGGCCATCGAGTTGATTTAAGCTAAACGCATCCCAATTTACACTCATTGATTGCCATTGTGGCGCGCTTACTTTTACGCTAGGTGTATCGGGTTTTACAATACTTAAATTGCTGTTTATCTTAATTTTAACGGCTTGAATAGACGCGCCAGCCCCTTCTACCGTTAAGCTTTGCATTGGCTCACTTGTTTGCTGTTGCGATATTGATGGCGCAGGAGGAGGTGGCAGTGCCACCATGGCAATCTCACGTACAAGCACTTTGTCTTGCATATGGTGTTCGGCAAGTTGCCCAAGCCATAAAAGTAGTAATGCAGCACTAAGCACAATGAGGCTAAGGCCAAATGCAAAAAGTGGATGGCGATTGTTTTTTGTTTTTTGAAGCGAGTCAATCGTGTGCATATTATTGCTTGGTCGCTAAGTTAACTTGCGCCGCGCCTGCCAGCTTTGCTTCGTCAATTACTTGAACAAGTAATTCTGTAGGTACTGTTTTATCAGCTTGAATAACCACAGGGCGTTGTTGCTGTTTTAGCATTTGCTCGACACTACTACGCACGCCAGCAACACCAATTTGGCTACCATCAAAAAATACTTGTTGAGAGTCGGTTATAGCTAAAAATATAACTTGTTGCTCAAGACGGCTGGCCGATACGGCTTGTGGTTTATCAACTTCAACGCCGCTTTCGCGTACAAATACAGTTGTAACAATAAAAAATATTAGCAATATAAATACCACATCAAGTAGTGGCGACATATCGATATGTTGCCCCGCTTCTTGCTCTAGCTTGTGCTTTAAACGTGATTGCATAGTGTTACCCTAACTGTTTACTTAACGTATGTAATTTAGGGTTACGCTGCGAATACGCTAAGTAAGCTTGCATTAACCACGCGGGAATAGCGCACACAAGGCCCAATTGAGTTGTTAGTAATGCATCACCAATGGCATCACTCATTAACTCGTTATGGCCCAGCGCCATTACTTTAAATGTATCAAGCAAACCAACAATGGTACCTAATAAACCAAGTAGCGGAAGAGCAGCCGTTAAAATAGAGCTAACCTCTTGCCAGTAGCCTTTGCGCTGCGCTTGGTATTGTTTAAGGTGTAGTAAGTCATGAAAAATTAACTGGTATACAAATAAAGCGAGTAAAAGAATACACCAGCAAATAGGGTTACTAACGATTTTTTCAAACATTGGTTTCTCCTTTTTCTAGTTGACTTAGCTGTAATGCAAAGCCTTCGAGTTGGCTGTAGTACGCTTTTGCTTTACGCGATAGCAGTGCATTTAATACCAGAGCTGGTATGGCAACGACTAAACCTAATTCAGTTGTTATAAGTGCTTGTGCGATACCGCCCGATACAACTTCTGGGTCACCTGAGCCAAACAATGTCATCATTTTAAATGTTTCGATCATGCCGCTAACAGTACCTAACAAGCCAAGTAGTGGAGCTACTGCAGCTGTAACGGCAATAGCGCCAATAAAGTTATCGAGTTTATGCTTATCGTGAATTAACTGATTAAATAATTGATCGTCTCGTACTTGGCCTTTTTCGCTTTGCAGCGTTAAGTTAAATAACTGCTGCTGCATGCCTGCAAATTCACTGCTATTTTCAGCTTTAAAAAATTGCTGTAATTGCATTTGAGAGTGCATTTTAATTTTACTTAAACGCAGTAGTTGCGCGGCTTTTAATAGCGCAATGGTTAGTGCAAAGCAGGCAAATAAAATAATAGGGATAGCCCATAAACCGCCTTTTTCTAAGTGTTCAAGCGGACTTTCTTGTTGGGCTTGGCTAGTTACTAAGTGCGTTAAACTAGGATCAAAAGTAAGTAATGTTGAGCCTACACCGTTTTGCTTTAAAGTATTATCGAGTGGGTTATCGTCACTTGCTGATTGTACTAACGCTACCTTTAATGCATTAGATTCATCATCCAAATTTAATAAACCCATAAGTTTAGGTGTTTGCGTACTAAACCATGCAACAGGCCCTACTTGTAGGGTATTAGCTTGGCTTAATTCGCCATTACTTAGCACAACCGATTGTTTTTTAAACTGTGGATAAAGTGCCTGCTCTTGATTATTAATTTGCGATATAACGCGGCTTAATAACTCGTTTTGGTTATTAGTCGACTCGTTACTGCTAGCACTATTGCTGGTATTTTGGCGCACAAAACGGCTAAGTAAGTTTAATTGATATTGCTGTTGCTGTTGCCAAGTATCTAATCGGGTTTGTAACTGATCGAGACTTAATGTGTTTTCGTCAGCTAGGCGGCGATTAACGGCTGCTTGTTCGCGCAATTTACTGAGCGATTGCTGCTTGGTAAAAATTTGCTTTGCAAGGGTAGCTTGCTCTTTTGAAATACTATTTTGAGTTTTATTTAGAGTACGTTGCGCTGTTTTAATATCACTTAAAATACTTTGTTTAGCATCATCACTGCTGGCTGCAAAAGAAACATTTGCGCTAAAAAGTAAAACCGTGGCGCTAAATACTGCAATTATGCTGTTAGTAGCCATTATTTAGCCCCTTGCTGGTTTTTATTTACATAACTTAATATTGGGAGTGTTACCCAATCAGCAGCGCGCTTTTTTTGCTGTACAGCAATACCCAGTGCAACTTGCTCAGCATTAATGCTTGGGTCAAATTCCCACTGCCAACCTAAGTCACTTGGAAAACCAATACCTACGTAACTTAAATCTTCGCTTACAAACCATGCTTGTGCTGCACCTAAATAAAGCTGCTTTACCCACACTTCTTGCCCATCAGGATGCTTAATAGCCATTTCGTGAATAGAAATACGTTGTTGAAAATCACTAAGTAACGTCAGCATTTTTAGGGCTGTTTGCAATTTGTCAGTTGTACTGAGTTTTGAATCGCTTAAATCACCGGTGTTTTTCCAACTACTTAAAAGTGGCGGGGGGAGTTGCACTTGTAATGAAAGTAATTGCTGAGAAATACGCGCTAGTTGATCATTTAATTGCTGTTGATCATTTTCAAGTTCTGATTGCTGAGTAACAAGCTGTTCGCGTTTTTGGGCAAGCTCACTGGTGCTTTTTTTTCTACGCTGATTAAGCTCGCTAAGTTGCTGCTGCTCAGCATTTAGAAGCGTTAAGGTTTGCTCCATGCTGCTTTTTTGTTCAAGCCAATGAGTATTTAATTCTGTGTTTTGATTTTCTATTTGTAGCCATTTATTAACGAGTTGTTCTAGCTCACTAACAGTGTCGGCTTTTACTGCCATAGTGCTACAAAGCGCGATAACTACGCTAATTGGTTTAATTAAGCTTCGCATTACTTAACAACAATCCTGAAAGTTACGACAAGCAATTACAAGGACGTAATTACTGTTAATTTTTGAGTGTGTATACAATATAGGAATTTACATAACAATGCAATTGATAACAGTTATCGTTTACATTGCGTTGTTTGGGTGGTAGGATTTCGCCGAAATTAAATATGTACCTTAAATTAACAATAGTTAAGTGCTTAATAAAAACTACGGAGTAACCATGAGTAAGCCATCGAATAAAGGAAATGCCTACATAAAGCCAATTGCAGCGGTTGTTACGGCAACGCTTTCAACTTGGGCAAGTGCACAGGATGTTCAAGAACTATCGGTAACTAAAGCAGAAACTAAAACAGAGTCTAGCTATGTTGTTGAAAAATCAACGTCGCATAAATACACTCAACCGTTACTCGATACAGCTAAAACTGTAACGGTAATTAACCAAGCGGTAATGAAAGATAGAAACGTAGATAGCTTACGTGATGCTTTACGCAATGTGTCTGGTATTTCTTTAGCTGCAGGTGAGGGTGGCTCACCTACTGGCGATAGCATGTCGATTCGTGGTTTTAGTGCAACAAATGATATTTTTGTTGATGGTATTCGTGATGTTGCAGGTTACACACGTGATATTTACAACATTGAAGCCGTTGAAGTTGCAAAAGGCCCAGGCTCAGCAGTTTCTGGTCGTGGCGCAACAGGTGGTAGTGTTAATTTAGAAAGTAAAAAGGCGAAGTTAGACAGCTTTAACGACGTTTCGCTACGTTTAGGCACAGAAAACGATTACCGTGGTCGTTTTGATACTAACATTCAAGTAAACGACACAAGCGCACTACGTATAAACCTTCTTACTGATAAAGGTGATGTTGCAGGTCGTGACCATATTGAAAACGAAACAAATGCTGTTGCGTTTGCATTTGCAACAGGGCTTGGTACAAACAGCCGTTTTGATTTAAACCTAGAGTATCAACGCCAAGACAATTTACCAGATTACGGCATTCCGTGGGTTTACAGTGATACGCCAGTAGCTGAACTTGCAGATAGCGCGCGCTCACCTTCTCCTGTCGATTTTGATAATTTTTACGGTAATATTTATCGTGATTACGAAGATATTGAAGCCTACTCAACAACAGCTCGTTATGAGTATGATTTTTCTCAAAATACTACGTTACGTGTTCAAGGTCGTTTAGGTAAAGTAAAACGTGAATCAGTAACAACTGCACCGCGTTACTTCTCTGTTACAACAGACACTGACATTACCTTTGCAGATGAAAAAACACGTGATACAGAAAATTCACTTGCTGCACTTCAAGTTGATTTAATTGGTAACTATGAATTTGCTGGCTTTACTCACGATGTTGTAGTGGGTGTTGAGCTTGCAAATGAAACGTTTACACGCCATAACTTTGTTGCAACTACGCCTGATAACCTAATTGAAGACGAAATACGCAATGACTTATACAACCCTGATGCAACAATTGCATTTACCGGTGTATATGGTCGTGACGGTAGAAGTATTGAAGCTAAAGCTAAAAACCAAGCTATTTATGCATTTGATACAGTAACACTTAATAAACAATGGGAAGTAACGGGCGGCATTCGTTTTGATAGCTTCACTACGGATTATCACAACGATTATAATGACCCAAGCGCTTTAATTTCTACAAGTGATGACTTATTTAGTTGGAATGCGGCTGTAGTTTATAAACCAGCCGATAACGGCAGTATATATTTAGGCGCGGGTAATTCATTTAACCCATCTGCTGAAGGGCTAACGGTATCTACACGTTCAAATGCAGCTGATTTAGATGCAGAAGAAAGCCGCAGCTACGAGCTAGGAACTAAGTGGAGCTTAATGGATGGGCGCCTGCAAACTAATGCGGCACTATTTCGCACTGAAAAAACCAATGCCCGTACTGATGACCCTTTTGCAGATAGCTCAAGAGACGAAATACTCGGTGGTGAACAGCGCGTACAAGGTTTAGAGCTTTCAGCGACAGGCTTAATTACTAAAGAGTGGACTGTAATTGCTTCATACACTTACCAAGATAGCGAAGTAACTAAAGCATTAGGCGACGACGCAACTCAAATTGGTAACGAACTTGCACGTACGCCTAAAAATAGCGCAAGTGTTTGGACTACATACGATATGTCGGATAAGTTATCGTTTGGTTTAGGTGCGCAATATGTAGGTGAGCGTTACAACGGTACTACTGCAACACGCTCTCGAGCGCCAGGTTATACTATTTTTGACCTGATGGTTGCGTATGACATATCAAAAGATTTGAGCCTGCAGTTTAATGGTGAAAACTTAGGTGATAAAGATTACGTTGATCAGCTAGGTGGCGGGCACTTTGTACCAGGTGATGGTCGTAAGTTTAGCTTAACAGCGAGCTACTCTTTCTAAGAGTAAAATAAGTACGGCATAAAAGGGCAGAGTTAACTCTGCCCTTAATTATTTGATAAAAATGTGAGAGGGCGCACATGCTAGTTAAAATTCCAGAGCTATTAACGAAAGAAGAAGTGGCTTATTGTCATGAGGTTTTGCTTAAAGCGCAGTGGGCTGATGGCAGTATTACCGCAGGACATCAATCAACCAAAGCAAAAAATAACTTACAGCTACCTGAAAATAGCCCTGAATGCCAAGAGCTTGGCGACATTATTATGGCAGCACTTGCGCGCAGTAATTTGTTTATGTCGGCAGCACTTCCCGCAAAAATTTTTCCTCCGTTATTTAACTGTTATCAAGGCGGGCAATCGTTTGGTGTGCATGTAGATAATGCAATCAGGCAAGTGCCGGGTACGCCTGTAAAAATTCGTACAGATGTATCAATGACGTTATTTATTAATGACCCTGAAGACTATGAGGGCGGTGAACTTGTTATTGAAGACACTTATGGCTCACATAGCGTAAAGCTGCCAGCAGGCAGTATGGTGCTGTACCCTTCAACGAGCTTACATCGTGTAATGCCTGTAACGAGTGGGCGTAGATTAGCCTCATTTTTTTGGTTACAAAGCATGGTAAACAGCGACGAAAAACGTGGTTTGTTATTTGATTTAGATATGTCGATTCAAAGTTTGTGCAGCAAAGTAGAAGATAGCCCAGAGATTATTCAGTTAACGGGTGTTTATCATAACTTGCTAAGGCAGTGGGCACAGACATAACGAAGATACTCGTTATTAAATATTGGATATTAGATATAAGTAATTAAAAGCTGCGCTTTTCGCGTGAGCAAGCTCTCCGCCTACAGCTAAAGTCTAGCACTGTGGTTTAATTCACTTGTAGACGCGCTGCTTGCAGGCGTTCAAAAACGCAGTTTTTGGGATGGATATTTAAGTAATTAAAAGCTGCGCTTTTCGCGTGAGTAAGCTCTTCGCCTACAACACCGCTATAAATAAAATTGAACACGGTATTTAAAATACTCTGTAGGCGCGGTTTTATACCGCGCACTTACTTTAAGTTTGAAACTTGCTTTACTTAACCCTTATAACCATTAGGGTTATTTGACTGCCAACGCCATGTATCTTGCATCATTTCATCGATACCGCGTACTGCTTCCCAGCCAAGTTCATTAAGTGCTTTTTCTGGTGCGGCATAACACGCTGCAATATCACCAGGGCGACGAGGGGAAACCTGGTAGGGTACAGCCTGATCGCTTGCTTTAATAAATGCATTAACCATTTGCAGTACAGAGTAACCGTTACCAGTACCTAGGTTATAAACTAATGCGCCTGTGCTAGTGGCTATTTTATCAAGCGCTTTTAAATGACCCATTGCTAAATCGACTACATGTATATAGTCGCGTACACCTGTGCCATCAATGGTATCGTAATCATCACCAAATACAGCGAGTTGCTTTAATTTACCGACCGCTACTTGTGCAATAAACGGTAAAAGGTTGTTCGGGATACCGTTAGGATCTTCACCAATTAAGCCCGACTCATGTGCACCTACTGGATTAAAGTAACGCAAAATAGCAAACGCAAAGCGCTCATCTGATTTAGCGATATCTTGTAGCATCATTTCAACCATTAGTTTAGATGTGCCGTACGGGTTAGTAGTACCGCCTACAGGGAAGTCTTCTTTAATCGGTAAGCTTGCAGGGTCGCCGTATACCGTGGCTGACGAGCTAAATACTAACTTGAATACACCCGCGTCGCGCATTGCATCAACAAGCGTAAGTGTACCTTGTACATTGTTTTGATAGTACTCAACGGGCTTTGCAACCGACTCACCCACTGATTTTAAACCCGCAAAATGTATAACACTATCAACCGTGTGTTTTGCAAATACTGAATCTAAAAAGGGTTTATCGAGAATATCGCCTTGGTAAAAAGTAGCTTCTTTACCTGTGATTTTTTTTACGCGTGCAAGAGATTCTTGTGATGAGTTACTTAAATTATCAATAACAACAACATCGTTACCTTGCTGTAAAAGTTCTAAAACAGTGTGCGAGCCAATATAGCCAGCGCCACCGGTTACTAAAATAGTCATGAAAGCTCCGTGGGTACCTTTTATCAATTGAGTTAATTTCACCATAAATAGAGGTGATTTACATGCTTTATCTGTAATTTCTATAGTTTAAATAACATCTTTTTTTAATAACGGTAAATCAAGCACTTTTGATTATATTTTACTCAGTACAAGTAACACTTTATACTTAAGATTAAGTTATAGTTAATAAACAAGTGCTAAAATGAGTCTAGTAATAGCTAATGCTAGGTTTACTCCAGTCTACACTTTTGTGATTGGTCTACCTCTTTGGAGAAAGATATGAATTTAGTTAAAAAAATAGCAGCAACAATGTGTATTGCATTGCCTGCACTTGCCCATGCGGGTGAGTCTGTTGTTAAATGGCATGACTTTAATGATTATCGTGATGTGCGAGCGTCAAACCAAACTAAGAGCTCATATCATAAAAATATTGCGGCAAGTTTTGAAAAACATATGGCTAAATTAGCTGAGCAATTGCCAAAAGATTATAAATTAAATGTAGAGTTTACTGATTTAGATTTAGCAGGTGATGTACGTTATGGCGGTATGGACGAAATTCGTGTAGTAAAACCGATTTACTTTCCACGCATTAAGCTAAATTATTCGTTAACCGATAACGACGGTACAGTATTAAGTAAAGGTAGTGACGTAGAGCTTAAAGACATGGGCTTTATGGATAAAATTAAAATGGGTCGCGACGAATCATTTTATTACGAAAAACGCTTACTAACAGAATGGTTTGGTGAGCAAATATTACCAAGTTTAGATTAACTCAAAATAATAATGCCGCTAAATAGCTAACACCGATCAGTTAAGGTATTTTTGATCGGTTGACCGATTTTTTGGTTGCTTCACAATACCCTTATCATCTTTTGATTATGAGGGTATTTTTATGCTTAGTCATTGGTTACTTGATAC